>DDFD01000112.1 GCA_002337005.1 Flavobacteriales bacterium UBA1937 | reverse complement strand
CGGCGGCGAAGCCGCCGCCGAAAAAGGAAAAATTTAAATATTAATTCTATGGCAAAAAAATGCTCACAAATTTTGTGAGCATTTTTATTTTTTAAACCAAACCGTTGGCTATTACATATTCTGCAATTTGCACTGCATTGGTGGCAGCTCCTTTTCTTAGGTTGTCTGCTACAATCCAGCAGTTCAATGTATTAGGCTGAGAAACGTCTCTTCTGATTCTTCCTACAAAAACATCGTCTTTGCCTTCAGAATAGAAACACATAGGATATACTTTGTTTTCTACATCGTCTTGTAGAACAACGCCTGATGTATTGGCAAGAATTTCTTTAACCTCAGCTAAATCAAAATCATTTTCAAATTCTACATTTACACTTTCTGAGTGACCACCTTGTACCGGAATTCTCACAGCTGTTGCTGTGATTTTTAATGAATCGTCTCCCATAATTTTTTTAGGTTCGTTCATTAATTTTAATTCTTCTTTGGTGTAATCATCAGTATAAAAAACATCACACTGTGGCAATGCGTTTTTGAAAATTTGATAAGGATAAACAGCATTTACTTCCACAGAACCAGGATTTACTGCATTAGCAATTTCTGCGTTTAATTGATCTACTGCAGCTTTACCAGTTCCTGAAACTGATTGATAAGTAGAAACAATTACTCTTTTAATTTTATATTTTTTGTGTAGCGGATTCAGAACCATTACCATTTGGATGGTAGAACAGTTTGGGTTTGCTATAATTTTGTCTTCTTTAGTTAATTCTGATGCATTGATTTCTGGAACTACCAATTTTTTAGTAGGATCCATTCTCCATGCGGAAGAATTGTCAATAACAACAGTGCCAACTTCTGCAAATTCAGGAGCATACTCTAGAGAAGTACCACCTCCTGCCGAAAAAATGGCAATTTCAGGTTTCATTGCAATCGCGGTATCCATTGAAACGATGCTAAATTCCTTGCCCTTATAAGTAACCTTCTTACCTACAGATTTCTCTGATGCTACCGGAATTAACTCTGTGATAGGAAGATTTCTCTCTTCCAATACTTTCAACATAACTTGGCCAACCATACCAGTTGCGCCTACTACTGCGATTTTCATTGTAATTAAAAATTAAAGGTTAATATATATTTTATTAAGTGTTAAATAATTTTGCAAAAGGAAATGCAAAGAAAAATAATGCTAAAGCAATTGCCGAAAGTATAACAATAGCAAAATTCATGGTTTCGTTTTGTTTGATTTTTTTATTAGCAATAGTTAATAAAACTGCCGCTAGCAGCATAGAAAAAGGATGCTCTATGTACGTGAATCTTAAATCAGAATTTTTCATAATAAAGCCGATACCGTTAGCTTTTACAATACTCATAAAACTAGAGGCAAAAAGTAACATCGCCAAGCCAATTAAAAATTGTGTATGGAAGAAAATCATCGTAAACAGAGTAGATTTTCTTAATAATTTATTGATTTTACCAGAATAGCCAAACATGACAGCCAAAAGTGAAACAATAAATAAGGCAACAATTAATAAAATAAGGTATGCAAATCCTCTATGTGCGTGTAAAAAAACGTTGTGTAAATCCATTGATAAGTTTTTGAAATGCAAATATATAAAAATATCGCAAACCGCCTGTAGATTACAAAATCTTAATAATGAATTTATAAAATCTATTGAATAGAATTTTTAACAAAAACAGTCCACTCTTTTTGAAGATGTAGTTTTGCTTTTTGCTTTTCAGAAGAATTTAAAGAGGAAAATTCTATACTATTAAAGATTAATTTTTTTAAATCTTTTACCGTTAAATCCCAATTGAGATATGCCATCCAAAAATCATAAGAAAGACCATCATACCCGAAAACCCCAGGGTCATCACTATTGATGGATATATTGACATTGTTTGCCAAAAGCACTCTTGCAGGATGGTTTCTTAGGTCGCTTACATAGCCTAAAATCTGATTGCTAATAGGGCTTACCTCTATCAAATTTTGGTGTTGTTTCACTTTTTCCATCAGCTTTGGAAAGTAAATTAGATTAAGAGCGTGCCCTATTCTTTTATTATCTTCCATAGGGATTTCCGAGATGTTTTGATTATAAAGACTACAGCTTTCACCAGCGTGAAGATAAAGCGGAAGGTTTACTCCGTATTTTTTTTCTAGATTTTTCATATTCTTCCAAAGAGGGTTAAAATATGCCACCGAATTTCCTGTAGCTTCATTGGCAACCAAATCAAACCCTGTAATGAAATCTGGGTATTCTTTTTTGAGTCGATATGCTTTTTCTAATTCTTTTTCTACCATGTTTTTGTCTAAAAATTTCAAGCTGGTGTAGATAATTTTTAGTGTGAATTCAGGATGTGTTTTTTGGATTTGTTTTTCGATTTCTTTCAAATCCAAAACTGCGGTTTCTATTGGATAATCTTGCTTATTTTCATCAAATAATTGCCCGAAAATGTACCTTATCTCTACATGCTGTACATTGTCATTGATCAATTCTTGGAAGGCTTCTTTGTAATATTCCTTAAATATTGGGCGATAGGTAAGCAAGCTCCCAATTCTTTGAAACCTCTTCTCGAATTCTACCCAATAATCTAAATATTCCGAAAGGTTATTTCTCTTTAAAGTTAGTAATTGAAGTAGTTTCTCTTTTTGATTGGGGTTGTTTTTCAAAAAATCTTTTAGTTTAACAAAGCCAGTTGGCGCTTCGTTTTCTTTAAAAATCATCAGTTGACCATAGAGGTAATTTTGTTGGTTTTCTGAATTAGTAAAAACGTAACAATTATTATATTCCGCGGCTTTATTTACTAGCCATTCTGCATTGGCAATTCCTCCGCTGTGGCTATGAAGAAGACCGCCTTTGGGCATTTTTTGGAATGTTTTATATAGTTCAGAATTTTCTATCAATGGTTTCAGAGCAGAAAAAGTAGTGCTGTAAATAGGGAGTTTTTCTTTTTCGGCATTGGTTAAGATATTGTTTTTTAATAGAGAGAGTTTTTTATCTAAAATTTGCTCATCATTGGAAAGAGACGCAGGATTTTGCGCATAAATAAAAGTGGAGAGCGAAAATAAAATGATAAGACTAAGAGTAAATCTTGCTTGATTGGGTTTGAATTTTTTCACTATTATCATAGTCAATTGAAATTCACACAAATTTACAAAACATTTTTGGAATATTTACAAAAAAAATCCCGACTGAAAAGTCGGGATCAATTATCAAAAATCTAAATTCTAGAAATTGTAAGATAGTGTTGCAGACCATGTTCTGCCAAATCCGAAATATACTCTGTTAGATGGATCTATTCCTTTGTAAAGAGTAGCTTGGTATGCTTCATATTGTGCTGTTGTTGCAAAATCTGATGCTTGTTTAGCTTTAATATTAGTTGAGCCATCCTGAATGTAAGTAGTGTCAAGCAAATTATAAATATTTGCACCAATAGTGAAAGATTGTTTAGTATCTTTTACTTTAATCTTATAAGAAGCTCCTACATTAAGCAGATTGAAATCTGGTAATTGTAATGCAGTGTTACCTGGCTTTATGAAATCTGCAACATTCAGTGATGAATAGATTCTTCCCACATATTGCCAAGTTCCATAGATTCTAAGATCTTCTACAGGAATAATAGTTGCTCCTAATGATGCCGTAGTTTGAGGAATACTATTGTTAGTTCCTCCAACTTTTACATTATCTAAATATAGTACTGAGGTATTACTACCATTGGTTGAAACAGGTGTGTTATCATCTAGGAAGTTAGATCCAGTTGCATTTCCTTTGTATTTGTAATCCCCATAAGAAAGCATACCTTCTAATTCTAAATACTTATTTACTTTATAGCTTGCCTCAAACTCAGCACCTTGGTGAAGTTGCGCAATTCCACTAATTTCTGAGTAACCTGTGCTGCCATTACCGTCAATATTTGGGATGTTAGTTCTTCTAAACCATCTATCTTTCCATTCAGTTCGGTATAGATTTATCTTTGCATTAAATTTTGCAGATTTGAATCCATAACCTACTTCTGCACCAAAAATCTTTTCATTGGTTAGTGTAGGATTTACTACTTGCTGATTGCTTGGGTAAACCGAGTTCATAAAAGGTTGTTTACTGTAATATCCAATGTTACCAAATACATTATGATGGCTATCAATATTATAGTTAACACCTCCTTTTATAGTGTAACCAAATAAGTTTTTAAATCCTGTTTTTCTATCAACAGATTGTCCTTGTTGCATTGTGCCAGGCTTTACAAATTCGTCGATTCTTTGATAGCCTTGATTAGATAGTGACCCTTGTAAAAATGCAGACAATTTTTCTTTAGTATATTCTATTTGTCCGAACCCACTGTACCATAATACTTCACCATCATTACTATAAGCAATTCTATCAGATAACGGAGCCAAAGGGCCTCCAAAAGGATTCCAAGATAATTTTTGATAGTCGTAAGTGTTTTTTACAACATTTGCAGCAATATTTTTATTAGTATTGTCTTTATATCCAGAAGCTCCATATAAATCTGATATAACCTGATAATGGTAACCATAATAATATCTATCATCTGTACCTACAGAGATATTCCAGTTATCATTTAGTTTATGTTGGAAGTTCATTAAGATACCATACCAATTGTGAGAGTTAATGCTGGATCTTCTGATTAAAGTGCTTCCAGCTGCAGCGGCATTAACATCTACAGCGGCATTTGCTGCAAAAATCTTATCAAAATCAAAATGACCATTATTGTCGTAAAAACTAGTTATTGATTTTCCTCCAACTTTTCCAAGTTCTCCTGTTCCTCCGCCACGTCCGTTAGACATATATGCGACGGTGCTTAAAGTTGATTTTTCATTGATTGTCCAGTCCCAGTTTAACATAATTACAGGCTTGCTATAATAATTAGTTCTGTTAGCTAAAGCAATTCTATTGCCATAAGAATCTGTGTAATACCCAAAATCAGAATTGTACTGTCTGTATGGAGTCCCATCATGATCGGGATTGTATTTGATGTAATTAGTTATTGTAGAAGCGTAAGTTCTTTGGTTATGCCATTGTGGAGCAGAAGTAATCATAAACTGTAAGTTATGCTTTGTATTAGGTTGGTATCCCAAAGCAAAGTAGTAAGCATAAGATTCATAATCTGTATTTTCAACATAAGTTGCTCCAGCTTGTCTACTTATTAAAAATGAAGATGACCATCCTTTTCCAGATTTTCCAGTATTATAGGCAAAAGATGTTTTTAAGAAATTATCATTACCAAGACCTAATCTAAATACACCTCCTTCTTTCATGTCAGCAGAACGCGTAAGAAAGTTCATTGTACCTCCTACGGAAGCAATTGCTAATTTAGAAGAACCAAGCCCTCTTTGTACTTGCATTGTGCTTGTTACATCGGCAAGACCAGTCCAGTTAGACATGTAGACAGTGCCCCCTTCCATATCGTTTACTGGCATTCCGTTTACCATTACAGCAACGTTTCTTGATTCGAAACCGCGTAAAGTAATTCCAGAGTCTCCAAAGCCACCGCCGCCTTTTGTAGCATATACAGATGGTGTTGTGTTCAGGATTTCTACTAGTTCCTGGTTTCCTACTCTTTCTATAATTTGTGCTGCTTTAATGTTAGAAACAGCTACAGGAGTTTTTCTGTCCTTAGCAATGTCTGTAACTCCTTTCAAGATAACCGCATCGATATCTTTAGATTTTGTAGAATCTTTTGCAACTTGTCCAAAAGCTACGCTAGCCACAGAAAGTGCAATTACAACTGAAAGCCTATGCTTTCCTAAATAGTTGGATTTCATAAAAAATTAATTAGATTTTATTGTGGCGAAAATACACTTTTTTTCATTAACAAAAATTAACATAATGTTAATATTTTTAAACTTTTTTTATGATAAGCATAAAACCACGCTATAGAGCGTGGTTTGGTATGTTTTTACTTTATTGCTTTGAGGCTCAGGTCTATATTTTCTGCTGAGTGAGTAAGTGCTCCAGCTGATATATAGGTGACCCCCGTCTGTGCAATCTCATTTAATTGTTCCCTTAAAATGCCACCTGAAGCTTCAGTTTCACATTTACCATTAATGAGTTTTACAGCTTGTGTCATCATTTTTACATCCATGTTATCCAACATAATTCTATCAATTCCTTTGCCTGCAAGTTGAGCAGCTTCTTGTACTTCGGCTAGATTTCTGGTTTCTACTTCTACTTTTAAATTTAATTTATTTTTTTTGAGGTATTGTTGCGTCATTTTCACTGCATTGGTTATGCTGCCATTGTAATCTATATGGTTGTCTTTTAGCATAATCATATCATACAATCCGTATCTGTGATTGGTGCCTCCACCAATGAAAACTGCCCATTTTTCGCAAATTCTGAAATTAGGAGTGGTTTTTCTGGTGTCCAAAAGTTTGGTTTTAGTGCCAATAAGCCTAGAATCCCAATCATGAGTAAGTGTGGCTATTCCAGACATTCTTTGCATACAATTAAGAATCAGCCTTTCGGTAGATAATATAGATTGTGCTTTTCCTGTAACGATAAAAGCGGTATCTCCTTTTTTTGCATTTTCTCCATCTTTGATAAAAACTTCCATTTTTAAATTTTTATCAAAAGTTTTGAAAACTATTTCAGCCAATTCTACTCCTGCTAAGATACAATCTTCTTTTACCAAAAGTTTGGCACTTTGTATCAAATCAGCAGGGATGGTAGATAGGGTAGAATGATCACCACTTTGGATATCTTCTTCTAAGGCAGATTTTATAAATTGTTTTAAGGCTTTATCGGTAACGTAAGTTGGACGTTTCATTGTATGCGATTTGATTTTTTGTTTGAAGTAGTTTTATTTTGTTTGAAAATCACGTTTCAGTTAGGATTTTACAAAATCCTTATTATAAAATGCACCTTTGTTTTCCGTCATTTCCAGCGAATTTTTAATAATAAGATAAGATACATTAACTAGATTTCTCAATTCTGAAAGCTCTGGCGAAATCACAGAATAATTATAAAGTTCCGTTACTGCTTCGAAAATTTCTTTTTGTTTTTTCTGTGCCAACTTCAATCGGTCATTGCTTCTTACAATGCTTACTAGGTCGCTCATCATTTCCTGAAGTTGTTTTCTAAGATAAGTAATCAATACCTTTTCTTCCATTACTTTCATTCCTTCATCATTCCATTCGGGTACATTTTGCAAGTCAAAGTAATTAAATTCATCTAAATTAAGAAGTTCTACGGTTTTCATTGCAGCATTATGCCCAAAAACTAATCCTTCTAGTAGCGAATTGGAAGCGAGTCTATTAGCGCCGTGAAGCCCAGAATTGGTGCATTCTCCTACCGCAAAAAGATTCTTGATAGAAGATTGTCCGTCTTTATCCACAACAATTCCTCCCATTAAATAATGACTTGCAGGAACTACAGGAATCAATTGTTTGAAAGGATCTATACCTTCATCCATACATTTTTGATAAATATTGGGGAAATGTTCAATAAATTTTTCTTTGTTCATTTCATGGCAATCTAAACCTACAAATTCGTCACCAGAAATTTTCATTTCGTTGTCAATAGCTCTTGCAACAATATCTCTGGAAGCCAATTCTTCTCTGTCGTCATATTTATGCATAAACTTTTCGCCATTTTTTAAGCGAAGTTTTGCGCCATCACCTCTCACAGCTTCGGAAATTAGAAACAACATTCCGTCTCGTTTAGAATACATAGCAGTAGGATGAAATTGAATGTATTGCATATTAGAAACCTTACCTCTGGCTCTATGTACAAAAGCAATTCCGTCTCCAGTTGCAATTTTTGGATTGGTTGTATTTTTGTATACGTGACCACAACCACCAGTGGCAACCATCGTTACTTTTGCCGTGATTTTCTTGATTTTCTTATTTTTTTGATCCAAAACATAAGCTCCATAACAATTCAAATTATCAATATCTAAAGTTTTATTCGGAACGTGGTGTTGTGTAATTAAGTCTATAACGTAATGATAATCAAGAATTTCTATATTTTTGGATTTGTTGCAATAAGCAAGAAGAGCACGTTCTATTTCTGCGCCAGTAATGTCTTTGTGATGTACAATTCTAAATTCTGTATGACCGCCTTCTCGTCCTAATTTGAATTCGCCGTCTTCTTTTTTATCAAAATTTACGCCCCATTCTACAATCTCACGGAAACGTTCTGGTCCTTCTTTAATGACCATTTCTACCACCTCTCTGTTGTTTTCATAATCTCCAGCTCGCATGGTGTCATCAATATGTTTTTGGAAATTATCTGTATCAAAATCCATCACTACAGCAAGGCCACCTTGTGCGTATTTGGTATTGGTTTCGTCTTCTTCGGCTTTGGTGACGATGGTAATTTTGGTGTCAGGCAATTGTTCTGCAATTTTAATGGCATACGAAAGCCCCGAAATTCCTGAGCCGATGACGAGTACATCTGTTTTTATCATTTTTTGTTTAAAGTCTAAAGGTATTGAAACTTTAATCAAAAATAAGAATTTTCAAAACAATAAAGAAATTCATTTCGAAGTAAATTCACCATTCATTTTAAAATAGCCCGCCTTCTTTCTGGTTTTCAAAGAAAGCGTCTATTTTTAAATTTTCAGATTGAGAAGCTTTTACGGCTAATTGATCACAGATTTCATTTTCAGGATGACCAGCATGACCTTTTATCCAATGAAATTCGATTTTATGTTTTCTGAAAAGTGGAACGAATCTGTGCCATAAATCAGGGTTTTTCACATTTTTAAAACCTTTTTTTATCCATCCAAAAATCCAATTTTGATTAATAGCATCAGCTACATATTTAGAATCGGTAAAAACATGAACATCATTTTCAGGATTTTTCAATTTTTCCAAGGCTTCTATTACTGCCAAAAGTTCCATTCTATTATTGGTGGTTAATCTGAAACCTTCGGAAAAAGTTTTTTGGTATTTTTTTTCGGGAACGCGCATTAGAATTCCGTAGCCTCCTTTTCCGGGATTGCCACTACAAGCTCCGTCTGTGTAAATTTCGATTTTCATGTAAAGTAAAGTTGTAAATCGTAAAGTTGTAAAATCGTTTAGCGAAAATACACTTTTTACGATTTTACGAATCTTCGATTTTACATTTTTTAAAACGGCATTTCCTCATCTTCATCATCATTCATCGCAGAGCCAGAGACGTTTCCGTTGTCTGGAACACCAAAAGCTGCACCTGGATCTACCGAAACTCTCAGTTTTTCAAAACCGCCAGGTTCGTCTTGCTGTGCAAAGCCAGAAGTTTGATAATTTCCGAAAATATCTAAATCTGAGAATTTTGCCAAACTACCGTGGAAAGAAAGTCTAACGTCTGCAATAGAACCATTTCTGTGTTTAGCAATGATAAGTTCGGCTTGGTTAGCAGATGGTGTTTCGTCTTCCCATTGTTCTATTTTGTAATATTCTGGTCTGTAGATAAAAGACACAATGTCAGCATCTTGCTCTATCGCTCCAGATTCTCTAAGGTCAGAAAGTTGAGGTCTTTTGTTGGGTCTGGTTTCTACGGTTCTAGATAACTGAGAAAGTGCAATTACGGGCACGTTTAATTCTTTGGCGATAGCTTTTAGGGAACGAGAGATGGTTGCGATTTCTTGCTCTCTGTTTCCTCCACCTTTTCCTCCAGAATTGGCGGTCATCAACTGTAAATAATCTACCATAATGATTTTTACACCGTGTTGCATCACCAATCTTCGGCATTTTGCTCTAAAGTCAAAAACGGAAAGAGCGGGGGTTTCGTCTATATAAAGTGGTGCACTTTCTAATGCAGAAACGTTGGAAAAAAGTCTTTGCCATTCTTCTTCAGACATTTGTCCTTTTCTTAATTTTTCTGAAGAAATTCCTGTTTCTGAAGCAATCATTCTGGTAATTAACTGAACTGATGCCATTTCTAGAGAAAAAAGCGCCATCGGAATTTGATGGTCAACACAGATATTTCTTGCCATCGAAAGAATAAAAGCGGTTTTCCCCATTGCAGGACGAGCTGCAATAATGATAAGGTCAGAGTTTTGCCAACCTCCAGTTTCTTTGTCCACATCTCTAAATCCAGATGGAACACCAGAAAGACCTTCTTTGTCTTTTAGAGATTTTATTTTATCAATGGCTTCTTTTACTAATGAATTTGCAGTGTCAAATCCTTTTTTGATGGTTCCGTTGGTAATTTCGAAGAACGATTGTTCTGCTTTATCTAGAAGTTCAAAAACGTCTGTAGATTCTTTGTAAGAATTGTCTATCACGTTAGCAGAAACATTAATTAAGCTTCTTAAAATGAATTTTTCTAAAATTACACGTACGTGATATTCAATGTGAGCAGAAGAACTTACGCCCATTGTTAAATCAATAATATAATGGTCACCACCTGCTAATCCTAGTTTTTCGTTTCTTTTGAGATCTTGGATTACGGTCATTAAGTCAACTGGTTCGTTTTTCTCATACAAACGAAGGATTGCTCTGAAAATTTCTTGGTGTCTCGGGTCGTAAAAAACCTCTGGACTAAGTAAATCAATAGAGTAGTCTAATCCTTTTTTGTCGATTAAAAATGTACCAATAACCAATTTCTCGAATTCTACTGCATTTGGTGGCATTTTGCCGTTTGAGATAGAGAGTTCCTTCGCGAAATTACCATGAGTAAGAGATGATAATGTTTCCTTCTGTGCCATGTAGCAAAGATAGTTTTTTTGATGCTTTTTTATACTTAACTTTATTAACAAAATTGATCTAATCTGAGTTAAATTGCTTAAAATCAAAAGTTTAATCTGTGGAAAAGTTAATTTTTATAAAAAATAAAATAATTTTAATAAAAAATGATTATTTTTATCAAATCAAAAAAACTTTTATATTATGAAAAAATTTTTACTAATTGGATTGTTTGCAATCCTAAGCATGGGAAAGGCTAATGCACAACAGGTAGAAGCGTTTCTAGGAGAGATTAGAATGTTTGCTGGAAATTTCGCTCCTACAGGGTGGGCTTTTTGTCAAGGTCAGATTTTGCCTATTGCACAGAATCAAGCGTTATTTGCGCTTTTAGGAACTACCTATGGAGGAAACGGAGTTACAACCTTTGCACTTCCAGATTTAAGAGGAAGAGCGCCAGTAGGATTTGGGCAAGGACCGGGCTTGTCATACAAAGATTTGGGACAACAGTTTGGCTCAGAAACAGTAACTCTTACAACAGCACAAATGCCAGCTCATAGCCATGCTGTAAATGCTGTAACTTCTGAAGGAAACCAAAATTTACCTACAAATAGTTTGCCCGCTAATACAAAAGCATTAGACAAAGAATATTCTGATGCGGCACCTAATACTACTATGAAATCAGGAATGATAGGAATAACAGGTTCTAGTCAGCCTGTAAATATTTCTCAGCCATCACTTGGTGTGAATTATATTATTGCATTGCAAGGCATTTTCCCATCTAGAAACTAATGTATGAAAAAGCTGCTTTTTTTTGTGCTTTTATCTTCAATGATGAATGCACAAACCATTACGTTTAAAGGCTGTATTCCTTTGTTTGATGATCAGAATTTTGTTTTTAGTAAGACAGGTACAGATGCTACAGGTAGAAATATATACATAACTACGCCTGTTGATGGACAAGATTGTTCTGGTTTAGGAACTTGTGAATTTATGTTTCAATGGAATAGTTCAACAAGTAAATGGGAGTTTTTGGCAGATAGAGGAGATGGCGATTTTATAAATCCTAATCTTATATACAGTAATACCTCTTCTAGCGCGCCTAATCCACCAGATTTAAGTTTAGGAACTTGGGTAGAAAACACATCTGTGACTAGTGGAGTTTGTGGAGGCGACCTCACTTCATCTAACGCTACACTTACTGGAGCGGTTCAGAGTTCCGTATTAAGTACTTCAGATTTAGATAGATTAGATTTTAAAGCATATCCTAATCCTGTAAAAGATTATTTGGTGTTTTCGGGAAAACTGAAGATTAAATCTGTAGAATTAATTTCTTACTCAGGTCAAAAACTCTCTGAGCTTGCATTAATTAATGGAAAAGTTAACCTAAGTAATCTCAAAAAAGGTTTCTATATCCTAAAATTAGATACAGATAAAGGAGAGAAGACGATAAAAATAATAAAAGATTAAAAATAAAGAGCCGAAGCAATTCGGCTTTTTTTTAATATTCCATCTTTCTTAATTTAGGAACAAATTTCCCTACTGAAAGAGCAATAAGAACAGTCATTGTTCCTCCAAAAATTACAGACCTTACTACACCTAACATTTTGGCCATTACGCCACTTTCGAATTGTCCCATTTCATTACTAGACATAATGAATATAGAGTTTACACTCATTACTCTACCTCTAATATTGTCAGGTGTTTTCAGTTGTACTATTGTTCCTCGGATTACTACAGAAATTCCATCAAACATTCCGCTTAGCATCAAGAATAAGAAAGAAAGCCAATACATTTTAGATAGCCCAAATCCAATAATACAAAGCCCAAATCCTGTAACCACACCAATTAAAATTTTTCCTTGATTTCTTCTTAAAGGGATAAAAGATAATGTTACAATAATCATCATAGAACCAATGTCAGAAGCAGCGTTTAAAAGCCCAAAACCATCTGCTCCTACTTTAAGAATATCACTTGCAAACACAGGAATCATCGCTACAGCTCCACCGAAAAGTACGGCAAACATATCTAAACAGAGTGCGCCAAGAATTTCCTTGGTCCTATAAATATAAGAGATGCCTTCTTTCATAGAAGACCAAATTTGTAATTTGTTTTTTTGGTGTTCAGAATGTTGCCTATTAATTTGAAAGAAAAATATAGAAGCCAATAAAATCAAAAATAAAATCACCACCAAAGTCCATTTTATGGTAATCATCGCGATTAAAAATCCGCCAATTGCGTGACCAGAAACCGAAGCTGTAAGAAACGTAGCTTGATTAAGAGTAATTGCATTAGGTAATTTTTCTGAGCCTACAATTTTTGGAATCATCACAGGAACTATAGGACCTATAAATGCTCTGCAAATTCCAGTGAAAAAAATAATTCCATAGATATAATAAGTGATTTGATGTCCTGTGAAATGAAGATTTGATGCATAAAACGCAGGAATCAGTAGTAACGAAATCAGTATAAAATATCCTAAAGTACACATAAGAAGCATTTTTTTCTTCTCGTTCATATCTATTACGTGCCCAGCGTACAAAGCCGTAGAAACTGCAGGAATCACTTCAGAAAGACCTATTAAGCCTATTGAAAAAGGGTCTTTAGTGAGCTGATAAACCCACCATCCCAATAATGTGGCAAGCATTCTAAAAGCTAAAATCAAAAAAAATCTTCCGGTAAGTAGGTTTCTAAACTCTTTTATTTGAAGAGTTTTTATAGGCTCTAAAGAAATCATTGAGCAAAGATAAAATAATTGCCAGAATTTTTTAATGGTTAAATTCTATATTTGTATTATGAATTGGTTAATACTTATTATCGCGGGATTATTTGAAACATCATTTGCTTTTTGCTTAGGAAAAGCTCAACAAACTTCTGGTAAGGAAAATCTTTATTGGTGGTTAGGTTTTTTGGTGTGTCTATTTCTCTCAATGTTTTTGATGTACAAAGCTATTTCTGGCGAAAATGGTTTACCAATTGGTACAGCTTACGCAGTTTGGACTGGAATTGGAGCGGTAGGAAGTGTTTTGATGGGGATTTTTTTCTTTAACGAACCAGCCACTTTTTGGCGTGTATTTTTTGTGTCAACTTTAATTATTTCTATTTTAGGGTTGAAGTTTGTAAGTGAATAATTAAATTTTAAATTTCCCTAAAAACTCCCCAATCTTCCGATCATTCGCCAAACGTGGGATTTTGTTTTGTCCGCCCAATTTTCCTTCAGATTTTGCATATTCTTGGAAAGCATTTTTCTGCAATTTGGTAATTTTCAAAGCTTGTAAAATATTTCCAGCAATTAAATCATCATAATAAGTGTTTCTTTTGCGCATTTCCAAATCGAGATTTTGTCTGAAATTTTCCAGATTTTCAGGCTCTTTTTCAAATTCGATAAACCATTCGTGATAAGGTAATTCTCCATTTTCAGGATTGACTTGTGGCGCAAGATGAAACTCGGTAATTTGTGCTGGAAATTTATCTACCGTTGCTTTCATCGCTTCTTCTACTTCAAAAGCAATTACATGTTCACCAAAAGCTGAGGTAAAATGTTTGGTTCTTCCAGAAACTAAAATTCTGTGCGGATTTTTTGAAATAAATCTTACTACATCACCAATAGAATACGCCCAAAGTCCAGAATTGGTAGTCAAAATCAACGCATAATCTTTGTTAAGTTCAATATCTTTCAAAGTCAACCTCCTTGCATTTTCTTTTCCGTATTCTTCCAAAGGAACAAATTCATAGAAAATTCCGTGATTGGTTTGGAGTAAAAGTCCTTCTTTTTGATAATTATCTTGGAACGCAAAAAAACCTTCACTTGCAGGAAACGTTTGGATAATATCTACTTTTCCGCCCAATAATTCTTCCATTTTTTCTCTGTAAGGTTCATAGTTTACACCGCCAGTTACAATGAGTTGAAGATTCGGGAACAATTGTTTTATTTTTTTGCCATTTCGGTCAATCAATTTTTCAAAATACATAATCAACCAAGGCGGAATTCCCGAAATCAGCGTCATGTTTTCCTTTTCGGTTTCTTTTACAATTTTATCCACTTTGGTTTCCCAATCTTCTATACAATTGGTTTCGTAGCTTGGCAATCTGTTTTTTTGTAAATATTTCGGAATATGATGCGCCACAATTCCCGAAAGTCTGCCTGTTTTTATACCGTTTTTATCCTCTAATTCTGGTGAACCTTGTAAGAAAATCATTTTTCCGTTTACAAAATCGGCGTTATTTTTCTGGGCAATATAATGGAAAAGTGCAGATTGTGCAGCTTTTACTTGAAAATCCATTCCTTCTTTGGTGAGAGGAATATATTTGGTTCCAGAGGTTGTTCCAGATGTTTTGGCAAAATATTCTGGTTTTTCTTGCCAAAGAATATTTTTGTCGCCGTGTTTTACTTTTTCTATGAATGGTTTTAAGTCTTCGTAATCAGAAATTTTCACATTTTTCTGAAAATCTTTTACAGATTTTATCTCCGAAAATTGATGTTGAAGTCCAAAAAGTGTTTTTTCGGCAGATTTTACCATGTCAAGAAGTAATTTTTCTTGAAGCTGTTCTGCGTTATTTTTATAATTATCAGTCTGCTTTACGTGGCTTTTTGCCCAGATTTTAGCAGCAGTTTTTTTAATAAAACCAATCATTTTGCAAAAATAAACAAAAAACCGATGAATTTTTCATCGGTTCTTGTAAGGAAGAAGTTTTCCCTATCTAAACAATAACTATTTCTGATTTTCTTTAAATCTTTTATCAGGCGTTCCATCTTTTTTTAGATGTTGTGCCGTTTTATAACGTTTATCTGGTGTGCCGTCTTTTTTCAGTTTTACACCAGTTGCAGTAGCTGCAGCCGTTTTTTCTTTAGTTACTTTTTTTACTTCTGCTTTTTTCGTTTCTACAGATTTTTTAGAATCAGCAGATTTTTCTTTAGCTACTTTTTTCGCCTCAACAGCTTTTTTAGGAGTAGCAGGAGCGGTAGTTTGTGCGCTTGCAAAGATCAGCCCAAAAGCTAAAGACATTGCAGTAATGATTTTTTTCATTTTATTTAGTGATTTTGTTATTTTAATGAAGTAAAGTTATAACAGATTTATCAATGTAGAAAAATTTTTGTAAAGATTAACTAAATTTTATTAATTCTTAAAAATGCCTTAAAAGTTTAATCGCAATCCTAAATTAGGAATAATAACTGATGAGTGATTGTAATAGTTTTCGTAATAGCGATTATCAATAGTTAAACTAGAATTCAAATTTTGATATTCTAAACCACCTACCAAATCTATTTTTCCTTTCTTTTGAACATGATACACAAAATTAGCTCCCAAACCATAAGTAAAACCAGATTGATTGTATTTTGAAGAATTTCCAGTGGATTTTCCAGTGAAAGATAAAGCACCAATAGATAAATTTCCTTCCAGGTCTAATTTGGGCTGTAGAGGATATGTATAACTTCCTCCAAAGTTGTAATTCATTAATTGTAAGCTAGAAAAATCACCAAATATTTCTGGATTTTTGATGTTGATAAAAACGTTTCTTACATCAAAAAATAATCCAAATTTTTGATTAATCTGATAACGAAATTTAAAATTGATTCCTGGTGAAGCACTAAAACTATTTTTAAAATATTGATTTCCTATGCCAGAATATAAGATCATTTTTAAATCTGCTGAAAATTTATAGTTTTCTTTTTTTTGTGCGGAAATCTGCAAAACAAAGAAGAAAGACAGAAGCGATATTATGTTTTTCATGGTTATTTTATAATTAGTTTTACATTTAGATAAGTAGCAGAGTCATCAATAACCAATATATTAGGATAAATAATTCTACAAGAATTGTCTTTAGACGCTTCCAAAGAAATTATTTTTTCTCCTGTTTGTAACGTTGGATTTTTATTGGTTCCTGGAAACGAAAAGTGGAAATTACCATTTGGTTGAGTTTTGATTTCAGACGATTGAATGCCGTTTGAAAAATAAATAAGCTGTTTAGGAATAGGCTTTTGTAACGAATCTAAAACCGTTCCTTCTACTACAACTCTTGAATTATCTACAAATTCTGCTGGACGATCACAACCGCCACCATTTGTCATGAGATAAATTGTAAGTAAAGAAAATAGAGTTCTCATAATGTAATTTTTTATCAAAATTAAATTCTTCTATCAACATAAAAATTGATTGAAATCAAGATTGTAATAATTGTCAAAATTTAAAATCGTATTTTTGCCAAAAAGTAACGATTTCGGAGAACCCCGAAATCGCTTTTGTCGTTTTATAAAATTTTAAAAGCGATTAAGCAATTTTTACAACTTTATGATTTTACAATGCTAAAAAATATCAATCAAACTCTTCTTCCTGAGTTTCTGAAAAAGAATTTCGGACAAGAAATTTTTGAAAATTTAGATAAAAACCAACACGTTTCTGTGAAAGGTTTTGCTGGTTCTGTCCCTTCAATTTTGGTGGCAGAATTGTTCCTTACACAGAAAAAAGATATTCTTTTCATTATTGATGATAAGGAATCTGCACATTATATTACTTCAGAATTAGAAGAAATGATTGGCGAAGAAAGTGTGCTGTACTTCCCTGAAACACATCTTGAGCCTTATCAAATTGAGAAAACGCAAAATGCCAACATCGTTTTACGAACTGAAGTGCTGAATCGTTTGAATTTTGATAAAAAATCTAAAATTATTGTAGCCACAGCTTCTTCACTTTCAGAAAAAGTCTTGAAAAAGGAAGATTTCAAGGCGATTTCTCATAAAATAAAAGTTGGAGATCAATTAGATTTTGATTTTACGGAAGAATTGCTCAATCAATTTAATTTTAATTTCACCGATTTTGTTTCGGAACCAGGAGATTTTTCGGTTCGTGGTGGAATTGTAGATGTTTTTTCCTATGCTTATGAAAAACCGTTCAGAATTACTTTTTTTGGAAATGAAGTTGAAAGCATTAAGGAATTTGATATTGAGACGCAACTTTCCACAGGAAAAGTCAATGAATTTGAATTGGTTTCTAATATGAATTTTGCGGTTTCAGGGACAAAGGTTTCTTTACTCGATTTATTGCCAAAAAATAGTTTCATTGTTACTAAAAATGCTTATCTCACGATAAAAAAGCTGAAGGATTTCTACGAAAAAGCAGACGCAAAATTTGAAAATTTAGGCAAAGAAATTAAACATCAAAAGCCGGAAGAATTATTTGTTTCTGATGAAGTTTTTTTGAGAGATTTCCAGAAATTTAAAGTTATCGATTTTACTTCTCAACAACTTAACGATTTTACTAATTTACAACTCAACCAATCTCAGCAGCCAAGTTTTCATAAAAATTTTGAACTTCTCGCCGAAGATTTAAAAGAGAAAAAAGAGGAAGGCTACGAAACGTGGATTTCTTTTTCCAGCGAGAAACAAAAAGAAAGATTAGAAGAAATTTTCGCTTCGCTTCAGCAAAATGAGGAACATCAACAGCTTTATAAAGTTTTCAAATCTGAGCTTCACGAAGGTTTTGTAGATGCTCAACTAAAAATTTCGGTTTATACAGACCATCAGATTTTTGACCGATACCAAAGATATAAAGCCAAAAATTCTTTTGCAAAATCAGAGCAGTTAACGCTGAAAGATTTGATGTCACTAAAAGTAGGCGATTACATCACACATATCGACCACGGAATTGGGAAATTTATGGGATTGGTAAAAGTGACCAACGATGGAAAAACGCAAGAATGTTTTAAATTAACCTATAAAAACAACGATTTACTCTACGTTTCCATTCATTCGCTTCATAAAATTTCAAAATATAATGGACCAGATGGAAGAGAAATTGTGTTGAATAAACTCGGTTCACCAAGTTGGAAATCTTTAAAACAAAAAACCAAAGCAAAAGTTAAGCAAATTGCCTTTGATTTAATTAAATTATATGCGCAAAGAAAGACCGCAAAAGGTTTTTCGTTTTCGCCAGATTCTTATTTGCAGACCGAATTAGAAGCGAGTTTCATCTACGAAGATACTCCAGATCAGGAAAAAGCAACCAACGATGTGAAAATGGATATGGAAAATGATGGAGTAATGGACAGATTGATTTGTGGAGACGTTGGTTTCGGGAAAACGGAAGTTGCAATTAGAGCGGCTTTTAAAGCAGCAACCGATGGAAAACAAGTCGCCGTTTTGGTGCCAACTACGATTTTGGCGTTTCAACATTATAGAAGTTTCAAGGAAAGATTGAAGGAATTTCCTGTAAATATTTCATATTTGAATCGTTTTCGTTCTGCAAAACAAAAATCTGAAACCAAAGAAGGACTTAAAAATGGTAAAATTGATATTGTGATTGGAACGCATCAATTGGTTTCTAAAGATATTGTTTTCAAAGATTTAGGACTTTTGATTATTGACGAAGAACATAAATTCGGGGTGAATGTAAAAGATAAACTCAAAACGTTGAAGGCAAATATTGATACCTTGACTTTAACAGCAACTCCAATTCCGAGAACTTTGCAGTTTTCATTGATGGCGGCAAGAGATTTATCCGTAATTAAAACGCCACCGCCAAACAGGCAACCTGTTGATACCCAAATTATTGGTTTTTCAGAAGAAGTTTTGCGAGATGCGATTTCGTATGAAATTCAACGAGATGGACAAGTGTATTTCATCAATAATAGAATTGAAAATCTGAAAAATATTGCTGGTTTAATTCAACGTTTGGTTCCTGATGCGAGAGTAATTACTGGTCACGGACAAATGGACGGAAAAGAATTGGAAGCCAGAATTCTTGATTTTATGGAAGGAAAATATGATGTTTTGGTTTCTACTACGATTGTAGAATCTGGAGTAGATGTTCCGAATGCGAATACGATTTTCATTAACGATGCTCAAAGATTCGGAATGGCAGATTTGCATCAAATGCGTGGTAGAGTTGGTAGAAGCAACCGAAAAGCGTTTTGTTATCTGATTACGCCACCATTTGATATGATGACTTCTGATGCCAGAAAACGTCTCGAAGCGATTGAACAATTTTCAGATTTAGGAAGTGGTTTCCAAATTGCAATGAAAGATTTAGAAATTAGAGGTGCTGGAGATTTGTTGGGAGCAGAACAAAGTGGTTTCATCAATGAAATGGGCTTTGAAACGTATCAAAAATTGATGCAAGAAGCATTGGAAGAATTGCAAAACGAAGATGATTTTCAAGAGTTATTTGAAAATGAAGAAGACCGTAAAAAATTATTCAAATCTCAGAAAGAAGTCAATATCGATACAGATTTTGAGTTGATGTTGCCAGATTCTTATGTGAATTCTATTGAAGAACGACTGTCTCTTTACCAAAAATTGGCTGAGATTCAATCCAGAGAAGAATTGCAAAAATTTGAAAATGAATTGGTTGATAGATTTGGCGAACTTCCGAAAGAAGCGGTAAATCTTTTGAAATCGGTAGAATTAAAATGGCTCGCTTCGGAAATTGGTTTCGATAAAATTGTAATGAAAAACGGAATTTTCTTGGGATATTTTCCAGATAATCCTCAAGACAAATTCTATCAAAGTGAAAAATTCAGAAATATTATTGCTTATCTTAGTCAAAATCCTAGAGAAGCTCAATTGAAAGAAAAATCGGGAAAAGAAGGTAGTCAATTGATGATGAGAAAAGATGCCGTGAAAAATGTAGATGAAGTGAATATTTTGCTAACAAATATCTTATCTTAATAAAAAAATGTTAAATTTGTAAAAACTGATAAAATGAAATCAATAAAAACTCTATTCTCGTTAATTTTTGGACTATTTTTAGTTATTTCTTGTGTTCCAGAAGCGGATAATAATGGTGATTTACTACATGGTCTGGGCAATATAGGAGGTGGAACTGGCGGTGGCGGTAATACTGGTGGCGGAACTACTGGAAAACGTATTGCAAGTTATGTAGAAAAAGATTTAAGTACTAATAAAACGAATACCTTTACCTTTACCTATGATGGTAATTTATTAAAAGCTATTTCGGATAGTAATAATACTACTGATGTAGAAGTTATGTATGAAAATGGTAAAATTATATCTGTATCAAGCATAAATAAAAATACGACATCAGTTTATACATTACAGTATAATAATAGCTCTCTTAAAAGCATTGCTGGGGTAATAAACGATTCTGGAAATATAACATTAGCTAATACAGAATTAACTTATAGTGGCTCTAAAATTTCAAAAGCAATAACTAAATATTCTGATAATGGAACTCTAACTGATATCATAGAGAATACATATAAGTTTACTGGAAATAATTTATCTGATTTTAATTTCCTTTATAAGGATGATAGCGGAAATCAGATTTTAAATTTTGGGCTTCAATTTTTAAGTTTTGATAACAAAAAAAATCCCTTTACAGCCTTTCCTAAAGAATTAATTTATACATTGCAAAAAGAATGGTTGCAAGACTATTACATAATGGGGCTTTGTGAAAATAATACAACTGCTTTAAAAGCGTATGGTGATGCTTCAGGAGGAGGAAAAGTAAATTACACTTATGATTCAGATGGCTATCCTTTAACTTTGACATCACCAGACATAGAAATTACTTTTACATATAAATAAAAAAGGTAGCTTATCTTTCTCTTTTCAATAAATTATCTTTGCATCAAATTATTAATTATTAATGAAGTACTTAATCGTAGGTTTAGGAAACAAAGGTGAAGAATACGCTGAAACGCGCCACAATATTGGTTTTAAAGTTGCCGAAAAAATCTCAGAAACTTTAGAAGCACCTTTTAAATCTGCCAATTTCGGTTGGATTTCTGAAGGGAAATACAAAGGCAGAAAAGTTTTTATATTAAAACCAGACACTTATATGAACCTTTCTGGGAATGCGGTAAGATTTTGGATGCAAAAAGAGAATATTCCGTTAGAAAATGTATTGGTAATTACAGATGATTTAGCGCTTCCTTTCGGAACTTTAAGATTAAGAAAAAAAGGTTCTGATGCAGGTCATAATGGTCTTAAAAATATTCAAGAAATTTTACAAACACAAGATTACGCAAGATTACGTTTCGGGATTTCTGCAGATTTTTCCGAAGGAAAACAAGTAGATTACGTTCTCGGAAAATGGAACGAAGAAGAACTGAAAACCTTGCAAGATAGAATAGAAGTTTTCGCAAAAGCTTGTTTATCATTCGTTTTTGCAGGAATGAATAATACAATGAATACTTTTAATGGGAAGTAGATTTTTGTAAAGTTGTAAAGTCGTAAAGTTGTAAAACCGTTAAACAACTTTACAATTTTACAGCTTTTTCCTAAAAATACAATACTCTTTATATAAATTAAAACCTTCTAATTTCTCAATTTCGCCACGCATTTTCAGGTTGTCTTTCATAATTAAATGAGAATCAACGGTTTTAAAGCCTAATTTCAATGCAGAACCGAAAAGCATTGTTGCCAAAACCGCATCTAAACCTTTGTTTTGAAAATTCGGATGAATGGCACCCAACAAAAGTTGAAGCCTTTTTGAAGTTTTCATTGCCCAGAAAATTCTTGCCCAACCAAAAGGTAAAATTCTTCCTCGTGAATTTTTTATTGCATCACTCAAATCTGCCATTGCAATGATGAAAGCTAGCAATTCGCCGTTTTCATCAGTAATCATTTTGATGAGTTTTGGATTGAGAAGTGGTAAGAAACGTTCGGCAAATTCCGTCATTTCGTCTTCGGTTAGTTTGGTAAAACCGTAAATTTCGGTGTAAGTTTTATTGATAAGATCGAAAACTGGTTTTACAAAAGGTTTTACAGATTTTGTTGAGGTGAATTCTACGGTTTTTATCTTTAAATTTTTAGAAACTCGCTCGTTGAAATTTTTATACCGATTCAAAATTTGAGCAGTAATCGGAACATCATATTGCACCAAATCTACAAATTCTTCGTACTTGTTTTCCTTAATGAAATTTACCATAAACGGAAAACTGTGATTGGTGACGAGCATTGCTTTTTCCTCAAAACCTTTGGTAAGAAAACCTTGAGGTTCTTTGTCTGAAAAAGCCATCGGTCCTATGATTTCTGTACAATTTTTAGATTTTGCCCAAGTTTCAACGGCATTAATTAAAGTATTGAAAACTTCTTTGTTCTCAAAACATTCAAAAAAAGAAAATCTAGCATCATTTTTTCTGTGAAATTTATTGTAATCCGTAGGAATTACGCCCATAATTCTACCAACAGCTTTTCCGTTTTCAAAAGCGAGAAAAAGTTTGGCTTCATTGTGTTTGAAAAGCGAATTTTTGTCTTTGTCAAAGAATTTTTTATCGTCCATATACAAAGGATGAAGCCAGTTTTTATGGTTTTGGTGAATTTTTTCGGGAAGATAAATAAATGTTTTTAAGTCTTCTTTTGTGGTGACTTCTTTAATTGAGATGGACATCCAATTTTTGGTTTAAAAATTTGTAGAATTTAAAGGTAAGAAAAAATATAATGGGTGCTGTAAGAAATCCTGCAACAACATCTACAAAATAATGTGCCTTGATGTAAACGGTAGAAAACATCAATAATATCACAAAAGGAAGGGAATATTTTACAGATTTTCTGAAATTTTGATACAACCAAAAAATAACAATCCAAGAAATTCCTACATGTGAACTTGGGAACGCCGCAGTTGGTGCTTCTCCGTTTTTTTGAATGAGTTTTATTGCATTTCCGAAAATTCCTTTTGCTTCGATGTGATTATCTGGAAATGTGAAATAAAATTGTGGTCCTTCTGCTGGAATGAGTATAAATATAAAGTAGTAAAATAGAAAAGAAGAAATTAAAACGAAGCCAAATTCTTCTATTTTTTGAGGCAAAAATTTGTACAAAATTCCAAAAACTACTAAAGGTAAAAGATAATAACAAAAATATCCGAAATAAAATAATTCGCTGAAAAATAACGAGTTATAGGTCTTTGAGAATTCAATAGAAGGTTGAAAATTGAAAATATTTTGATCTAAATTTGATAAAAATTCATCAATCTTTGGGAAAATTAATGTATTGAGCGTTGCTGTTTCTTTGTAAAGTAAAGTCATTAATGCAAAAACTAAAATATTTTGTAAAAGTTGAAAAAAAATGTTAGAAATTTTACTTTTAATGACCATCGAAAAAATAAAAATTAAAATAAAAATGATTCTAGTTGATACAAAATTCCAATCTAAAAAAAGAGAAGGTTTAGTAAAAATGATAATTAATTCTATTATTGCAAAATAGAGCAGTACCGAAAACCAAACTTTAGGAATAGTGTAATATTTTATCATTAGAATACAAAATTAAAAAAGCCTCGTTAAAAAACGAGGCCAAATGCGAGAAAAGATTTAGTTGTTAATTAAAAATCAGAATTTATGAAGAAATTCTCGCAGTTTAGTATATGTCGAAGAAATTACAACCAAGTTACAACGCCAGTCTCAACATCATAATTAGCGCCTACAATTATAATTTTTCCTTCTTTTTCAAGATTTCTGAGAGTAGAACTCTGGTGGCGAATATCATTGATGGTGCTTTTTATATTGCAAACGTTTAATCTTTCTAATAAATCTTCATTTTTAGAAGAGCGCTCTTCCCCTTCTTTAATCACCTCGTGAATGCAAGGCTCGAAATGATAAATAAGATGATTGAGGTTATCCATTCCTAAACCTTCAATAATTGGAGCGTCTAATCCGCCTTTTAAAGCGCCACATTTGGTATGTCCTAATACTAAAACAAGTTTAGAACCTGCTACATTACATGCAAATTCCATAGAACCGAGAATATCTTGATTGGCAAAATTTCCTGCAATTCTAATACTGAAAATATCACCTAAACCTTGATCGAAAATTAATTCGGCAGATGTTCTACTGTCTATGCAGCTAAGAATTGTGGCAAAAGGCCATTGCCCTTCTCTGGTATCATTTACTTGTTCTAGTAAATTTCTATTCACTTTTAGATTGTTTACAAATCTTTGGTTTCCTTCTTTTAAGAATTGTAATGCTTTTTCTGGACTTATGGTAGATTGTGTTTCAGATGTATGTGCTTTCATATTTTTTAAATTTTAGATTATAAATTATAAATTTTAGATTTTTTTAATTAAAAATTCTTTAATCTCAGTGAGAATAATTTTTCAATTTTCAACTTTCCATTTTCAATTAAATTGCTCTTCTGTGTGTAATTTTTACATGAGAATGTTGGTCGGTTTCATAGTCTTTGTAAGAAGTTTTAAAACCTTCTAGACTTACGTCTATATTTTCTTCTATAGCTCTTACGTTGGCAAAATCTTCTATCATTTCTAGAATGTCATCAGATATATAAGATGTTTTTCTTGCGTTAATAATTACTTTAGAATTAGGTTCTATATTTTTAAGCGTTTTTTTGATGGCAGCTTTGTTAAGGAAAGAAACTTCTTCCGCTAAGTCTATTTTAATTTCTTCCGCTTCTTCTAGTTCTTCTCTACTGAAATAATAGGCTCTTTTCATGTTTCCTTGTAATAAATAAAAAATAGAAAAAGCAATTCCTATAGCAACTCCTTTTAAAAGGTCTAGCGCAACAACAGCAACTAGCGTGGCAATAAAAGGCAGGAACTGATATTTTCCTTTTGCCCAAAAATGTTTTAATTTAGAAGGGCTTGCTAATTTGTAGCCTACCAAAAGTAAAACTGCCGCCAATGTAGCTAAAGGAATTTTATTTAATAAAAAAGGAATGGTAAGAACGCAGATTAGCATAAAAATACCGTGTATGATAGCAGATGTCTTACTGGTAGCACCAGCATTAGCATTAGCAGATGATCTTACGACCACAGAAGTCATAGGTAGCCCCCCAATAAATGAAGAAATTAGGTTTCCTATTCCTTGGGCTTTGAGTTCTAAATTGGTGTCAGTGATTCTTTTGTGAACATCCATTCTATCAGAAGCTTCTATACAAAGTAGCGTTTCTATAGATGCTACTATTGCAATTGTAGCGCCCAAAAGCCAAACTTTAGGGTTCATAAATCCTGTAAAATCAGGGAAGGTAATAAGGTTTTTAAAATCTTCGGCAGATTCTGGAACAGGCAATGTTACCAAATGTTCTTTGGCAATTTCTAGAGAACTTCCTTTAAAAACTTCGTTCAGTAAAATTCCTACTGCTACAGCCACCAATGCACCAGGTAGCATTTTTATTTTTTTGAGCGCAGGTGTTTTTTCCCAAGTCAATAATATAGCAAGAGATACAAGAGTAATCACGATAGCTCCAAATGAAATGGCATTACTGAGGTTAGTTACATATTCTGTAAGGTTGAATCCATCAAAAATTCTTTGGTTTCCCTCAAAATCTTTATCATAACCTATAGCGTGCGGAATTTGCTTTAGAATGATAATAATGCCAATACCAGCAAGCATTCCTTCTATTACATTATTGGGAAAATAATTAGAAATACTACCCGCTCTTACGAACCCTAGAATCAATTGGATAACACCAGCAATAATACCAGCTACCAAAAATAGTTCAAAGCTTCCTAAATCTGAAATGCCTGCCAATACGATGGCGGCTAAACCAGCAGCAGGGCCAGATACAGAAATATGTGAATTACTTAAAAAGCCAATGACTAATCCGCCTACAATCCCTGCAATAATCCCGGATAATGGTGGTGCGCCAGATGCTAGAGCAATACCTAAACATAATGGTAGTGCAACTAAAAATACGACTAATCCTGAAGGTAAATTTTGTTTAATGTCTGTTAAAAAAGACGTTTTATTTTTCATTTTTTTAGTTTAATTAAATAATTTATATGCGTGACAATGTGCTTATATCTAATATATAGGCACAGTTATCCTTGCAACTAGAATTCAATAATTGCAATGAAATATTTAATTAAACTTCTGGAGGCGGAGAAAATATAGAAATAAAAGGACTTAAATGTATTGAAACATCATTTTGGTCAAAATTTGTTTTCTTGCCTTTAGATATAATTCTTTGTAGAATATAGTCATTAACTTTATAAGGACTAGGAGGGAATTTTTCGTTAAAATTAGCAATATTACTTTTTACTTCTTCCTCAGAAATGTTATTATTAAGCGTAGAAATATCCCAATCAAACATCACTGCTAAACTAGGCAAAACAGTAAAGTTGACAAAAATTGCCAACGTAAACATGCCCATATATTTTAGTAGTGTATTGATGGTTTTAATCTTTAAAATTTTTATTATTCTTTCTGCTCATTACCCAATCTGAATCGGTAAGGTCATATACCTTTTGAATATCTTTTAATATTTTTTCAAAATCTATTTCTAGGTCTATAAGTTTACCTGTTTTTAAATCAAAAACTAAACCGTGCACGATAGGATAGTGGTCTAGGATATATCTTTCTTGTACCACTGCCATTTTAATAACATTAATGCATTGCTCTTGTACATTGAGCTCAATAAGTCTGTCATACTTTTTTTGCTCATCTTTTATCTCATCTAGTTCTGCTTGGTGCAGTCTGTAAACATCTCTTATGGTTCTGAGCCAAGGATTCATTAACCCGAAATCTTGAGGGGTCATTGCCGCTTTTACACCACCACAACCGTAATGTCCGCATACAATAATGTGTTTAACTTTTAGGTGTTGTACAGCATATTGTATAACTGCGGTAGAGCTCATATCTAATGTGTTTACCACATTGGCAATGTTTCTATGCACAAAAACTTCACCAGGTTTCATCCCCATTAGTTCCTCTGCTGTTGCTCTAGAATCACTACAGCCTATATAGAGGTATTCAGGAGCTTGTCCTTCTGCTAGTTTTTTAAAAAAATCAGCATCTTGACCGAGTTTTTCTTCAATCCATTTTTGGTTGTTTTCGAAAATGTTTTTATAACTCCTTGCCATTGTTTTTGTATATAACCCTAAAGATATTAAAATACAATATCTATTTTTTTTGTAAAAATAAACAAAAATTATTCCTATACTATTTTATGAATAGTTTTTAACAAAATTTTAATAGTCAATCTTATGATTAATGTAGCCTTCTGTAGCTGTGTCTTTTGAGATGATTTCCGCAGGGTTTCCTATCACAATAGAATTACTAGGAACATCGGTATTAAGATAAGCGTTCGGAGCAATAAGTACGTTGCTTCCTATTTTTATATTGCCTACAATCACAGCATTAGGTCCAATCCAGACTTCGTTTCCTATTTCTGGTACGCCTTCGTTTTTGCCACGATTGGCCTGTGCTATGGTTACGCCCTGTGCAATGTTACAATTTTTACCAATTTTGGTTTTCGGGTTAATGACTACAGTTCCCCAATGTCCTAGGTAAAAACCTTCTCCTATTTGCGTTTCGGGATAAATTTGAAAACCATATTTAATCTGGTGGTGTCTTAATACAAATCTCCAAAAAATTCCTAAAATTGATTTTTTAGAGTGGTTTTGGCATTTTCTTAGAATATAAACATAATGCAAATTCGGATTGATACATTTTGCCCAAATTTCTGTTCTAGAAAGCCATTTTCCGCTTTCTCTGTAAAAATCTTTTTGGATGATTGTTTTTTCAGACATTAGAACAAAGATAAAAGAAAAAAGATTTATAATTCATCAATAATTTTCATAATTTTATTCACAGAATTTTTTAGATTGAATGGCATTTGATAGTCTTTAAGGTTTTCTTGATATACAGAAAAACTCTCAGGATTGGTCAATGCTTTTTTCATTCCTTGGTAAATTCCTTCTTCAGAATTTTCAACAATCAAACCAAGTTTTCCGTTTTCTAACATTTCATTTACTCCAGAAACTTCTGTGGCGATAATGTTTTTTCTGAGTGTAATCGCTTCAAATAAAACAGTAGGAAAACCTTCGTATCTAGAGCTTAAAACATAAAAATCTGCTGCTTTGAAATAAGGATAAGGATTGTCTGTAAAACCAAACATTTCTGTAGTTTTATCTACTCCCAATTCTGTTTTTAAGTTTTTAATATTCTCAAAATCATAACCATCACCTATAATCTGAATTTTATGAGGATAACCTTCTTCTAATAGTTTTTTGTGCACTTTTAGGAATCTATCAAAACCTTTTTGTGGAAAAACGGTTCCTACGCTTACAAAAATTGGCTCAACGCTTTTTTCTTCCGACTTCCGACTTCCGACTTCCGACTTCGTAAGAATTTCTTCTGTATCAATCGGATTATAAATCCTCAAAATTTTAGATTTTTCAGCTTCGTTTTTGGCTAATTTTTCAAAATCTTTTTGAATTTTCTCAGAAATCACCATGATTTTATCAAAACCAAAGAATTTTCTAAATTCATCATCCGTATAATGGTGAAATTCTGTTTTGGTAAGATCATTATGAATCCAAACTATTTTTTTAGATGAAGCAATCGGAGAATTTAGAATTTCGTCTCTCATCCCATGTATGGCGGCAAATTCTACATCATATTTTTTGTTTTTGAGAATGGAGTAATATAAAATTTTGGGAATTTTTTTCAATAATCCTTGGTACGAAACTCTAAATATTTTTTCGGGAAGGTCTTGTAAACGATTGGTGGTAATCATTTCTCCTTTGTTTAGGTAGCGTACATTAATCCAATCGGGAACTTCGGATAGGTATTTCCCAGAATATAGATTGAGCAATAAATCTATTTCGTATTTATCCTTTGGAAGGTTTTTGAGAAAAGTCACCAAAACTTTTTCTGCGCCACCGTGGCGTAGAGAACCTATTCTGATGAGTATTTTTTTTTTTTGCATTTTTAGAAACGAATGTTTTGGGATTTTAAATATTCAATAAATTTAAGATTAAATTTTACAACTGCTTCTTGATTGAGGTGGTTGTTGTCGTAAAAATCTTTTTCGTCATTTAAATTTAATTCGTTTTGAAAATTTTTGTAATTGCCTAATTTTTGGAGCAAATTTTCTATTTCTTGATTGTTGGTTTTAGAATTATATAGCGTTTTGGTAATCGGCGCTTGAACTAGAATAAATGGTATTTTACTATCATTCAGAATTGCAATATTTTCTTTTAGGGCATCTATTTGAGATGGGTTAACCTCCCATTTCGTTTTTTTTAGAATCTCTGGTTTATATTTTCTATATGTAGTTTCTACATATCCGCCTCCTTTTATATAGAAATCATCATTTTGTTTGACAGGTTCTTTTATATTTTTATTTAAATTGAAAATTTGCCTAAAATATCCATAAAAAAGCGTATTGTATGTGAGAAAATTGTTTGTTTTAAGAGACATTTCTAGAGAGTTTTTATCAATTTTGCCATTGCTTAATATATCTAGCGAACTTTCTACGCCATCTAAAGAGAGTGTACCTGGATAGACTTCATAAACCACTAATTTAGGTTTTATTTGATGAAGATATTGCTTCAGTAATACCTGACTATTAATAGGAGATTGAGAACTGGAGCCAAAATTAAATGCAGAAATTCCTGCATTGGAAAAAACTCTGGTGTCAAAACCCCTGTATGCGTGTGAAGAACCTAGAATCAATATGTCTGGATTTTTAATATTTTCTGCATCTCTAGATCTAGAAAAGAAGTGCCCATATGCTGCAATATTACTTCTCACATTCTTTGCCATAAATGGAGGAAATAACCAACTCCAAATGCAAAGCCCTATTATATAAAAAGGAATGGCAAATGCTAAAAATTTTAGAATATTTAGAATAAATTTCTTCATTAGAATTGAAAATAAATAAATGGTGTTTCGTGTGTTTGTAAAAATAAACCAATGAGAATGATAATTAATCCATAAAAAGACCAACGTAATATTCTAGGTTTTTTAATTAAAGTTTTTTCTATAGCATATTGATTTTCTCTGCCCATCCATTCAATTATCATAAAGAAAACAATGAGAATAAGGGTAGCAAAAGCAGCTTTTTTAAATTGAGGAAAAGAAAACAAAGAAGGTTTAAATATTCCTAAAATATATGAAATAGCGCGATGTACATCTTCTGCCCTAAAAAATATCCAAGCAAAGACGGTTAAGCTAAACGTAAGCAAAATATTGAAAATATCTTTTATACTGGGGATCAGTCTATTCATAGCAACTATTTCTAGATTGTTTCTGTTGGTTTTTAGGATTATAGATGGCATGATAAAAAGAGCATTTAAAAATCCCCAGATAATAAAAGTCCAGTTGGCGCCATGCCAAAACCCCGAAACTAAGAAAATTATAAAGGTATTTCTGATTCTCATCCAATTACCACCTTTACTACCACCAAGCGGAATATATAAATAATCTTTGAACCAAGAAGATAATGAAATATGCCATCTTCGCCAGAATTCTGCCATATCTCTAGAGAAATATGGGAAGGCAAAATTTCTAAGTAAATCCATTCCAAAAAGTCTAGCTGTACCAAGTGCAATATCAGAGTATCCAGAAAAATCACCATAAATTTGAAATGTAAAAAAGATAGCTCCTAAAACAAGTTCACTTCCTGAAGCTGTAGAAGAATTGGCAAATATTTGATTGGCAAAAACAGCACAGTTGTCTGCTATAACCATTTTTTTGAATAATCCCCAGAGAATTTGCCTTAGTCCGTTCACTGCTTTTTCATAAGAAAATTCTCTTTTTATTTTAATCTGAGGTAGCAGGTGTGTAGCTCTTTCTATTGGGCCAGCTACTAAAAGCGGGAAAAAACTTACAAATACGGCATAATCTACAAAATTTCTTTCTGCTTTAATTCTTTTGAAATAAATGTCAAGAACATAGGATAAACCGTGGAAGGTGTAAAAAGAAATTCCTACTGGGAGAATTATTTTTAGAGTCCATACATTCACTTGAAAGCCAAGCCCTTTTAATAATTCTGCGAAGTTATCTGCAAAAAAATTATAATATTTAAAGAAGCCTAAAAAGCCTAAATTAATTCCAATACTTAGCCAGAGCCAAATTTTTCTGATATTATTAGTTTTACTTTCTTCCATTTTAAGACCTGTGTAATAGTCTAAAAAAGTAGAAAAGAAAAGTAGAAAAAGAAACCTCTGATCCCAACAAGAGTAGAAATAATAACTGGCTACTAAAAGCAATAAATTTTGGAGTTTAAGACTTTTATTGGTGAAAAACCAATAAAGTATAAAAACTATTGGTAAAAAAATTGCAAAGCTGGTTGAGTTAAATAGCATTTTGTTTTTTTTGTTTTTTTCGTAATTTTTTGTACAAAAGTTGATAAAATTCTTTTATTGTTATTAATTTAAAAATAATTCGAGGATATAGGAAATATTTTTTTTGGTTCAAATTTAAGGTTCTAGTTTTTTGATTTTTGTTAAAATTTACGGAATAATCATGTTTATAAATAATATAATTTATATCATACAAAAATTTCCCAAACTTTCTATTTTGAAATGATTTTGATTCAGGATTATAGTGGTTTTGATGTAATACTATAGCTTTATCTACAAATTTTATGGGTAAAAGTTTTTTTACTCTTCGGACAAACTCATTGTCGTCAAACCCTATACCTAAAGAGTACATTTCATCAAAACCTCCCAGTTTTTTTAGATTGTCTGCGGTAATTGCTGTACAAAAATGATAGGCTTCAGACCTTTTAATGGAATGATTGTACCAACATGCCATTCCGTTTTTTGTAGAATGTTTAGATTCATCATTAATTTGTAAATAAACTTCTTCTCGATTGTAAGTGGTTTTGCAACTATCTGTTATATGCTTGTCTAATGCAAAACATCCAAAACTCAAATATTGAGTAGAGTCTAGATTATTAGAAACAAAGGAAAGTATATCATCAAAATGATAACACTCGGGATTTTGTATGATAATTTTATCTCCTTTTGCTACTTTAAATCCCTCGTTGTAAGGGATACAAGAGTTATTATACCATTTGTTTTTTTGTTTTAACCTTATAATTTTTAAAAAAGGATAACTTGCGATCAATTCTTCTAATCGTTCACTCTCATCACTGCCATCATCTACAACAATTACTTCAAAATCTTCTTTGCATTTTGATTGTTTTAGACTCTCAAGAGTAGATTGAAATAATTTCTTTCTATTAAAATATGCTATAACGATTGAGATCATTATTTGATTTTTTTTTAATTTTTTTTTAATTATATTTTTATATTCTTGATATTTTACTTTTTTACATCAGAAATTGAGTGCTTTAAAAGTTGGTAACAATCTAAAATTAGTGGATATTTTATTAAATATAATATTATTTTCCTATTGATGGAGATATCTTTGCTAATTTTAAAATCTGGCATTATTTTTTTTAGAATATTTATTTTTTTTAATCTTACTATTGTCTTAGTTTTATGATAATATAAACTGTCTAGTGCACATTCAAAATAATCCCAAAGAAAATTACGAATGTCTTTATTAGATGATTCGTTTATTTTGACAAAAGTTTTAAAGGATATTACCTGTTTCAATAATTCTAAATAATTCTCAAAATTATACTTTTTTGTGCTAAGAGAATTGGAGTTGTAGATATAATGATAGTTTGCAAATGGAAGATATTTTATTTTCTTGTTATATTTAAGGTAATTAAGAAAAAAAACTAAGTCTTCACCATAACTTAAACTTGTATCAAATAAAATTTTTTGTGATTTTATAATATCAGAATTAAATAGTTTACAAACAGGGCCACCAAAAGCCAAAGGATTATAGACAGAAAATAAAATATTTGTATCCTGAAAGATATCTATAGAGTTCAGTTTATAATTATATTTTGGTTTTTCATTTTGTATGATATCTTGAATTAGTAATTCTTCTTTGTCTGTTATGTTTTTAACAAAAGATTCTAAATATTCTTTTTCTACCCAATCATCAGAATCTATAAAACAAATATAATCTCCTTTAGAGTTTTTAATTCCTAAGTTTCTAGCATTGCTAACACCATTGTTTTCTATACTAATTACCGTAATTTTGCTTTTGTTATTATATGTGCTTATTTTTTCTAATGTATTGTCTTTCGAACCATCGTTAATAATGATTAGCTCAAAATTTTGATAAGTTTGATGTAAAATAGAATCAATACACTTTTCAATGTATTTTTCACAATTGTATGCAGGGACAATAATGCTAATTAATGGTTGAGTAATTCTGTCCATTTATTTACAATTTTTTCTTTCTTCCAGTGTTGAGACTCTATAAAAGCATTTGCCATATAATCATTCAAAATTTCTTTATTCTTTATTAAAACTTCAAAATTTTCCTTCAAAATCTTTTTGTTATTAATGGGAATTAAAAAACCATTCTTTTCATTTATGATATCAGAAGGGCCATAATTACAATCATAGGAAATTAGGGCATTACCACAAAACATAGCCTCTACTAATACGGTTGGCAAAGCTTCTTTGAGTGAAGTGAAACCAAAGATTTTTGATTTTCTAAGCAATTCTAAAATCTCTTCAGAGGTCTTGGTTCCATAGAAAATCACACGTTTTTGTAATTGATTTTTTTCTATATACTGTTCCAAATTTTTTCTTTCGTTTCCATCGCCTATAATTTGAAGTTTCCAATCTACAGGTATTTTTGATTCTTTGAAAATTTCCAGAAGGGCAATTACATTTTTTTCTCTGTCAAGCCTTCCCACAAATGAAATAAGATTTTCTTTATTTTCAAAATTAATTTCCGCTTGATTTTCAAAGGGCTCTCCAATAATATTCGGGATAAAATAGGTTTTGTTATACTGTTTGTAATGTTCTATAGAAGGAGAATTAATACAAACAATTCCTTTCAGATGTTTGTAATATCTTCTCAGAGTATCTTTAAAAAGCAATCCGCCAGTTTCATAAGTAACGTGTTCCCAAGCTACCGTTTTTTTGTTTACCTTTTTATTGAGAGCCAAGAATGAGGACAATTTATACCAAGCAGAAATAATAGTATCATAATTTTGATGGTTTTTTCTCATCCAATTTCGAAGCATCAGGAAAACACCAATATGATAAATGTAAGCATTGATATTTCTAATTTTAGGAATGAATCTCAGATGTTTTACATTAAATTCACAAATTTTCCAGGTCCAGTGAGAAAATGTGTCTATGTTATGAACTTTTATATCAGAATTCAAAGGATAAAAATGCTCTTGTTCTTCCATCATTAGGAGGATTTCCACAGTATAACCTACTTCTGACAAAGAATTGGCAAGATTGGTCAAGACCTTGGCAACTCCACCAGGTTTAAAGAGTTTATAATAAACGAGTAATATTTTTTTGGAATTTTCCACTATTTTAATTTTTGATAGCTCAATGAAAATGGTAAAGTTAAAACACCTACAACTTTAATTAAAGGATTTTTAACATCAGCAATGATTTTTGAAATTTCCCTTCCATTTTTAATAGCATACGTTTGGTAACCAATTAAGTTTCTTAACATAGGTTTTGGGTAAGAAAACAACTGATTTCCATAAGAATTTAAGAAAGAAAGATGACCTTCTGCCAATCCGAAAAGGTTTTTTCCGCTCCATCTTGTATTAGAAACAGAAGCTGCATCATCCTCATCTTTTAGATAAAACCGTACCACTTTATTAATAAATCTGGTTTTGATTCCTTTAGCATCATATTCATTAAAAATCACACTTTGCGGAATGTAACCTTTGCCTTCGTATTGGCTAAAATCTTTCCCAGAAATTTCTCGGTGATAAGTTTTAGTAATAAAAATCCCGAATTTATCGCCTCTTACTTTATGTTTATAGCGCATCTCAAAAATACTACCATCAAAACCATTGTTAGGATATTGATTGCCTACAATTTTACCATTTTCATCAGCCGAAAGTCCCATCACAGCAATGTAATTGTCTTGATTTTCAATTTTTTCAACTTCTGAGATTAATGTTTCTAATGCATCTTCAGGATAAATATCATCAGAATCTACCACCATAAAATAAGGCGTTTTTATCATTTTTATACCTTCCAAAACGGTCAAAAATTTATGACGATTTTTATCTTTCCTATATATAATTTCAAAAAAAGGATTGAGCAGTTGGAAGTTTTCTACCACTTCTGTGGTATTATCTGTAGAACCATCATCTAGAATTATCCAAATAAAATCTTTGAAACTCTGTTTTAGGAGAGATTCAAAAACTTTTGGGAGTGTTTTTGCCCGATTGTAAGTTGGGGTGATAATGGTGATTTTTTTCATTTGTGATAGGAGATATGAGGTACGAGATTTTACTCGAAACAAGCATCTATTTATTTTATTAAATTTTTATATTGTTGCTCAAAAACTTCGGTAACCTGCTGGTAAATTTTATTTTCATCAAATTTTTCATCAGCAGAAAGTGTACCTTCTGTAATTTTTTTTACTAATTCTGGTTCAGTAAGAAATTTTTTCATCGCTTCGAAGATTTCATCTTCATCAAAGTTAACCAAAATTCCATCTTTTCCGTCATCTATCATTTCAGGAATTCCGCCCACATTGGTAGAAATAATCGGTTTATGCAATCCCATCACTTCACCAATGGTTAAAGGATAGCTTTCTGATTTAGAAGGAAGTACAAAATAATCAGCAGATTTTACATAAGGCCAAGGATTTCTTTGTGAATCCAAAAGTATAAAAGTTTTTTCTACGCCCAATTCTTTCGCTTGATTCTTTAAATTTTCCATCTCGTTTCCGCCACCAATTACTGTTATGGAATGCAATAAGTTTTGGTCTAAAAGCCTTTTGTGAATGCGCATTAGTTCTGCATATCCTTTTCTGTGGTGTAATCTGCCAATAGATACAAAGGTAGGTCTTGTCTCAAAATCTACGATAAATTCTTCAGCTTTTTTTCTTACTTCTGGCAGTTTGATGACATTATAGATTACAGAACTTTTCGGGTAAGAAATACCATAAAGGTCTTCAATTACTTGCCTAGTTTGGGCTGCCCCAAAAATCATCCAATCAAATTTTTTCATTAGATTGATGCGTTTCATTACGCGTTCTTTGTCTGTGTCATAGCTTACATCGGTGTGAAACCAGCCAATTTTTCTAGATTTTTTGTTTGGGGATTTCAGTACCATTTCAAATTCTGCATAACCTGGAGAAACTTCTATATCAAAGTCTTCTTTTACTTTAAGTGCATATAAGATTGAAGGAAATTGGTCATAAATTTCTAGTTTTAACCTTCTTAAGCCTAGTTGTATTTTTTGGATGAAAGGATTCTTAGACATTTGTTCACGTCCTTTTTCTATCACAATAAGCTTAATATCTTTTGGGATTTCGGAAACCAATTCACCTTGATAGAGATTAAGCATTAAGGTAAAATCAAATTTATCTTTTGGTAAATTTCTTAGTAAATCCAAAATGACACGCGGAACACCGCCCATTTCTAATGAGCGAAGACGAAAAAGGACTTTTATTTTTTTATTCTTTTCCATTAATCTACTTTGCAGCCTAAATTTCTGTATTGGGATTTGAATTTTTCTATCCAATTTCTAAAGGCTATTTTGTTTACATTAGAATCTAAAAATTTTTCAAAATATTCTAAAGAAAAATCTTTAGGAAAATTTTGCATTTCGTCAAAAACATCATTATACCAAGCTTTATTAATCAAATGATTGAAATAATTGACATCAAAATCATCACCATATTGGTGATAAGAATTGGTAGCAGAAGATTGAAAGGTGGTTTTCATTACTTCTGAATTTAATTTTGCCAGAAAATTCGGATTATGTTTGTTCTTTTTGTAAAAATTAGAAGCATTTCTGAGCTGTTGTTTTTCATCTACTTTTCCTTTGGCGTCTTTCCAAATGTGTAGCCAATATTCTTTTTCCCAAAATCCCATCAAAATAGAATTGAGAGCCCAATATTTTTGTTTGGTGTTATTATCTACAATTCCTAGTTTGTAAAGAATGGTAAAAAATTTAAATTTATTATAAAAAAAAAGTTCATTAATGAAGTCTGGGAAAAGCAATAGATCTTTTGGATGCACACGATTAATCACTTCTGATATTTCAGAAATAACTGTCCATTCGTCGTCTTTATTGTTTCCAAGCCAGCCAAGTTTAAGTAATGAAATTTTATTTTGCTCGCAAGTTTCTTGTAATTCATTTACATTGATTTTTTGAGTAAACCACACATCATCTTCAGTCATTATAAAATATTCTGAGGCATTTTTTGCATTAGAATACCATAAATCTGTTGGTATGCTAAAACCATCTATTCCTTTGCCTGATTTTAGGTTTTCTTCAATAGCAGAAACTTTATTTTGATAATTTTTAGAAGTTAAAATTTCTATGTTCGGGTATTTGTGTTTTATTTTTTTGAGATATTTTTCTGGAGTACCATCATCTAAAACTTTAATCAAAAAATCTCCTTCTACAAAGTTTTCTATGCTTTGCAAACAACGGTCAAGATAATAAGGTCGGTTAAAAGATTTAATGAAGATATCTACCATTTAAGTTTTCTTTTTATTTTTTTTAGCAGTGTGTTCTCTTTTTGGAAAATAAATTTGGGTAAATTTTCTATATCATTAATTTTTTTTCCAAATAGTTTAGTAATATTTCTTCTTTTGGCAGCATTTAGTAGTACAGTATGCCAAGTCTCATTTTTTATATTGATTTTTGTTTCATCGTGAGAAAGCCCAGTTTTATGAATGCGGTATAAGTAAAGTGGTTTTTTTATAAATTGGAAACTACCGATTTCGTACAGTTTTAAATAGAAATCAATATCTTCTACAACTTTATATTTTTCATTAATGCCCTCTGTTTTCAAATATGCATCCTTCTTGAAAGTAAAAAAGTGAGCTACTTCAAAATAAATATTAAAAAATAGTGGATTGTTATTTTTTATTTTTTGAGTATTGGGGAATATTTTTTCAACATTTAAATCTTTATCACAAAGATAAAATTGTGAATAAGTGGCTACAATATTTGTATTTTTATAATTTTCTAAAACAACTTCTATTGCATCTGAAACTAAAGCGTCGTCTGGATCTAGAAAACCACAAATTTCACCAGAAGCCAGTTCTACACATCTTTTTTTGGTATAGCCTACTCCTTCGTTTTTTTCGTTTTTGTAGAGTTTTATTCTGTGGTCTTCTTGAGAAAAATTTTTAATTTTTTCTAGGGAGTCATCAGTAGAACAGTCATCTACTATTACAATTTCAAAATTTTGAACAGTTTGTCTTTTCAAACTTTCATAGCATTGTTTGAAATATTGATAATTGTTAAAATGAGCTATTAAAACAGAAAATGTCATTCTTAAAGGTTTTTAATTATTAATTCTTGTTTGTTAATAACCACGGAACCAGCAGGAATGTTTTTGTAAATAATACAACCAGCGCCTATAATGCTATTGTCACCAATTTCTACGCCCTTTAGGATAACCACATTGCTACCAAGCCAGCAATTTTTCCCAATTTTAATAGGAGATGTGTTAAATGACTGACGCTCTATTTTTTCGTGAGTGTATTGATGATTATGATCATATAGCTTAACTGATTCACCAAAAAGAGTGTTTTCTCCGATTTCTATCTTTTCTAAACAGTTTATAGAACAAAAATTATTCATAAAAACACCTCTCTCAATTTTTAATTCTGCTTTTTTACCAACTACAAAATTGCAATTATTTCTAATTTCAATTTTTTCTTCAAAATGGATATTAGCATCATCAGAAATAATACAATGAGCGTAATTCCCAATTTTAGTACTATTGGGGATTTTTGAATTTTTATTTTTCCTTAATTCTGAGAAAGTTCTTTTTCTCAAAATGTATTGTAAGAGTTTATGAATCAAATTTAATGGTGTATTTCTTTCACAAATTTATCAAAATAATTCTATTTTTGCTTCATAATAAACGTTTTAGGCAAAACTTTCATAAATGAGTACACCCTTAGTTACCATCTCAATCCCAATTTACAATTGCGAAAATCATCTGGTTAATTGTTTGCAATCTGTTGTAAATCAAGAATATAAAAATATTGAAATTCAATTGGTAGATGATTTGGGAAATGATAACAGTATGCGATTGGCAGAAGATTTCGTCCTAAAGCATCCTGATTTTAATTTCAAAATATTAAAAAACGAGAAAAATTCTGGACTTTCCGTCGTAAGAAATGTAGGGATTGATAATGCTGAAGGAAGATATATTTTCTTTTTAGATTCTGATGATGAGATTACGCCAGATTGTATCTCCAAAATGGTAGAAATTGCAGAACGTGAACAAGTAGAAATGGTTTGCGGAAACGTAAAAACCATTAGATTAGAAACCAAAGAAGAAATTAGTGCTTTCAGATTGCTAAATACGAAAGAAAAAATTACAGAAAATACAGAAATTTTTGAGAGTTTTATTCAAGGAAAATTCCCTGTCCCGTCTTGGAATAAATTGATTCTTCTCGATTTTTTGAAGCAAAATAAATTGTATTTCAAAGAAGGGCTTTTTGCACAAGATTCTCTTCAAAGCTTTGAAACAGCATTGGTTTTAAATTCCGTTTTTTTCTTAAAAGATGACACCTATATTTATTATCTTCACCAAGATTCTGTGATTCATAACCGTAAGAAAAAACATTTTGACAATTGGATTACCATTGCTACTGAATTTGAAAAACATTATCAAAAAGAGCAAAATACTGAGCGAAAAAAACAAATCTTAGGCTATTTAATTGATTATAAAGATTTGACTTTACTCATGAATTGGAAAGCCCAGAAAAACGAAGAACTCTGGAAATACAGTTACGATGCGTACAAAAAATTAGCTTCTTTTTCTGTTGTAGATTATTTAGATTCAGTTTTTTCTTTTAAACTTAAAAAGAAAAATTTCTTGCAAAATTTGCCTACCAATTTAGGCTATAAAATTTTCAGAAAAAGATTTGGGAATTAGAGTCTGAAGACGTTTTCAGATTTTGGTAAAACACCTTTTACATCATAGATAATTCCGTTTTCTGCAAGTAAATTTTTTAAATTTAAATTTAAAAAATCTTGATGAGGAACTGCTAATACAATGGCTTCAAATTTTTTATTCGGGAGTGTGTTTTTTACTTTCACGTTGTATTCTTTTTCGGCAGATTCAGCATTAATCCAAGAGTCATAAACCGTAACATTGGCGCCAAATTCTTGCAGATTTTTTACAATGTCAGTCACTTTCGTATTTCTAAAATCAGTACAATTTTCTTTGAAGGCAAAACCTAACACCAGAATTTCAGAATTTTTAACCTTGGAATCTTTCTTTAGCATTTGTTTCACCGTTTCAGAAGCTACATAATTTCCCATAGAATCATTCATTCTTCTTCCTGCTAAAATAATTTCGGGATGATAATCAAATTCTATCGCTTTGTGTGCCAAATAATAAGGATCAACACCAGTACAATGTCCACCAACTAATCCTGGTTTGAAAGGTAAAAAGTTCCATTTTGTTCCCGCTGCTTTTAGCACTTCTTGCGTATCAATTCCCATTAAATTGAAAATTTTAGAAAGCTCATTTACAAAAGCGATGTTAACATCACGTTGCGTATTTTCTATAACTTTTGCAGCTTCTGCTACTTTTATTGACGGAGCAAGATGTGTTCCTGCGAGAAGTACAGATTGGTATATTTCATCTACTTTTTGGGCAATTTCGGGAGTAGAACCAGAGGTTATTTTCAGAATTTTTTCTACGGTATGTTCTTTGTCTCCAGGATTTATTCTTTCAGGAGAATAGCCTACAAAAAAATCTTGATTGAATTTTAAACCCGAAAATTTTTCTAAAACAGGTACACATTCTTCTTCTGTAGCGCCAGGAAAAACGGTAGATTCATAAATTATGATGTCGTCTTTTTTCAAGGCTTTTCCTGCCAATTCACTCGCATTGTAAAGCGGAGAGAAATCTGGTTTATTGTTTTTGTCAACAGGAGTAGGAACGGTTACAATATAAATGTTAGAATCTTTAATTTCTTCTGAATCTGCGGTAAAGTAGAGTCCTTTTTCGTTTTTTTGAGGATTATTAGAAATGATTACTGTTTTTAATAATTCTTCTGAAACTTCAAGGGTTTTATCATTGCAATTTCTAAGTTCTGCAATTCTATTTTGGTTGACATCAAAACCTATTACTGCATATTTTGTAGCAAATAATCTGGCTAAAGGTAAGCCAACGTAACCGAGACCAATAACTGTAATTTTCATTAAAGAGAATAATATCTGTCTAATATTCTACAAAGATACGCTTCTTTGTTGGTTAAATTGTTTTCTGCAAAGTAACTTTCTACTTCAGGAATAGAGATAAGATAGCTTTGCCCGCTTTTTAAAAACGAAGTTTTTGCGGTTTTATTGAAATGTTTTTCAAGAATTTCTAAAATTTCTGAAGTTGAAAAATTTTCAAGATAAGCTACGTTAATGATTTTATTAAAGCTATTTTCGTTAATAAATTTCAGTGTAATATTTTTTACATCATCTGCGTCAATGAGGTTTCTGGTAGCCAAAGTATGCACGGTAATTTCTTTTTCTTGATGGAAAGCATTCACTAGATAATTCATTAAAAGATTAGGATTTCCACCTTTTCCTACAGCATTACTCACTCTTAGAACCAAAAATTTTTGTGAAAATTCTTCTACAATTTGTTCCATTCTCAATTTATGATTTACATAAGAGCTTCCATTTTTAGAAGAATCATAGACGCTACAAGTAGAAAAATAGATAAAGATTTTTTCAGAATTTTCTTCTAACGTTTTTCTTAGGAGATTTTCTTCTCGTAGAAACGCAGATTTTTCTGTTTCTAGAGAATTAGAAACGCCACTAGCAAAGAAAACTACATTTTCTGAGTCATTTTCCCTGAATAAATTGGCGATAAGTCCGTTTCCTACAATCATTTCAATTTCAGCTTTTTAAGAATTTCTTTTTTCACATAATCTACAATGTAAGAAAACGGAATTTGATTGAGAATTTCATCTATTTCCAATTTTTTATGATTGTAAACTACATCTTTTACCTTAGGTTTTGCATTGGGAATATCAGAAAATAGTTTCATAATTCCGTATGTGTTTACCAAATTTTTAAAAGTATTCTGATGTTCACTCCACGCTCCATGCCAAGAACCAGAAAAATGATGAGTGATATAATTTTTAGGTAAATCTAATGAGAAATAGGTGGAAGGAAATAATTTAATTCCAAATTCTAATTCTTGATATATATCTTTATCCGCATTAGCGCCATATTTTTTCACTAATAATTCAGAGAAAATCTTAGTATTTGGTAATTCTTCAAAAGTGTTTTTATTTTGATAATACTCTAAAATGTCTTTTGCTAATTCGTGTTTTTTTTCTACACCCCAAAAAGCTGAATAAGGTACTCCTTTCATCTCGAAACCACAGATTGCTTGATTTTCTAAAAATTCGTTAAGTGGAAGCTTTAGCTCCATGTCTGTATCAAGATAAAAACCGCCGTGTTCAAAGAGAATTTTGGCTCTTGCAAAATCTGAAACATAGGCCCATTTTTTGTTTTCGTAGGCTTTTTTAGAGAATTCAGTTTGGTTTACATCAAAATTGTCTTCTGTCCATTCTATGATTTCAAAATCGGGTTGAATTTTTTTCCAACTTTCAATACAATGTTTTACGAGAGTAGGTTTTTCGCCTCTTCCGAACCAGAAATAATGTATTTTTTTAGGAATCATAGTCTATTTATTTAATTTAAGCATTGAATTTCAATCTTAATTTTTTAAAAGCATCAAAAACGGCCACCTGTTTACTTCGTAAAAATGAATAATCTAGTTTTCTAAATTTCAAGTTGCTTTGTAATAGATTTAAGTTGCTTTCTGGAAGTTTAGTAATTTCTTTAAGACGAGCAATTCTTTCTTCTTTAGGAACTTCTTTTTTGTAAATTCTATCAAGAATATTAATTCTGAAATGTCTTTCTACTTCGGCTATTACTTTTTCTTTGTCAGTTTTTGAAAGTTGGTAATTTTTAAGAGCAAAATCAAAGAATTCAGCTTTAAAAGCAAATCTAGTAAGTTCTCTGTCAAAAGGTCTCGCTTGATTAGAAATAGAAGCAGGATTGTAGATGTAATGGTAGTTTGCGTTTTCTACAAATTTCAATTTTTTCACAAATACTAAATATTCAAAATTCCATTTTTCATCATCTGCCAATTTTATAGCAGGGTCAAATTGTAAATTATTTTCTTTGATAATTTTAGCAGAATAAATTTTATTCCAAGGATAACCACCAGGAATGTAATGCGGATTTTGATAAAACAATTTTCCGAAATCTTCTTTTAAAACAAATGATTTATTCTCATAACCGAAAAATTTAGTTTCAGATTTTTCGTCATTATCACGATTGCAATTTTGTATGATTAAGGTGTTATCATCTTCTATATTATCTACAAAATCTTTCAGGTAATCTTTTTCTACCCAATCATCAGAATCTACAAAAACATAAAAATCACCAGTTGCTATTTTCATTCCTTCATTTCTGGCTCTACAAACACCACCATTTTCTAAATGAAGCACTTTTATTCTGTTGTCTTTTTCTTTGAAGTTGTCACAGATTTCTCCGCAACTGTCTGGTGAACCGTCATCTACTAAAATTAATTCAAAATCAGTAAAACTCTGATTTATAAGTGATGTAATGCACTTTTCTAAATATTTTTCGACGTTATAAATGGGGACAATTACAGATATTAATGGATTCATATTTTGCTTTTAAAAAAAACAAATTTAAAGATTTAAAAATAATATCTTTACAAAAATTTTTCAGATTCTAATATAGATAAATGATTATTGATTATTGGCAACTTACTAAGAATTATAAATTTTCATATAAGGCTAGTTTATGAGAGGCAATGTGTTATTTTTTTCTACGAATTCCCTAAATGCTACTTTTTCGAGTGAAATAGAAAAATTAGGTTATGGTGTAACTGTTTTTCATAATGAAAAAATTATCTATCCTGAAGTTAAAAATTTTAGCTTTATAGATAAGTTAAAAAATATCTATTATAGAATTATAAAAAAAGACACAAGTTTCCCGCACAAAAAACAAAAAAAAATTTTTAATAACTGGGTTATAAACAGGTTAGAGAGTATCATTAAAGAAGGAGAGAGGTATGAGGCAATCATTTTTTTCAGAGGAGATTTATACGAAAGAGAAGTCTTATTAAAGTGTAAAAGACTATCTCATAGAATGGTGTCTTTTCAGGCTGATGGTATATCTGTATCTCAAAGAATATTAGAATACAGAGATATATTTGATGATGTGTTTTGTTTTGATCCTGATGATGCCATAAAATATAATTTTAAATTTCTTACCAATTGTATATTGTTTACTGATGTGAAAGAAAAGATTACAGAGAGGGATGTATTTTATCTAGGCACAAGTACATATGAGAGGGAAGAATGCGTTATGAAATTAGAAAATCTATTTGTTAAAAATAATATTAGTTTTAAAGCGATATTAAATATTAATAAATATAAGGAAGAAAAAACAGTAAATTCAATAGAACATACCTATCGTTTTTTTGATTATTGCAAAGTTTTAGAATATGAAAAAAAGTCTAAATGTATATTAGACTTGGTGCATACAAATCATAATGGTCTTTCTTTTAGATTTTTTGAGGCGATGGAAATGCAAAAAAAGATTATTACAAATAATGTTGAGGTTAAGAAATATGATTTTTACAATAAAAATAACATATTTATTATTGGACTTGATGACGAAAAAACCTTGTTTTATTTTATTAATTCACCATACGAAAAGTTAGATGAAGACATGATATTAAAGTATAGATTAGAAAACTGGTTAAATATTGTTTTGGATACCGAAAATAAAATAGAAATTGAAAACCCATTGAATGATGAAAAAATATGATTATTTAATAGTAGGAGCAGGACTTTTTGGGGCTGTTTCTGCTTACGAATTGACAAAAAAAGGTTATAAATGTTTGGTAATAGAAAAGCGAAATCACATCGCGGGAAATTGTTTTACCGAAAATGTAGAAGGAATAAATGTTCATAAATACGGAGCTCATATCTTTCATACCAATGATAAAGAAATTTGGGAGTATGTAAATCAATTGGTGGAATTTAATAGATATACTAATTCGCCAGTAGCACTAAACAATGGAAAATTATACAATTTACCATTTAACATGAATACTTTTTACCAGATTTGGGGGGTAAAAACACCTAAAGAAGCCGCCGAAAAAATTGCAGAGCAAACCGAAAAGTATAAAGATATCAATCCGAAAAATCTAGAAGAACAAGCCTTAAAATTAGTGGGAGATGATATTTATAAAATTCTCATTAAAGAATATACAGAAAAACAGTGGGGTGTAAATGCTAAGGAACTACCAGCTTTTATTATCAAAAGATTACCTGTGAGGTTTACTTTTGATAATAATTATTTCAACGATAAATTTCAAGGAATCCCAGTTGGAGGTTACACTAAAATTTTTGAAAAATTGCTAGAAGGAATTGAAGTGAAACTAGAAACTGATTTTTTTGAAAATAGAACCAGTTTTGAAAATTTAGCAGAAAATATTATTTATACAGGTCCGATTGATAAATTTTTTGATTTCGAAGCTGGGAAATTAAATTACAGAAGTCTTCGATTTGAAAATGAAATTTTAGATACAGAAAATTTCCAAGGAAATGCGGTAGTAAATTATACTTCTCACGAAGAAGCTTTTACCAGAATTATAGAGCATAAGCATTTTGAATTTGGTACTCAAGAAAAAACCATTATTACAAGAGAATATCCGCAAGATTGGAATGAGAATTTAGAGCCTTATTATCCGGTAAATGATGAGCTGAACAATAGTATTTATAATGAATACAAGAAAAGAGCTGATGGTTTAGAACATGTGATTTTTGGGGGAAGATTAGCAGAATATAAATATTATGATATGCATCAAATTATAGGTTCTGCATTAGCAAAAATGAAAAAAATCCCTGAGAAAAGTTAACCTAAATATTCTATTTTCTGGAAATCGCCAATTCTGAAGACGTATTTTATCCAGTTTTTGATACTGTATTTTTCAAAAATTTCTTTTGGGAGTTTTTGGTAAGGTAGAAAAATGAATTTTTTGATTTCATTTTCATAATCTTCAATTTTGTCAAAATCTACTACCAAAATATTATTAGGATTATAAAAATCGTAGTTTTTTACGGTATGGTTATCTGTGATGAGTTTTACTTCGTAATACATACATTCGAAAAAGCGAAAAGAAAGACCAATGTGGTGTTTTTTTCTGATGTCTATTACAATTTTAGAAGATTTGGTCTTCTCCATGGCTTCGTGATAAGAAACATAATTGTAGATGTATTTTATTCTTGGATTTTTAAGCTTTTCTTCTTCGCTCAGCAGAAAATGTTTTTCTAGATGGATTTTAACTTCGGTATATCCTTCAAAATTTTTGAGTAATTTTTCTAATAAATAATCACGTCTTTGGTTGGGCAGTTTTCCGCCTAGGGCACCTATATAATATAAATCTAGATCTTTAGAATTGTATTGTTCTCTGTTTTCATCATAAACGTAATAGTTGGTAATGAAACTTAAATCAAGTTCAGGATATTTCTGGATATCATTATGATCAAAAGAGTAGAGGTAATCAAAATAAATTCTGCTTTTATGTAAACTTTCTAAAAAAAAATGGCGTATTCCGTCCCAAATATAACCAGCCGTAGCATTGCCTAATTGGGATGCCTTTTTTATGAATTTTGGGGTAAATTCGTCTGGTTTTATAATTAGGATATAGTCGTATTTTTTATTTTTAATCTCACCGATTTTTTTTATGTTAAATTTATTGTAATGGTTTTTTTCTGCAGTATAAATATAGCTAGTATCTTTTTTAAACCTTCTATAATAGATGTTTAAAAGTTTGTCTTTTAGGTTTTTATTTCTGAATTTTGGTGGGTTTTCTATATCTAAATATTCTACATAGAAGCCTATTTTTTTAAGATTTTCACACAAAGGTTTATGTAAGCCTTCAGAAAATTTTCTCCATGGCTGGTAAATAACTAAAATGCTTTTTGGTTTATTCATTTATTATTTTCCGAAGTATTTAAGTAGTTGATCTAGATGTTTATACCTTTTAGATTGTTTAAGCTCTGTATATTTTTTAGAATGATAATCTATATCTTCTAGAAGTTTTAGAAAATTGCCAAGTTTTGACACAAAAAAATCTGAGTGTTTGATTGATAAATAGTCTAGCATCATTCTACTTTTGTCATTTTTTAGATTAGTTATCATTGAATTATCTTTAATTCTATAGTAGAAGCAAGTTTTATCTATTTTTTTTACAGATTGAGTGTTTTTGTCTTTAAGAATAGAGATCCAGAATTCATAATCCTCTAAACCATAAACCATACTTATATCATAACCATTTGCTTTTTCCCAATCTATTTTTTTAAAGAAAGAGGCGCAAAAAATAATATTTCTTTTTGCTAAATTTTCTAGACTGAACTCTGGCAATTCCCATTTACCTGTTTCATTGCCAAAAAATTCTGCTTCACAATATATTACAGTGTATCCTTTTTCAAATTCTTTTTCTGCCAATTCTAGGTATTGGTTACCTATTTTGTCATCAGCATCTAATGGTAATATCCATTCTCCTTTGGCTGTTTCTATTCCAGCATTTCTGGCAGAAGAAAGTCCGCCGTTTTTTTTGTGTAAATATTTATATCGAGAATCTTTTTCTACCCATTTTTTTGCAACTTCTTCTGTATTGTCTGGACTACCATCATTTACAATAATACATTCCCAATCTGTATATGTCTGGTCTAAAACAGATTGCAAGCACTCATCTAAATATTTTGCTTGGTTATAACATGGGACGATAATGGAGATTAGGGGCATTCTAAAATATTTTATTTAAAATTCTAAATACTATAAATGGTAACTGTAAATTTAAACAAAAACTAAGTGTCTTATTCTTAAAAAGATAATTGTTATAATGTTTAATCAGCTTTTTGTTATTATTGCCTTTCCAGTAAGAAATTCTAAAAAAATCATTGATGTCTTTTTTTGCAATGCCCATCCTATCAAACTGCATTCTAAAAATTAAATCCTCTTCTTTTACAATTTCCGCTTTTAATTTTGAAATGTTTTGAGTATGCATTCTGTAATAACAAAGCTTTTCTGGGAGATAAGCAATCCAATAATGCTCATTAATTTTTAGCCATCTGTAATAATCCTCTACAATAATATTAATAGGATATTTGCCAGTTTTTTTTAGCGCTTCGGTTCTCATAAGTACCGTAAGAGCAGCCATTCTGTTTCCTAAAATTAATTTTTCTCTTAATTCTTCTTTGGACAGAAATTGATTTTCATTATAGTTTGCAATATCTTCTATGGTTTCTGAATGATCATTTACTGCCCAAGTGTCTGTGAAAACCATTCCATAATCGTCACCAAGCTCTTCTAGTGTATTGGCACATTTTTCTATAGATTCTGGATGAAGATAATCATCTGCTGCTATAAACTTCACATACTTTCCTTCTATTAAATCTATGCATTCATTTAGAGTGTTTACTAAGCCTTTGTTCTCTAGATGAAAGACTTTAAAAGCTGGAAATTTGTTTTTTAAAAGCCAGTTTTCATAGACTTCTACGCTATTATCTTTAGATGCATCATCTGCTACTATTAATTGTAAATTAGGGTAAGTCTGTGCTTTTACACTATTCAGATTTTCTTCTAAAAAGTGTGCATGATTATAGCTTACTACAACGATGGTAACTAAAGGTTTCTCCAATTTTTTAAAACTTATTCAAAAGATTAATGATTGTATTTACTTCTTCGTCTGTAAGAACTTGTGACATGGGTAAGCTTAAAACCTCTTTATGGATTTTTTCAGTAATTGGGAAATGACTGTTTTTAAATTCCTTGTATGCTTCTTGGTGATGTGGAGGAATAGGATAATGAATTAATGTTTGAACTCCATTATCAGCTAAATATTGCTGAAGTTCTTCTCTATGCTCTGTGCGTATCACAAAAACGTGATATACATGATTGTTTTCTTCTAACTGATGATGAGGGAGAGTGATTTTTGGATTTTTAATTTCTGCTAAATATTTGGCAGCTATTTTTTGTCTTTCTTGATTCTCGGCATCTAGATATTTCAATTTTACAGACAGTACAGCCGCTTGAATTTCGTCTAATCTAGAGTTAAGACCTTGATATTGATTTACATATTTCTTCTGCGAACCATAATTAGCTAATGCTCTTATACAAGTTGCCAAATCAGCGTCTTGGCAGGTTACTGCACCAGCGTCTCCTAATGCACCAAGATTCTTGCCAGGATAAAAACTAAAACCAGCAGCGTCTCCTAGATTACCAGATTTTTTGCCTTGCCAAGTAGCACCAATAGCCTGTGCGTTGTCTTCTACTATTTTTAAGTTAAATTTTTTAGCAGTCTCTATTAATTTTTCATCAAAAACAATGCTTCCGTATAGGTGTACCAATAGAATTGCTTTGGTTTTTGGAGATATTTTTTCTTCAATTTTGTTAAGGTCTAGATTATAAGTTTCCAGATCTGGCTCTACCAAAACAGGAATTAATCCATTATCTGTAATTGCTAAAATAGAAGCAATATAGGTATTGGCAGGAACTATAACCTCATCACCAGGTTTCATGAAACCAAGCTCTATGTATGCTTTGAAAATTAATCTAAGAGCATCTAAACCATTAGCTACACCTATGGCATGTGGAACTTGGCAATAAGATGCCAATTGTTGCTCAAAAGTTTTTACTTTATCTCCTAAAAGATACCAACCAGAGCGGAAGGTCTCTAGCAATGCATTTTCTATTTCTTCTTGATGGAGAAGATTTATTTTTTGTAAGTCTAAGAATTTAATCATTGGATTTTGTTAAAATTGTAGCTCCCCAAGAATAGCCTACTCCAAATCCGGCAATTAGGATTTTGTTTTTATAAGTTTTAGTTTCGATCAAATTTTTCAGTACGATTGGAATAGTAGAAGAAACGGTGTTTCCACAATTTTCCATATCAATAATAAATTTTTCTGGCTCTATACCAATTCTTTTTCTTAAATAATTAAGCATAAATGTATTTGCTTGATGAAAAATAAATTGGTCAACTTCTTTTATATCAATATTATTCTTGGCAAGGTTTTCGTTTACTAAAATTGGTACATTTTGTATTGTAAAATTAAATACTGCTGTGCCATCCATAAATAGATAATTCCCACTATCTATCAAATTATCATCTGTTTTTGGATTTTTAACACCTCCGTTTTTTACAATTAAGTCTTGAGCTCCGCTTCCGTCTGTTCCTAAGGAAAATTCATTGATTTCATATAAACCATCAGTACTGATAAGGGTAGCTGCTGCTGCGTCTCCAAAGATGCTTAGGTTTCCTTTGTCCTCTTTATGGATGTGTTTCGTGTAAGTTTCTGCAGTAATTAGCAAAACATTTTTGGCAATTCCAGCTAAAATTAATCCTTTTGCTAATGATAAGCCGTAAACAAATCCTGAACATCCTTGGTTAAAGTCTAGTGCTCCAATATCATTTCTTAAGCCTAAATTATTTTGTACAATACAAGCTGTTGTAGGCAGATAATAATCTGGTGATTGTGTGCATAATAAAACAAAATCTACAGATGACCGATCAAAATTATTTTCTGAAAAAAGTTTTTCAGAAACTTTAGTAGCCATATCAGAAACAAATTCGTCTTCACCAGAATTGAATCTATTTCTTACGCCTATTTTTTGAATTATTTTCTCAGAATCCCACTCAGGAAACCTTTCTGAAATTTCTTCATTAGATAATGCATTTTCAGGGAAATAGGTTGCGATATGTTTAATATATGCTTTCATTATTGACTTTAAGAAATTACAAATTCGTATAAAGATTGTAAATCTTTAAAAGAATTGAGTTGTTTAATATCTATTTGCTTTTTGTAATTGTCTTGTATCATCATTTGTACAGTTACTGCTGTAAGAGAATCCCAAAATTCAGAATTAACATAATTAGTTTCTGGTGTAATTTCTGTAGAAATATCTTCTAATTCGTTTTTAAATAGTTCAATAAATTTTTCCATATTAATTTAGCATTTTTATAAAGTTCTGTTTACCTCTTTCAAAATCATTTTTGTTTAAGCTAAAATAGTAATTTAACTCATCTTCGCCAGTGATTTTTGGATAAAACTTTTTATGGTATTTTACTACAGACACATTTAGTTTTCTTACTTCGAAGTGTAGATTCTCTAGTTGAAGTACGTTAAAAACATATTCTTTAATCATTATGTCTAGTTTTACGATATTGATTGGTTTGTCATAATTTGGTTTTGAGACAAAACTACCAATCTCTACACTGTTTTTTTGAAAATTATATATTCTATAGGTCGCAAATTTTTCGTTGTTTTCGTCTAGTGCTATGAAATAGAATTCTTCCCCTTTTTTTTCTTTTATTTTATAATTTTTTATCCATTCTTTTTGTTGGGCTACATCAGGATTGGTAGCACTTATAAATCTGGATTTTTGGTCATTTGTTCTTAGTTCAATAATAAACTCTGCATCTGATTCTTCTACTGGTTTTAGCTGAATGCCATATTTTTGATACATTTTTATAACTGTTTAAATTCATTATAATCTCTGATGTATTCTTTTTCGTTAAATTCTTCTGATGCTAAGCAAAGTAGAACAGCATTATGAGAGAATTTGATATCTGACCAATACAAAGTAGGAATTATCAATAATTTATTTGGCGAATCTAGTGTGAAAATTTCTTTGAATTCTTTTTGACCTTGTATGTCGAAAATTATAGTTCCACTAACTGCTACAATTGCTTGTATGGTTGTTTTATGGGCATGTCCTCCTCTGACTACAGATTCGGGTGTGAAGTATGTCCAGAAAACTCTTTTTATATTAAATGGAATTTCTTTGGAATTTTCTTCCAAAAAAGAAATATAACCAATTTCTGATTTCCCAATTTTTTCTAGTTCTATTATGTGGGGTTTATGCTCCATAAAAAGAATTTATAAAATGAAGATTAGGTCTTACAATCCCAGGTAACACATTTGCATTGCTACCTATTGCTTTATTTTCTACTGAAAAACTAATTAAATTTTCATTTTCATATAAAACATATCTTTGGTTCTCTCCAAAAATTATTTTAAAATAATAGTTTCCGGCATTTAGAAAGTTAGGAGGTAGATCAAATGTAATTTCGTGCAGCCCAATTTTGCTATCAAGGTTTTTATAAACCAAACTGCCTGTATGAAAGACAACTACTTCGTCTGTACTTCTTAGCTCAAAAGTAACATCTAGGTTAATGTTAGCCTTATCGTTGAAAAATATTAACTTTATTTTAGCTCCAGATTCTATGCTTATATAATCACCAATCAAAGGTTTTATTGAAAAGTGCTGAATTCTAATGTTTTCGTTTCCAGGCCCTTTTTCAATTTGACCTTCATTATTATAAAAATCATTGCCAGTTCTGCCTTTCTGGTATTCAATAACGCTTTCTGTGGCAGTACCAATATATTCTATTTTCCCTTGGTTAAGTAGAATTCCTTGATTGCATAGTTCTTTCACCGCCGCCATATTATGACTCACAAATAGCACCGTTCTGCCTTCTCCTTTGCTTACATCACCCATTTTTCCGAGGCATTTTTTTTGGAATTCTGCATCTCCTACAGCTAGCACTTCATCTACAATTAGAATTTCGCTTTCGAGATGCGCTGCTACAGCAAATGCCAAGCGCACGTACATTCCAGAGGAGTATCTTTTTACGGGAGTATCTACATATCTTTCTACGCCCGAAAAATCTACAATTTCATCAAATTTTCTTGTGATTTCTTTGCGGGTCATCCCTAGAATTGCACCATTTAAGAAAATGTTTTCTCTACCCGTCATTTCTGGGTGAAAACCTGTGCCTACTTCTAATAGAGATGCTATTCTACCTTTGGTATAAATATTTCCTGTGGTGGGTTTGGTTACACGGCTTAATAATTTAAGTAATGTAGATTTACCAGCGCCGTTTCTACCAATAATTCCTACAGCATCTCCTTGTTGAATTTCAAAATTAATATCTTGCAGAGACCAGACATAATCGCTATCTCCTTTGGTGGTTCTGTCATTAGTTTCTCCTATTTTTAGATAGGGGTCTTCTTTGCCTCTTATTTTGTGCCAAAAACGATTAAGGTCGTGCGAAATAGTACCTGTGCCAACTTGACCAAGACGATATTGCTTAGAGAGGTTTTCTGCTTTTATGACAATATTGTTATTCAATTCTTTTTTTATTTAATTTAAACGTCTAATTTTATAAATTCCTGCTAATTTTTTTATTAAACAGTATCCATAAATCCTTTTTCAACTTTGTTGAAAATTACGGTTCCTATAGCTAAAAGCACCAGAATGGTTATAGTACTATGAATCAGCATGATAGGATTGAATTCACCTACGCCCATCCATGCATATTTAAAGCCTTCAAAAATACCAGTTAAAGGATTGTAAATAGCATATGGTTGTATTTTAGGAGATAGCATAGAGGTAGGATAGATTACTGGCGTAGCATACATATATAAACTTATACCAAAAGTAAGCAACATGCTGAGGTCTCTGTATTTAGTGGTTAATGAAGAAAAAATCATCCCTACGCCTAATGCAAAAAGAGACATCATCAAAATAAATATAGGGGTAAATAAAACCCACCAATTAGGTGTTACCTCTCCTTTATACCAATAATAGAAGAAAACAACAAGAAATAGTAAAAACTGTACACCAAATCTCATGAGATTAGAAATAACAATGGTAATAGGCATAACCAATCTTGGGAAATAGACTTTCCCAAATATGCTTGCATTTCCTACAAAAACGTTTGAAGTGCTTCCTAATGAACTAGAAAAATAGTTCCACAAAGTTACTCCTGCTAGATAAAAAAGAATTTTAGGAGCGCCATCTGTAGATAAGTTGGCAATATTTCCAAATACAATAAGGTAAACAACCGTAGTGAAAATAGGGTTAATAAAAAACCAAAGCGGTCCCAAGATTGTTTGTTTAAAACTAGAAACAAAGTCTCTCTTTACAAACATATAAACCAAATCTTTATAATCCCAAACTTCTTTTAAGTTTAGTTTAAAAAGAGAATGGTCAGAACTTATGACATTGGTCCATTCTGTGTTTTTATTGTTCATTGTGTGTTTTTATTGTTAATATGCAAAAATATCAAAAAATCTTAGAAATTGATATTAGTTATTGTCTTTGCTGTTTTTTAAAAAAACTAGATTAATTTTTTGAGATAATCTCCGTATCCACTTTTGCCATATTTATCCGCGGCCAAAAGAAGTTGTTCTTTATTGATAAATCCTTTTTTATATGCAATTTCTTCGATACACGAGATTTTAAAACCCTGTCTTTTTTCTAAAACTTTCACAAATTCTGAGGCTTCGTGCAGAGAATCGAATGTGCCAGTGTCTAGCCATGCGGTTCCGCGAGACATTACACCTACTTCTAATTGTCCCTTTTTTAGATAGATTTTGTTTACGTCTGTAATTTCTAATTCTCCGCGAGGTGAAGGTTTTAAGTTTTTGGCAATTTCCACTACAGAATTATCATAAAAATATAAACCAGGTACAGCATAGTTTGATTTTGGCTGTATAGGTTTTTCTTCTATAGAAAGTGCTTTGTAATTTTCATCAAATTCTACTACACCATATCTTTCTGGGTCTGATACTGGATAAGCAAAAACACATCCTCCATTTACGTCTGTTTTGCTAGAAAGTAATCTAGGAAGCCCGTCTCCATAAAAAATATTATCTCCTAAAACCAGAGCTACAGAATCATTTCCAATGAATTTTTCTCCTAAAATAAAAGCTTGGGCTAAACCATCAGGACTTGGTTGAACTTTGTATTCAAATGTACACCCTATGGCAGAACCATCACCCAATAATTTCTGGAAACTTTCTTGATCTTGAGGTGTAGTAATGATTAAAATCTCACGAATTCCTGCCAAAAGAAGTACAGAAAGTGGATAATAAATCATTGGTTTATCATAAACGGGCATCAGTTGCTTGCTTACGGCTATAGTTAGTGGATATAATCTGGTGCCAGAACCACCTGCTAGAATAATACCTTTCATATTATTTATATTGGTTTTCATAATATTTTTGATAATCACCAGAGGTCACATTGTTCAACCAATCTTCGTTTTCTAAGAACCAATCTATGGTTTTTGCTAATCCCTCTTCGAAGGTTACACTAGGTTTCCAGCCCAATTCTTCATTCAGTTTTGTAGCATCTATAGCATATCTTTTATCATGCCCTGGTCTATCTTTAACAAAAGTAATCAGTTTTTCTGAATGCCCTTGTGGTCTTCCTAATTTGGCATCCATTTGTTTAATGAGTTCTTTGATCAAGTCTATATTTTGCCACTCATTCCAACCTCCAATATTGTATGTTTTCCCCGTTTTAGCTTCGTGAAAAATTTGGAAAATAGCCTTGGCGTGGTCTATTACATATAGCCAGTCTCTGGTATATTTGCCATCTCCGTAGATAGGAAGAGGTTTTTCATTGATGATATTATGAATACAAAGCGGAATCAATTTTTCTGGGAAATGATTAGGTCCATAATTGTTAGAGCAATTAGAAATAATAAATGGCAAGCCATAAGTGTTGCCATAAGCTCTTACCAAATGATCACTTGCTGCTTTACTTGCAGAATAAGGAGATTTTGGATCGTAAGAAGTCTCTTCTGTGAAAAACCCTGTTTCTCCTAATGCTCCATATACTTCATCTGTAGAAACGTGATAGAAGAGATTGGTTCTTTGTTCATCTGGGAAATTCCCATGCTGATGATCTGGGTTTAATGTCCAAAATTCTTTTGCTAAATTTAAAAGATTAGCTGTACCTATTACATTGGTGTTAATGAATGCATTCGGATCAGTAATACTTCTGTCAACGTGGCTTTCTGCGGCTAGATGTATTATAGCATCTGGTAGGTGCTTTTCGAAGACTTTTCTTAATTCTTCAGGTTTAGTGATATCTGCCTTTTCGAAGAAATAATTGGGGGAGTTTTCTATGTCTTTTAGATTTTCTAGATTACCTGCATAGGTAAGTGTATCTAGATTAATGATATTGGTTTGTGGTAAATTTTTAACAAACTCGCGCACTACGTGCGAGCCAATAAAACCAGCGCCACCAGTTATGATGATATTTTTCATTGTGTTCTAATCAGCATTTGGTAATCAGTATTCAGCTTTTAAGTTAATGTGAAAATTTTAATAGCTAAAAGCTGATGCCCAAACATATTATTTAATAATTTTTCTTCCAATAGATTTATAATAAAAACCAGTATCTTCTACTTGTTCCATAGAAAACATATTTCTACCATCAAAGATAGCTTTGTTGTTTAGTTTTTCTGCCATCAGTTCGAAGTTAGGGTTTTTAAATTCACTCCATTCTGTGGCAATCAATAAACAATCTGCACCTTCTAGAGCAGAATACATATCTTTAGCGTATTCTATTTTGTCTCCTACAATTTTTCTTACATTTTCTTCGGCTATCGCATCATAGGCTATTACTTTGGCGCCTTTTTTTAGTAAAATTTCTATATTATCTAAAGAAGAAGCCTCTCTTATATCATCAGTATTGGCTTTAAAAGCTAATCCCCACATTGCAATTTTTTTGCCTTGTAATGAACCAAAATATTTTTCAATTTCATCTACCAAGATTACTTTTTGTTTTTTGTTCACACTTTCAGTAGCTTCTAGAATTTTGAAGTTAAAGTCTTCATCGTGTCCAGATTTTATTAATGCTTTCACATCTTTTGGGAAACAGCTTCCACCGTATCCAATACCTGGAAAAAGAAATCGGTGTCCTATTCTGTCATCACTTCCCATACCTAGTCTCACTTTATCTACATCTGCTCCTACTTTTTCGCAATAATTAGCAATTTCATTCATGAAGGTAATTTTTACTGCTAAGAAAGAGTTGGCTGCATATTTAGTCAATTCAGAGGATTTTTCGTCCATAAAAATAATAGGTACGCCAGTATTGGTAAAGGGTTGATAGATTTTGGCCATAATATCTTTGGCTTTATCAGAAGAACAACCTACGACTACTCTAGAAGGATTCATAGAATCTTTTACGGCAAAACCTTCTCTTAGGAATTCTGGATTAGAGACTACGTCAAAAGGAATATTAGTTTTAGAAGAAATTACTTCTCTTACTTTGTCTGCTGTACCTACAGGAACGGTAGATTTGTTAACAATTACTTTGTAGCTGGTCATCATTTCGCCAATTTGGTTGGCTACGCTCAGTACAAAAGATAAATCAGCACTTCCATCACCTCCTGGTGGAGTAGGTAGTGCTAAGTAGATAACGTCTGATTGGTCTAGGGCTTCCTTAATGTCTGTAGTAAAGAAAAGTCTTTTGGCTTGTATATTTCTCAAAAACATTTCCTCAAGACCTGGCTCATAGATGGGCACTAAGCCTTGTTTCATTCTTTCTACTTTATTTTGATCAATATCTACACAATATACGGTATTGCCTAGTTCTGCTAAAGTGGTTCCGGTTACTAGTCCAACATAACCAGTACCTACAATTGATATATTCAAAGCGTTGTGTTTTTAAATTTTATGCAAAGTTAATGAAATTAAAGAAACTAATTCAAGAGTGCTTAATTTTGTTTGAAATGGCTTGGAAAGTTGATGGTGATATGATTTTTAATTTAATGATATCAATCACAATCCGAGTAAATATTTGCATAAATACAAAAAAATAGCTATATTTGCACCTGATAAACGGAAAAGAAATGAAAAGGCCTTCGCGAGAAAGCCTTTTTTCGTAGCCAGATTTTAACGAATGTGGCAATTGTCATTTCACAAAAAAGAATTATGGATTTTAGAACAAAAGTAGAAGGGCTAGTTCACGAGTTTTTAGCAACCAGAGAAGATTTGTATTTGGTAGATTTAAAAATCTCTGCCAGTTCAGACATTACAGTAATTCTAGATGGAGATGAGAGTCTTACACTACAAGACTGTCTAGATGCTAGCAGAGCTATAGAATTTAATCTAGATAGAGAAGAACACGATTTTTCTTTACAGGTGATGAGCCCAGGATTGAGTGAGCCGCTTAAATTTCCTCGCCAGTATAAAAAAAATATGGGTAGAGAAGTAGAGATTCTATTGAATAATGACGAGAAAGTGGCTGGTGAAATTGCTGCCGTAGATGATGAAAAAGTTACACTCACTCTTAGATACAGAAGACCAAAATTGGTAGGAAAAGGAAAAGAAGATGTGGTGGAAGATAAAGAAATTCTTTATTCTGATATTAAAAAAGCATTAATAGTAATAAAATTTTAGAAAAGTCTGAAGTTAGAATCTAAAGATTTTAAAGAAAAGACTTTAAACCTTAAACTTTAAA
>DDFD01000013.1 GCA_002337005.1 Flavobacteriales bacterium UBA1937 | reverse complement strand
TTGAAATCTCCATCCCATTGCTTAAATTCACCATCCACCAAATACTCAGTTTGCTCTACTACAGGATGGTTTAGCCATTCCTTACCCGGAAATAGCGAAATGTTTTCAGAAAATTGTTGCATAATTTTATTTTTTGAACAATCAAAGGTAAAAATTATCAACTAAGAATTTGTAATAAAAGAATTAAATTTTTGATAGATAGAATAAATAAAGATGCATTTTAATAAAATCTTAACCGAAGAATAAATAAGCCATCAAAATAGAAACCGTAATCCCTACTAAATCTGCCAAAAGCATTGCACCAACAGTATAACGCGTATTTTTAATACCAACCGCACCGAAATACACTGCTATTACATAAAAAGTAGTATCTGAACTACCTTGTAAAATCCCTGAAAGTCTCGCAGGAAAAGAATCTACCCCGAAAACATTCATTGTATCTACCATCATTCCTCTTGCTCCAGAACCAGACAATGGCTTGATAAGCGCTGTAGGTAATCCGTCAACAAATCTGGTATCTAAATTCGCAATTTGGGCAAAATATTTCATTCCGTCTATAATAACATCAAAAACGCCAGAAGTTCTCAGCAAAGAAATTGCAATGAGCATTCCTACCAAATATGGAATAATCTTCACACAAACATTAAAACCTTCCTTAGCTCCATCAATAAAGGCATCAAAAACATTTATTTTTTTGTAAACAGCACCTACAATTATGGCAAAGAAAATCAATAGAATCATTCCGTTGCTGATAAATTTACTGGCATTGTCTAATTCTTCTTTGTTGAGTTTTACCAAGTACCAGACCAAAAGCGCAATAAATACAGAAATCCCCCCAATAAAAGCCAAAAGTGTAGGCTGAAAGAGATTGATTTTCTGTTTGAAGGAAACAATAATCATCGCCGCCATTGTAGCACAAAACGTAGCAATCATCGTTGGTAAGAAAATATCTGTAGGCGTAGCAGAATCCATAGAAGCTCTAATGGCAATAATAGAAACAGGAATCAGCGTAAGACCACTTGCGTGCAAACAAAGAAACATAATTTGTGCATTAGAAGCCCTGTCTTTGTCAGGATTTAAGGACTGAAGACTCTCCATAGCTTTTAATCCGAAAGGAGTAGCAGCATTATCTAGACCTAATAAATTGGCAGCAAAATTAAGCGTCATGTGCCCGAAAGAAGGGTGGTTTTTAGGAATTTCTGGGAATAATTTAGAAAAAAATGGCTGAATCATCCTTGAAAGAAAATTGATACCTCCTGCTTTTTCGGCGATACTCATAAAACCCATAAAAAGCGTCATAATGCCAATCAAACCTAGAGAAATTTCTACGGCAGTTTTACTGGTAGAGATTACACCATCTGCTTTTTGCACTCGGTAAACAGAAACGGTATTGGTAGAATCTTTTTTGTAATTAATTCTAGAAACTTCTGCTTCTGGTTTTTCAGTCAAAGATTTTTGAATTTCCGCAGAAAGAGTTTGCACAGGAACTTTAATAATTTGAACAGTATCACCACTTTTACCAACTACCAAATCATTATAAATAGCTTTGTAATTATCACTAAACAAATATTTAATACTTGCCACTACAATGGCTACAATAATAAATGCACTCCAAATTCTGCTTAAAACCATTTCCTTGAAAATTTTGATAAAAATAAGATTTTTTGTTGGATGTTAGATGTTAGGTGATGGATGTTTTAACAAAAATATTTTCCATTTTTTACATCCAACTTCCATCATCCCGCAACTCGCAACTCGCAACCTTTCAAAAATCATATTTCATATTTTACATCATATTAAAAAACTTTGTAACTTTAGANNCCGTTTCTGATAACACAGACCTAGAACATCAGCGCGAAAACACCCTCTTTTCTCACCAAATGTTTGTAAATTGGAGAAAAAATAAAATCAACATTTTAGACACTCCTGGTTTTGATGATTTTGTGGGCGAAGTAATTGCCTCTCTTAAAGTAGCAGATACCGCACTTATTCTCGTTAATGCTTCGGCTGGTGTAGAAGTAGGCACAGAATTGGTTTGGGAATATGTAGAGAAATACCAAACTCCTACCCTATTTGTCATCAACCAAATAGACCATCCAAAAGCAGATTTCGAAGCGTCTTTGGAACAAATTAAAAATAGATTTGGGGCTAAAGCATTGCCAATTCAGTATCCTTTAAATTCTGGAGAAGGATTCAATCAAATTATTGATGCCTTAAGAATGGTAATGTATGAATTCCCTGCAACTGGTGGTAAGCCAGAGAAAAAAACAATCCCAGAATCTGAACTGGCAAGAGCTAATGAAATGCATAATGCATTGGTAGAAATAGCCGCAGAAAACGAGGAAGGTTTAATGGAAAAATATTTTGAAGAAGGAAATCTTTCTGAAGAAGAATTGGCTCAAGGTCTTAATATTGCCTTAGCAAAACACGATTTTTTCCCAGTTTTTGTAGCTTCTGGTCTTAAAGATATGGGTTCTGGCAGAATTATGGGCTTTATAGATGATATTGCTCCATCTCCTGCTGATAGAGCTGGCGAAAAATTAGAAAACGGCGAATTGCTAAAATGTGATTCTAACGATAAAACCACATTATTTATTTACAAAACCCAAAGTGAACCACAAGTTGGCATTGTTTCTTATTTCAAAGTTTATTCTGGCGAATTAAAACCTGGTGATGAATTGGTAAATGCAGAAAACGGCGAAACAGAAAGAATTTCTCAGATTTTCTTAGCCGAAGGCAAAGACAGAACTCCCGTGGATAAATTAGTAGCCGGAGATTTGGGTGTTACCGTAAAATTGAAATACGGACATTCTAATAACACACTGAATTCTAAAGGAATCGACAGAAAAATAGAACCAATGCATTTTCCTGAAAGTAGAATCAGAAAAACAATTTTTACTGAAAACGCTGCCGAAATGGAGAAACTTATTTCTTCTCTACATAAAATTCAAGAAGAAGATCCTACACTGCAAGTACTGCAATCTACCGAAACCAAAGAAACCATCTTGAGCGGACAAGGGCAATTGCATCTGGATTTGGTAAAATTTCGTTTAGAAAAAGAATTTGGCGTAAAAATGGAAATGAAAAATCCTAAAGTTTCTTACCGCGAAACCATCACCGGAAAAGCAGATGCAGATTACCGTCACAAAAAACAATCTGGTGGAGCAGGACAATTCGGTGAAATTCATATGAGAGTAGAAAATTACTACGAAGGAATGCCAGAACCAGACGGTTTTAATATTAGAAATAAAGAATTTGAAGATTTATCTTGGGGCGGAAAATTTGCTTTCTATTGGTGTATTGTAGGCGGTGCTATAGATTCTAGATACATTGGCGCTATTAAAAAAGGGATTATGCAGCAGATGAAAGAAGGTCCGTTAACGGGTTCACATTGTCAAAACATTAGAGTTTCTGTCTATGACGGGAAAATGCACAGTGTAGATTCTAATGACATTTCTTTCCAATTGGCAGCTTCTGGAGCGTTTAAAGAAGCATTTCACAGTGCGAAACCTCAGCTTCTAGAACCTATGTACCACGTAGAAATTCTTTGCCCAGATGAATGCACTGGTGATGTAATGGGAGATTTACAAACCAGACGTGCCATGATTTCTGGAATGGATACCGAAAGTCATTATCAAAAAATTATGGCTGAAGTTCCGCTAGCCGAAATGAATGATTATGGTTCTACCTTGCGTTCATTAACAGGTGGAAGAGCTAAATTTACAATGAGATTCAGTGATTATCAATTGGTTCCTGCCAATGTACAACAAGAATTGGTGAAACTACATTCTCTAGAAAAAGCAGAAGCTTAGTTTAGACAAAACCATCAATATAAAACCTCAACTTTCGGGTTGAGGTTTTATTGTTTTCTTTGAGAAACTCTACATCCTAATCTGAGTAATCAGCTCAAACCTATTCCAAACTCCTTTTTCTTTTTTGTACAAGAAAACGTGAATTAAGTCTGGTAAATCCCTTACTCCTATTATTGTAAACCCTTCATCTTTCTTATTAAAAACGCCTGCTTCTATAATTGCATACTTTTTATCTTCAGAAATAATGGGCTTCGAAATCGTATAGAATTTTTTTCCTTTTTTTCTTAATCCTTGAATTGAATCCAAACTAATATTCACTATTTTGAACTGGTCAAAATCTTTAATTTCAGCATTTTTGTTGTTCTGAAAAGAAATAGTCCTTTTATCAAAATAAGATTTAACTGTAAAAGATTTTGAATTTGATTTAGAAAAGAAATAATTTGAATTCAAATAAAGAGTATCTTCAATTCCTAAAATTGGATTTTCTGTATAGCTTTTTATAATTTTAATTTCTTCGTTGTCAGATTGCTTCTTTTCACATTGAAAAAGAAATATTAAAAGGAATAATATTAATGAAGCTTTTCTCAACCTTACTTCTTCTTACTTTTCACTTTTTTTACCTGGTCTTTTATGTAAGGATACTTCTCCTCCATATCATCTGCAATAGAAGAATCTAGTTCTAGTGCCATTGCAAGAGCATTTTGTCCGTTTTCTTCTTCCCCTATGTTTAAGAAAGAATTGCTCATTTGGTAATATAATTCTGCTCTTTTGTGAAATTTTATGGCTTTTTCTAAGATTGTAATGGCGTCTTCGTAATCACCAATCAGCATTAAAACTTCGATGTAAGCATACCAATTATAGAATCTTTTGGGTTCTGCTTCTACCAATTTTTTAAGACAAGTAAGAGATTCTTCGAATCTGCCAGAATCTATGTACAAAAACGCTAATTTTTTCTGAAAATCTAAGTTATTTTCGTTCAAAGCCACTGCTTCTTTAGCAAAATGTAGCGCTTCTCTATTACTGCCCATTTCTAGATAGATATCGCTTTGCTCCATCATCGAAAGATAAAATTGAGGATCTTCTTTCAGAGATTTTTGGAAAGCTCTCAGTGCTTCTAGATTTTTCTTATCTGCCTTGTAGCACAATCCTATTTTGTAATAAGTAAATGCTTTGGTATATTCTAATTCTAGCTGTTCTTCATACACTTCTATTGCCTTTTGCCATTGTTCTAGTGCTTCATAGCACGCTGCTTTATTGGCATAAACGCCTGTTGCATCAGAATTGATGGCAAGTAAATAATCAAACGCTAGAATGGCTTTTTCGTAGTTTTTTCTATTGAAATAGAACTGCCCCATTTCGAACCAAGCGGTTTCAGAAAAAGGAAACTGATTGATGTAATTTTGGGCAAATTCTTCTGCTTCTTCGTGTCTGTTAAGTTGTTGGTAACACATCATCGCACTTTCCAGAGAATAATCATCTTGCGGATCGTGCTTAAGTGCTAATTTATAATGTTTTAGCGCATTAAATGGATCATCTAAATTATGATATTCGTCTGCAATGAAATTGTGAAGAAAATTTTCTTCTTCTTCTAATTCTAAAGCTTTGAGACAATAATCTATAGATTTTCTGGGATTTCCGTTGTTAGAGAAATATTTGGCACAACAAACCAAATAATCTGTAGTTTCAGAACACGCTGGTTCTAGCTCATTAATTAACTGACGAGCCTGTACATATCTTTCTAAATCCAAAAGAACCTCTAGCTGTTTTACCTTAAGCTCAATAGAATTAGGATGGAGTTTTAATCCGTAATTGACGGCAGTTTCCGCGAAGTGCGTATCTCCCATTTCGAGATAAAAAATAACCAAATCTTCTATTTCTTCGGAATCGAAATAGAAATTCTCATTATTCTCTATCATTTCTTCGAACTTTTTAGAAAGCTCGTTTTCAAAAAATTCTTCCAAATTATTTTATAGATTTTTAGATTCGAGATTCAAGAGCCAAGACGATTTACAATTTGTCTTGATTCTCGGTTCTTGATTCTAAATTAAACTCTTAATTTTTTCTATCATTTTATCTGCCAATTCATCTGCTTCTTGCTGAGAAAAGGCTTCTGTATAAATTCTAATAATTGGTTCGGTGTTAGATTTTCTTAAATGTACCCAATTTTCTGGGAAATCTATTTTTACTCCGTCAATCGTAGAAATTTCTTCGTTTTTATATTCTTCTTGCATCTTTACCAAAAGTGCATCTACATCTATTTCTGGCGTAAGCTCTATCTTCTTTTTGCCCATATAATAAGCTGGATATGTTGCCCTTAACTCAGAAACAGTTTTATTTTCTTTTGCCAAATGTGTCAAAAATAATGCAGCTCCTACTAAAGAATCTCTTCCGTAATGCAAATCTGGATAAATAATTCCGCCGTTTCCTTCACCACCAATTACTGCATTTTTTTCTTTCATTAAAGTTACTACATTCACTTCTCCTACAGCACTTGCAAAATATTCAGAATCAAGATTTCTAGCAACGTCTCTCAAAGCTCGGCTTGATGAAAGGTTTGAAATCGCAACTCCTTTCTTATGTCTCAGCAAATAATCTGCCACAGCAACTAAAGTGTATTCTTCGCCGAACATTTCGCCATTTTCGTCAATTAATGCCAATCTGTCAACATCGGGATCCACTACAATTCCTACATCTGCACCTTCTTTCTTGATCAAATCACAAATGTCTGTCAAATGCTCTTTCAAAGGTTCTGGATTGTGAGGAAATTGTCCGTTTGGTTCACAGTATAACTTCATGACTTCGCAACCTAATTTTTCTAAAAGGGGCGGCAGCGAAATTCCACCAGTAGAATTTACAGCATCTAAAACCACTTTGAATTTTTTAGCTTTTACCGCTTCTGCATCTACCATTGGTAAATCTAGAATTTTTTGAATATGAATATCAAAAGCATCTGTTCTGGTCTCATATTTTCCTAAATCATCTACTTCGGCAAAGTTGAAATCTTCCTTTTCGGCAATTTCCAGCATTTCTGCACCGTCCTTTCCGCTGATGAACTCTCCTTTTTCGTTCAAAAGTTTCAGAGCATTCCATTGTTTTGGATTATGAGAAGCGGTTAAGATAATTCCGCCATCAGCATTAAGCTCAGGAACCATTACTTCTACAGTTGGTGTAGTAGAAAGTCCTAAATCTACTACATTGATCCCCAACCCTTGTAAAGTTGCGGTAACCAGAGAATTAACCATTGCACCAGAAATTCTGGCATCTCTCCCAATAACCAGCGTTAAATCTTTTTTATTTTTATTTTTTTGAAGCCAAGTCCCGAAAGCTGCGGTAAATTTTACTACATCTACTGGTGTAAGATTATCATCTACTTCTCCACCTATTGTTCCTCGGATTCCTGATATACTTTTGATTAGTGACATATAACTATTGATTTTAATTTTCTTTATAAAAGAACATTCCTGTCTCTTCTGTAGGTTTCCAGTTTATATTTTTTATTTCTTTTAATTTTAATTTTTTAAATAATTCATAGCTACCCCTTACAGTCATTGTAAATTGTTCGCGATTTTTTAGGTTTTTTTCAGTTAAAACATAACTAAAAGAATATTCGTTCTTTTTTACATATTTTTCAATTTCAGGAGAAACAATTTCACTAATTGCTTTAGGGCTTTTGTATTCTTCATTTTTAGGAAACTCCATTTCAAAACTGCCTTCAAATTTGAATTGAGGAGAATAATCAAAAAGAAATTTAGCATTTTGCTTCTGTTGCATGAGATATTTTTGATATTCTTCTTTAGATTTAAAAACTACTTTTTCAAAATTATAAGCAAAGGGATATTTTTTGTTGAGCTCAAGAATTTTATCTAAATCAATATTATAAGAATGACCATAATTTAAAATACTCTTATCAAACATATTTACCAATACTCTTTCTTCTTCCTTAAAATTATTAATTAAACTAATATCAAAACCTGGATCTGCAATTGAACTGTTTTTTTCAGTACCTAGTTCGATGGACTTTATTAGTTCTTTAATGGCTTTAGAATCATTAATATAAAAATTCTTATCACAAAAGGTTTTTGACTTATCAAAATGTGGGCATCTACCTATTAAAATTGAGTTATCTTTAATCAAAGTTGTGTCAATCATAAACTTATGTTGAGAAAATCCCAAAAGGTAAATTAAGAAGAATAAAAAGGCATTAATTTTTTTCATAAAATAAATTTCTGCAAAATTACTGAAATTACCAAGAGGAAAATGGTTACTGTGGAAAAATAATAGAATCTAAAAAACTAACCGCAGCCGCAATCTTTATCACAATGTGTTCTTTTACTATCAAATTTTTTAGGTGTGAAATTTTTCTTCAAAATATTAAACAATGAATAGCAAGACGCCAATACTACGGCAAAAATGATAATATACTGAATAACAAGTGAATTCATACTGCAAAGATACAAATATTATTTTTAATTTTTATTTGTATTTATTCTAAATAAATATTAATTTTGTAAAATGAATGACTTTAGAGCGAATCCATATTTTAATTTGATTGTCCCTGCAACAAATGTCAACGCCAATCAAGAATTTTATTGTGGTAAAAAGAAATGCTGCAAAAAATTCAAAAAGGGAAAAAGATGTAAAAAATGCCCAGGAAGAGATAAAATTTCATAATTTTGAGTAAAATATATTCAAGATGAACAGAGACATAATCTATAATTTGCTAAACTCACAAATAGCAAAAGAACAATATGCCGCGCAATTGTACTTATCTATGAGTGCTTGGTTTTACGAAAGAGATTTAGACGGAATTGCTAATTATTTTAGAATTCAATCAAAAGAAGAATTAATGCACGCAGAAAAATTCTTTGATTTTCTGAATGACCTTGGCGGAAAAATTGTTTTACAAAGTGTAGAACAACCACCATACGATTTCGCAAATGCACAAGCCATCTTTGAGAAAGCTTTAGAACACGAAAAACTGGTTACCCAAAGTATTTTTGCTATCGTAAAAGCTGCCAATGAAATTGGTGATTATTCTACCGCTTCATTTCTTCAATGGTTTGTAAACGAACAAGTGGAAGAAGAAGCTACCGCATCTCAATTAATTACAAAAATTAGATTGGTAAAAGATAATCCCTCTGCGTTATACCTATTTGACCAAGAATTAGCACAAAGGGTTTTGACACCAGGAGAATAAACCTAATCGCAATAAAAGTTTGAGCCACAAAGTGGCGATTTAATAAAGGATAGGATGCCAATCCTATCAAAATAAAAGAGACAATGCTATTCATTAAAACTGCTTTCTGAAGCAGTTTTTTTGTGGCTTTATTTTAAAATTTGATAAGCAATCATAGAAACAAAATACGCTAGACCAGACATAAACACCAACTGTATTGCTGTCCATTTCCAAGATTTTGTTTCTCTATAAACCACTGCAATGGTAGAGATACATTGCATAGCAAAGGCATAAAAAATAAGGATAGAAATTCCTGTAGCAAAGTTAAAAACCTTTTCACCATTTGGTTTTACATCTGCTTTCATTTTCTCTATTACGGTTTGTTCTTCTGCTTCATCGTCTAAGCTGTAAAGCGTTGACATTGTGCCAACAAACACTTCTCTAGCCGCAAAACTAGATAAAATACCTACACCCATTTTCCAGTCGTATCCTAATGGTGCAATGGCAGGTTCCATTTGTCTTCCGATTTTTGCTAAATAAGAGTTTTCTAGTTTTACTTCGCTTTGAACTTGAAATAATTGTTTTTCATTTTTCGGGCCAAAATAACTTAACACCCAAAGAATAACGCTTACTGCCAGAATAATTTTACCAGCTCCTGTAATGAATTCCCAAACTTTACCTAAAACCAATTTGAAATCATACGTCCAAAGTGGCATTTTATAAGCTGGCAAATCCATTACTAAAAACGTTTTCCCTTTATTTTTAATGAAATATTTGAGTATAAATGCAGAAATCAGAGCGGTAACAAAACCTAAGAAATACATCGCAAAAAGTGCTAAAGCCTTATATTGAATTCCCCAAATGGTTTCATTTGAAAAGATAAGTGCAATAATGATGCTGTACACCGGAAGTCTGGCAGAACAGGTCATAAAAGGGGTAATTAAAATAGTAATTAATCTTTCTTTTACGTTTTCTATGTTTCTAGTACTCATAATGGCAGGAATAGCACACGCCGTTCCTGAAACCAAAGGCACAATACTTTTTCCGTTTAAACCAAAAGGTCGTAAGAATCTATCCATCAAGAAAATAACTCTCGCCATATATCCAGAATCTTCTAGCAAATAAAGAAAATACAAGAGAATTCCAATTTGCGGCGCAAAAATAACAATTCCACCAATTCCAGGAATTATCCCGTCTGAAAGTAGAGAATTGATAGGGCCTTCCGGAAGATTTGTTTTGGTAAACTGTGATAGCCAAGCAAAAGAACCATCAATCCAGTTCATCGGATATTCTGCAATAAAAAAAACGCTTTGGAAAATCATCAACAAAATCAAGGCAAACACCAAATATCCTAAAATTGGGTGAACCAATACTTTGTCTAGTTTCTCTGTCAATAATTCCTTAAACTGAGGTTTTTTAGAAATAATCTGAGACATATAACCATCTATCTGCTGATATCTTCTGATGGTTTCCTGCACTTGTAGTCTCTTCGGAACCATACACTTTTTGTCTTCTTGGTTCAGTTGAGTTTTTACACTTTCTAATTTTCCGAGATATGTATCAGCTGCAATTAATGTCCAAACTTTATAGAAATTTTTCTCATTAATTTGTCTCGAAATTTTGAAAACCAAGCCTAAATTTTCTGAAGGAATATCAAAAAAAGCCTTATCTGAAAACGAAAATTCATTATTACTGATAGCATTTCTAATTTCTTCGACACCAATATTAGCTTTTGCATTGGTTTCTAAAATTCTATTACCAATTAAAGTTTCTAGTTTTTTAGAATCGATATACAAACCTCTTTTCTCTGCCAAATCCATTTGATTAAGAACCACCAAAACCGGAATTCCTAAATCTTTGATTTGCTGAAAAAGCAATAAACTTCTCTTTAGATTAAGCGCATCTGCGATGTAAATTACACCACTGTATTTCTCTTGCTCTTCTATTAAATACTTGGTAAAAATAGCCTCGTCTTCCGAGGTAGGATAAATACTGTATGAACCTGGCAAATCTACAATTTCTATTTCTTCGCCTTGGTGTATGTAAGTTCCTTGGTGAGAAGCTACCGTTACGCCCGCATAATTTCCCGTTTTTTGGTTCTTATTACAAAGCAAATTAAAAATGGTAGATTTCCCCACATTAGGATTACCTACCAATAGAATATGTTTTACTTTTTGAGACTCAGTTTGCATTATATTTTCCAAAATTTTTACAAATCTTGGCTATTTTTCGGGTTCTACGAAAATAAATCTTGCTTCTTCTTCTCTTAGTGCCACCCTGGTTTTTTCTTCGCCGTATTCTATATAAAGCGGCCCTCTAAAAGGCGCTTGATGCAGAATAACAAAAGGCGTTTCTGGCAATAACCCCATTTCTATAATTTTGTTGGGCATTTGCAGGTTTTCGTTATCATAACCGCAAATTTTTCCCTTCAATTTTTTGGGGAAGCAGCACATTTTGTTTGAGTTGATATTTTTCAAGATTTTTCTAAAAAATTATGAGTTGCAAATATACTTTATTTATTTTAATTCTAAATAATATGCTCGCTTTTTTTATTTTTAATTCCTTACAAAACCAAAACTTCATTAAATTTGTAGAAAACAATACATTATGAAGCTATTGTACACCAAATCTTACGAAACGCCATTAGGAAAAATGATCGCTTTTGCCAATCAAGATGCACTTCTGATGTTAGATTTCGAAGATAGTAAGTATTTTGAGAAACATTTTGAGGAAATTTCGGCTCAATATGGTGTCATTAAAAAAACAGGAAATAAAGTGCTTTCTCTTTTAGATAAAGAATTAAAACAGTATTTTAAAGGAAAACTAAAAGATTTTACAGTACCTGTAGAATTTTCTGGCACAGATTTTCAAAAAAAGGTTTGGCAAGAACTTCAGAATATTCATTTCGGAGAATACCGAAGCTACCAATCTCAAGCAGACGCTATGAAAAGACCAAAATCTGTGCGTGCGGTAGCTAATGCCAATTCTAGAAACAAAATCTGTTTGGTGATTCCTTGTCATAGAGTGATTGGTAAAAACCTTTCTTTAACGGGCTATGCAGGCGGAATCGAGAGAAAAGCGGCCTTATTAAAATTAGAAGGCATAGAGCTGGAGTTTTAAAACAATAAAGAAGCCACCGAAAATTTCGGTGGCTTCTTTATGTTTTCTATGATTTTATTTCATTTCAGAAATGATATTTACTGTTTCCTGAAGATAAATATCTCTTTTCAGATTTTTTAACCAATTTTCAGATTTTTTAGCAAAAACCTCATCTGTTTTACCTCTTTTTGCTTCATCTGCGTGTAGCGTAAAGTTAAGCCCATTGTTAAATTTAATTAATGATTTGAACTTTTCTATTTGCTCTTTTCTGGCTTTCATTAAGTTTTCGAACTCTTTAAGATTAAGGGTTACTTTTTCTTCTTTGTCTAGTTTTTCTTTCCACTGAGCAGATTCTAACAATAATTGGTAATTTTTATTTTGAGTTAATCTTTTTGCACTATTGCTTACCAAATTGGTCATATTCAAATTATTTAAAGGAGCAAAACCAGAAGTAGAAACTTGATCCCAAGGCAATGCATAATTATCATATCGTTCCCCTATTTCTTCGTAAGTAAAAATATCTTTCATAGGAATATCAGACTCTACGCCTTTTAACTGAGTAGATTTACCGTTTACTCTATAAAATTTTTGAATGGTTAATTTCAAAGCTCCAAAATCATCACTCGTATTTAAGAATCTATTGAGCTCTACAAAAGTCTGAACCGTTCCTTTACCAAAAGATTGTGGAGAACCTACAATTACCGCTCTACCATAATCTTGCATAGCACCTGCTAAAATCTCTGAAGCAGAGGCAGAAAGCTCGTTCTGCATAATTACGAGAGGACCTGTCCAGATAGGATCATTTTGATTATTTTTAAGAACTTGTATTTTTCCGTTACCATCTTTTACTTGAACTACAGGGCCGTTTTTCATAAACAATCCCATAATATCTACCACTTCTGTTAGAGAACCTCCACCATTATTTCTAAGGTCTAGGATAATTCCTTCTACGTTTTGAGCTTTTAATTTTATCAATTCTGCTTTGATGTCATCAGAGGCGTTTCTACCTTTTGCATCTTCGAAATCTGCATTAAATCCTGGTAAATTGATAAATCCATATTTTTTACCATTAGGAGAATTTACAATAATACTTCTAGCAAAAGTATCTTCTATGGCCACCTCTTCACGAATCATTTTTACTTCTTTGATGCTTCCATCTTTTTTTCTGAGCGTAAGAACCACTTCCGAACCTTTTTCGCCACGGATAAAACGCACTGCTTCATCTACCAACATACCTGTTACATTGATCGGTTCTTCGTCTTTTTTGGATTTTACTTTTAGAATTTCATCTCCTTCAGAAATTTGCTTAGACTTCCAAGCTGGCGCTCCTACTACTAGAGTTCCTATTAAGATTTTTCCTTTTTTCTCTTGTATGGTTGCACCAATGCCTATAACTTTTCCTTTGAAATTTACATCAAAATCTTCTTTGTCTTGTGGAGAAAAATAATTGGTGTGCGGATCAAAAACCTCTGTATATGCATTCATATAAACAGAAAACCAATCCATTTTTTTTCTTTTATCATATCTCTTAAACATAGAAGTTAACAAGTCTTTTACCTCATCGGTTGCTTTGGCTTGTTTCTGCTGAGGAGTAAGAATTTGTAATTTAATCGTGTCTTTTAGTTTAAATTTATTTACACTATCTTTTTTCTCTTTCTGAGTTTCTTCCTTGGCATTTAGTGTTTCTATTTCTTGCAAAATATTATACTTGATGAATTTTTTCCATTCATTTCTAAGTTCTTCTTGATTTTTAGGATACGTTTTTAACTTAGGCTCTAAGATTAGTTCTTCATTTTCATCAAAATTAATAGGCTTGCTCAAAATATCCTGAGAAAGTTTTTCTACTTCTTTGGTTCTAGCATTCAGTCTATCCACCGTAAGGTTGAAAAAAGAAATATCACCTCTATTAAGGTAATCATCTAGCTTAGTTTTATGCTTCGTAAATTCATCTACATCAGATTGAAGTAAGAATTTTTTAGCAGGATCCATCATTTCCAGATATTTATCAAAAACATCTACAGAATAGGCATCATTAATAGGTTTAGGAGAATAATGGAGATATGATAAGGTGTTTTTTACACTAATCATAATTGTTTGCATCTTTTCCTCGTCATTTTGAGGAGAGTTGAAACAAAACATCAGCGTCATTAAAGGCGCAAAAAACAACAGTTTTTTTAGGTTAAATTTCATATTAATATCTACTATTTTTTAGAATTAGTTTTAAAAATGATCATAATTGTTACAAGTTTAAGAAAACTTTAGCAAAAGTAAATGTAATTCTGCTTTAAAATGGAAATTTTTGAAATTTTATCACAAAAAACATCAACTTAAACTCTTACTCATTAGAAATTATACTGAAAACCGAATTTTATTCCAAATTTTCTGGCATCTTGGTTCTCCAAATAATTTCCTCTCCAGTTAAAGTCTATTCTTAGAATTCTTATATTACCAAAACCTATATTTTCTATCCCAAAACCATATTCATAATAAGGTCTATTAGGTGCATTAAGAAAAATATTGGTTGCATTGATGCTTTTAGAAACGTCTCCCAAACTACCTACTGCCGTTCGGAAAAACGCCACTTCCCTTAATTTCAATTTTTTGATTAAAGGTATGTATGATAAAATTTTTCCATTAAAATGATGCTCTGCATGGAACGTAGCATATTCATCCGCCACAAATTCATAATAATTAAGCAATGCAAATGTATTCGGAATTAAGCTATAAGATTGGTTACCTGGAATTACGTTTTGTAAAGCCAAAGGAACTGCACTGAAGTTTTTACCAGCCTCTACATTAAGCAATAATCTTCCGAAACTTTTCAGGAGAATAGGTTGGAAATAGTAAAACTGGAGCTTACTGTAATTAAAATCTGAACCGAAAACACCTTTTAAACCTTGCGTATATTTCAAGACCAAAGTTGGTGCTAGTGTACTATGTTCATATCTATCTACACCATACTGAGAGAATTTAGCTCCTGGTCTTGCAGTAACGCTAAAAGCCATTTTAGAATCTGCAATTTCAGAAAAAACTTGTCCGTTTTTGTAATAATCTAAAGAAAATTTTTCTGGATTAGCAGATTTTATGGTTTGATAAGTAGCGTCTAATCTTAAAGTGAAATTTTTAAAAGGATCTATTGCAGCAAAAGCACTGGTTTGGTTTACAGAACTCAAATTAAAATTATTACCACTATTCAAAACACCAGAAGAAGCGAAAGAACGAGTCATAATACCTTCATCTGTGGTTAATTGTGCGCCTAATTGCATTACATCTCTTCTGGTACCTGCTCCTATGGTAAATCTGGTATCTCTGTCAAACATTTTTCTAGCTTCTAAACCGTACTTTAACTGCTTGTCTTTGAAACCATAAGCTGTATAAAAAGCAGCTCTCCACATATCATTAGGTGTAAAAAAAGTTCTAGCTCCTAGCCTTAGCCTAAGTCCTTCTACATCATTAAAACCAATGGTAGAATAAACATCACCTATGTCTATTGCATTAAAAACATTGAAATATCCAGAAGCTAAAGTTTCATAGAGTTTTACTGCTTTTTTAAATTTCGGAACTTTATTAAGTTCATCTATCATTTTATAAACATTTTGTTCAGATTCTGTAAGAGGTTCTTTTCTTTCTAATTCCCAATAATCATCGCTTTTTTGCACAGATGCATCACTCAGAGCTTGCGTTGTTCTATCAAAAACATCATCATCTAAATTTTGGTCAAAAGAATATTTAGAAAAAAAGGCAGTTTTTTTTGCCAAAAGACTTTTAGATTTATCATTCTTCCCGAATATAGACATTTGGATTTCTTGATAATTTTTTCTCGGTAAAAAGATAGAATCGTTGGGATTATAGTACTCTAATTCGTAGTAGAAATTATTCACAAAGTTTACATTAATATTTCTAGTAGATTTTAAGGTAGAACGCACTACCGCATAATTATCTTTAGCTATATAAATCATCCCATAAATAGAGAGTACATCTTTTCTTTTAGGGGTGTATTTTATTTTGTAACAATCTGTACCTGATACGTTTTCTTCATTCAAAAGTAAATAATCATAACTCGCAAAACCATCTCTGGCGATAGGACTAGTAAACCCTATATTAAAAAAATTCAACGTGTTATTATAAATGTCAATTTCCTTATACAGATTTTTAGCGGTATTTGCCACTACTTCGTTATTAGAAAAACCCGATGATTTATTGGCAATAATGTCTCTTTTTTCTTTTTTAGGATTGTTTTTTCCAAAGTTTTTGTAAACTGATTCATTAAAATAAATAGGCAAGGTAAGATTGTTGCCATTATCTGTAGAATCAGCATACTGAAACATAAAGTCTAATCCTTTGAAAATCTTTTTCTTGGTAAACGCACTATCAATATTGGTAACATCTACTTCTATCTTTTCGTACTCCTCGAATTGAAAGTCTTTATAACCTCCTAATCCATTGCTTTTTTTACGTTTCCAGACTTCCTGCAAAATTTCGTAAGCAGGATTTTCTTTTTTCTTCAATTTCTTTTTAGTAGATTTCAGATCTACGCTTTCTATAGATTTTTCTTTAATCTGAGCGTTTAATCCGCTACAAAACAGTATAATAGATAGAGATATTATTCTTATAAAATTCATTTTTCTTCAGCATTTATGAGCTTTAGTGCTCCAAAAACAAGCGTGCAAGATACTACAAATATCATTCCTTTTGTGTAACCTATATATCAAAAAACAATTTTTAGCATTACTTAATATTAACGCAGAAAACATA
>DDFD01000067.1:3238-5194 GCA_002337005.1 Flavobacteriales bacterium UBA1937 | reverse complement strand
CCGTTCTTTTAGAGAGCGGTTTTTTTATTATCTTTGTAAAAACCAATAATTATGAAAAAAACAATCTTTTTTTTCTTTCTTCTAATATCATTATTAGGCGTAGCACAAACTCAAAAAACAGATGAAAGTGCTAATTCTACAATAACTCAAAAAGCAGAATTTCCTGGCGGTGAAGAAGCTTACCGAAAAGAACTTTACAAAATGATTAATGGATATATAGATATGTCTAAATATGCTGCCAATGGAATTTTCACCTTTTCTTTTGATGTAGATATAGATGGAAAAGCTAAAAATCTAAGCGTTACACCTAGAGTAAAAAACAGTGAAATGTTTATAGAAGATATGTTATTTTGCATGAAAAAAATTAAAACTAAATGGAAACCTGCATTGGCTAATGGTGTTGCTGTAAAAACTAATTACAAAATCAAAATTAATTTTATTTCAGATCATTTCGATAATGGAGATTAAAATAACACCAATGAGAAAAATCTTACTACTTTCTTTATTTTTTACTAAACTTTTAAATGCTCAAGAATCTATTCCTTTTTATAATAATGATTTATTTTATAAAGGAGGATTTGTAAATTTCTATAAAGAAGCACATCAAGTGATTATAGAAAAAAAACTAGAGCCTTGTGACAAAAAGGAAGCTCTATATCATCAAGAATTCATTGTAACTAACAAAGGAGAGTTTAAAAAAATAGAAAACTCTCCAACCGTATTTAATGCTAATAAATGTGCAAGTGATTTGTTGGATCAAATTTTGCCTGAATTGAAAAATTGGACTCCAGCTCAAAAAGATGGCAATAATATTACCGCAAGAAGTTTGTTTGCTTTTTTTCCTGATGATTTGTTTGATAATTACAAAGATGATTATGACCCTAAAAAATTGAATGCAGATGCTGATTTTCCTCCTAATGGATTAAGTTCATTTAGAGATGAGGTGGCTAAAAAAGTAGATTTAGGAGGCTTTAATGGTAGAGGAAAAATAACTGTTATCATAAATTTCGTTGTAGATATTGATGGCTCTGTTACAGATGTTGCTGTTGAAAAAAGCTCTGGCGTAAAAGAATTTGATGATAGATTTATTGATGCAATAAAAAAAGTTAAAAAAAAGTGGGTACCAGCTAAACTGTATGGCAATGCTATCAGACAGAGATATAAAATTCCATTTAGTATTAATTTCGACTGACATTTTGTCACAAAATTTCTTATATTTGCACGCTAACTTATTTTGTTTTTGAGTTTATCGAATTTGGAACTGTTTATGCTTTTTCAAAATCTCAAATCTCAAATCTTAAATCTCAAATTAAAAGATTGTGCAAGAAAAATATATAGACGAAACCAAACAAGGCGAAGCTTTTGCTATCGCCGAAAAACCAGAAAATTCTAAAAAATTGTTTTTAGAAAGTTATGGTTGCCAAATGAATTTCTCCGATTCAGAAATTGTAGCTTCCATTCTTAACGAGCAAGGTTATAATACCACAATGAATGTAGAAGAAGCAGATTTAATTTTGCTTAACACTTGTTCTATTCGCGAAAGAGCAGAGCAAACTGTGAGAATGCGTTTGTCTCAATTCAAAAATTTAAAAAAAGAAAATCCAAGTCTTACAGTTGGTGTTCTCGGTTGTATGGCAGAACGTCTTAAAACCAAATTTTTAGAAGAAGAACATCTCGTAGATTTAGTTGTAGGACCAGATGCTTACAGAGATTTACCTAATCTTTTAAAAGAAACAGAAGATGGAAGAGACGCGATTAATGTAATTCTTTCTAAAGAAGAAACGTATGCAGACATTAATCCTGTTCGTCTCGGAGGAAACGGTGTTACCGCTTTTGTAACCATTACCAGAGGTTGCGATAATATGTGTACTTTTTGCGTGGTTCCTTTTACCAGAGGTAGAGAAAGAAGCCGTGATCCGCACTCAATTATAGAAGAATGCAAAGCTTTAGCTGAAA
>DDFD01000067.1:0-3196 GCA_002337005.1 Flavobacteriales bacterium UBA1937 | reverse complement strand
GCGGTAAATTTTGCTCAATTATTAGAAATGGTAGCAAAAGCAGTTCCTGAAATGAGAATTCGTTTTTCTACTTCTAATCCTCACGAAATGACGGAAGAAGTTTTCCGAGTGATTGCCAAATACGATAATGTTTGCAACTACGTTCATCTTCCCGTACAAAGTGGAAGCGATAGAATTTTACAAAAAATGAATCGTCAACATACACGTCAAGAATATTTAGATTTAATTAAAAAAGCGAAGGAAATAGTTCCAGACATTGCTTTTTCTCAAGATATGATTGCTGGTTTCTGTGGCGAAACCGAAGAAGATCATCAGTTAACTCTTGACTTGATGAGACAAGTAGAATACGATTACGGCTATATGTTTGCCTATTCTGAAAGACCAGGAACTCCTGCTCACAAAAAAATGGAAGACGATGTTCCTGCTGATATTAAGCAAAGAAGATTAGCCGAAATTATTGCGCTACAAGGCGAATTATCTAGAAAAAGAATGCAATCTTACGTTGGCAAAACCTACGAAGTTTTGATTGAAGGAATTTCTAAGAAAAATAAAAACCAATGGAAAGCCAGAACTTCACAGAATGCAGTGGTGGTTTTTGATATAATAGAAGGACAAAATATTGGTGACTTTGTGACGGTTTTTGTGAATGATTGTACACAAGGCACACTTTTGGGGAAAACTGTTTAACATCACTTTGTCAAAGTCTAAAATCAAACCCATATCATTTCAAAAATGAAAAATCTTCAAAACCCTATTATCAATAAAATCTCCCAATTATTAGAATTGGCGAGAAATCGTGTTGTGATTACGGTAAATCAGACGATGGTTCTTACCTATTTTGAAATTGGTCGAATGATTGTTGAAGACGAACAAAACGGTGAAAATCGTGCAGAATATGGTAAAAAATTATTGAAAGATTTGTCTATTCATCTCACAGAAAAATTTGGGAGAGGATTTTCTGAAACCAATCTTCGGCAAATGAGAAATTTTTATGAATCATATTCTCAACAAATTCAGCAGACAGTGTCTTCTGAATTTAAAATAATTGACAAAAAAAAACAGCAGACACTGCCTGCTGAATTACAAACTACAGAAAACCAAATAGTTGAAAAAGGACAAACATTATCTGACATATTTAATATTTCACAAAAAAACGTTGTTAATTTCACACTTTCATGGTCGCATTATCTCAAATTAATGAGAATTAAAGATATTAACGAAAGGAAATTCTACGAAATTGAAAGTTTTAAAAACAATTGGAGTTTACGGGAATTGCAAAGACAATACGATTCTGCTCTTTATACCAGACTTTCTTTAAGCAAAAATAAAGAAGAAATTCTTCAACTTTCCGAAAAAGGACAAATCTTGGAAAAACCAAAAGATCTAATTAAAGATCCGTACGTTTTAGAATTTCTCGGTTTAAGCGAAAATGCAAACTATTCCGAAAATGATTTTGAAAGCGAATTAATTGATAAACTGGAACATTTTCTTTTAGAATTAGGAACAGGATTCACTTTCGTAGCAAGACAAAACAGAATTACGTTTGATGAGAAACATTTCAAAATAGATTTGGTTTTTTATAACAGAATACTGAAATGTTTCGTTCTCATTGATTTGAAAATCGGCGAATTGAAGCATCAGGACATCGGACAAATGCAGATGTATGTGAATTATTACGACCGAGAAGTTCGACTGGAAGACGAGAATAGAACTATCGGAATTATTCTTTGTCAAGACAAAAGTGAATCTTTGGTAAAATACACATTACCAGAAGACAACGAGCAAATTTTCGCTAGTAAATATTTAACAATTTTACCAAGCAAGGAAGATTTTATTAAAATTTTAGAAGAGAAGTAGAGCTCATTATTTATGAAAAAAATTTTTTATATACTATTCCATTTACCAATATTATTCAGTTGCCAAACCGAAAAAATATCAAAACTAACTTCTAATGTTGGCAATATTGAATTTGATGAAAAATTAGATGATAAAAATTTTAACCTTTGTAATTTTAGCACACTTCAATATTTTAATTTAGAAAAAGGTTTTCAATACGAAGGAGAAAAACTAGCAATTGTTGAAAACTTTGAGCAACTAAATTTAGAAACTGATGCAAAAAGTAACGGATATATCACCATACGATTTATTGTAAATTGTGAAGGAAAAACCAATCGCTTTCGAGTTCAACAATTCAATGCAGATTATAAAGAATTTAGTTTTGACAAAAATTTCGTTAATGAGATTTTAGAATTTACTAAAAATTTAAACGGCTGGCAAAACCTAGAAAAGAGAGATTATTATCAATATTTAACCTTTAAAATAGAAAATGGAAAAGTCACTGAAATCTTACCTTAATTTTTTTGGGTTATTTATTTTTGGATTGTCTCTTTCACAAGTAAATTGTGAGGCATTACAAGACGAAAATTGCAAAAAATCTTGTGAAATTTCTAACAAAGCAGAGAAATTTCAATGGAACGAGTATGCACAATCTTTGTTTGATGAAGCCATAAAACTTTGTCCTAATAATGATTATGCTTACAGAGAAAAAGCAGTTCCTTTTTTAAAATCTGGCGATTTCATCACTTGGAAAAAACTGATAGACAAAGCGGTAGAAATTAATCCTAATCAAAATTTGGGTTACAGAGCTTGGTGCAGATTTCAGTTTTTGAGAGATTATCAAGGGGCAATTACTGATTTAGAAAAGCTAAAAAAATACCGCCCTACAGATTTAGGCAGCTCTCAAAATGGCGACTATCATTTAGAAATTGTAAAAGCAATTTGCTACAGTGCTATTCATCAAAAAGAGAAAGCAATTGAACTGTTTGAAAATCAATTGTCAAATAAAAATCACAGCACAGGTTTTTATGATTATTACCAATTAGGTGTTACCTATTTTGAATTAAAAAATTACGATAAAGCTTTAGAAAACTTCGAAAAACAAAGCAAAATTTATGACTTTGCTGAAAATATTTTTTATAAAGCAAAAGTTTCAAAAATTAGGAATAAAGATTATTTAGATTTGAAAAATTTAGCCTTAAAAACGTATGATGAAGGCAAATTGATGAAAGATGTTTACACGCATCACTTTAACAAAGTTTATAAAAAACAAATGCAAGATTTATAGAAAATCTTAAATTTTAAACCTCAAATTTCAAATCAAATTAAAAATGAACGAACTACAATCCATAAAAAATCG
>DDFD01000011.1 GCA_002337005.1 Flavobacteriales bacterium UBA1937 | reverse complement strand
ATAATATAAATTATAGGAATTTTATTGTTTTAGAATTTATTTGTTTACAATAGTCCTAAATGTCAGATTAATCCTTGATTCTTTGATTTTAGTTGATGTATAAAGCTTGTGTTTCCAGAATTTCTGAACTTCGTCTTTCATTAATAAAACTGAGCCATTCTCAAGCATTAGAGAAATTTCTTCTTTTGTAGAATTATGTCTAAAACCAAATTTTCTTTCTGCACCAAAACTTACTGATGCAATTGCAGAATTTTCTAAAATTTCTTTTTCGTTATCAGAATGCCAACTCATTGCTTCTGAACCATTGTGATATAAATTCAATAAACAAGAATTAAATGTACAGCCTGAGATTTGTTCGACTGTAGATTTTATAGAGGTCAAAAATTCTAGCCAATTCTCAGCGATTTTGATTTTGCCAGAATATTTATATTGAAACGGTAAATCACCATACCAAGCAACTTTTCTTTTGGTGATAATTTCTTTTCCGAAGATTTTTACAATATCGTTTTGCCAATTGATTTCGTTCATTAATTTAACATAATATACAGAACTTTGTTCTTCGGCAAAAATTTTTCCTAAATATTCTACCGTTCCATCTTTTGGCAAAAGATTCTTCATTCAATATAGATTTTATTCAAAAACTACTTTGATATATTTCTGCATTTGTTCTAAAGTGCCTATGCTTATTCTGGTCCATTTTCCTGCTTCTTCATAGGTTTTTCCACCAAGAATTTTAGCCGATTTAAGGCGATTAAAGTAATCTTCTTTGTAATTTTCTAATGAAAAATAAACAAAATTAGTTTCTGAAGAAATCACTTTCATTCCATTTTTTTTCAGTTCAGCTATGGTAAATTCCTTAGCTAATTGGTTGTTTTTAATGACTTTATCGGTGAAATCTGTATCTTCTAATGCCGCAATTCCACCTGCCATTGTTACAATACTAATCTCTCCTCCACTCCAACTTTGTAATTTTTCTAAATTTTTAAGAAGTTCAGGGTGTGCAATGGCATAGCCTAATCTTGCTCCTGCAAAACCATAAAGTTTTGAAAATGTTCTGGTTACAATTATATTTTTATATTGATTAACCAAATTAGAAAGTGACGGTTGATTGGTAAATTCTATATAAGCTTCGTCAACTAAAACAGTTACATTTTTGGGAATTTTTTGAATAAAATTCTCTATTTTTTCTCTACTCAAAAGATGACCAGTAGGATTATTTGGATTACAAATATAAACCAATTTGGTATCAGACTTTATAGACTTTAGCATAGATTCTAAGTCTATTTCTTTATTAGAATTTAACGGAACTACAGTTTTTGACATTCCCAAAAACTCTGTAATAGGCGCAAAAATGGTAAAAGAAGGCTCAGGAATCACAATATGACCTTTATCAATAGAAACATATTTTGCAACAAGTTCTAGCAGAAAAGATGAACCAGCAGAAACCAAAAAATTATCTTTATTCAATTGATTTTTTTCTGCCAATTTACTTTTTAAAACATCCGCATATTTAAAATCATATTTAGAAGCATCTGTCATACTTTTTTGCATGGCTTCTATTGCTTTTGGAGAAACACCAAACGGATTCTCATTAAAACAAAGCCTTATGGTATCTTCATCATTCTTTAAAAGTGAATAATTAGGTGTTTGTTTTGCTAAAATTTCTAACGGCGAAAATGCCAAGGCTGCACCTCCTAAAAAAGTTGTTTTTAACCAATCTCTTCTGTTAATTCCCATATCAATTCTAAATTTTGTTTAAAAATAATGAAATCTTTTTAATTTTTATAAAATTTAATTGAAGTCCATATAATTTTAATTTTTTTAATAATATTAAATTAAAAAGACGCGATAAATCGCGTCTCTACTTATTTTTTTAAACATTTTTCTAAAAATTGATCTTGTTCCCAAAGCAAATGCAAGATGTTTTCTTTGGCTACATAACCGTGAGCTTCTTTAGGTAAAATAACCATTCTGGCAGGCGCTCCTAGGTTTTTCAATGCTTGGAAATATCGCTCTGTTTGCAAAGTGAAAGTTCCAGGATTATTGTCTGCTTCGCCGTGAACCAAAAGAATCGGCTTTTTCATCTTATTGGCATTCATAAACGGCGACATTTCGTTATAAATAGCCGGAACATCCCAATAATTACGTTGCTCACTTTGGAAACCAAAAGGTGTTAAAGTTCTGTTATAAGCACCACTTCTGGCTATTCCACATGCAAAATCATTAGAATGAGTTAATAAATTAGCCGTCATAAATGCACCGTAAGAATGTCCACCAACTGCCACTTTAGTTCTATCAATATATCCTAATTGATCTACAGCATCAATTGCCGCTTTTCCATTCGCAACCAACTGCGGAATAAAAGTATCGTTTGGTTCTGTAGTACCTTCACCAATAATTGGAAAACTTGCATCATCTAAAACTGCATAACCTTTGGTTACCCAATAAATAAACGAACCGTAACTTGGGAATGTAAATTCATTTGGATTGGCGGTGTTTTGTCCAGCAGTTGCTTTATCTTTGAATTCTTCAGGATATGCCCAAACCAAAAGTGGCAATTTTGGTTTTTTCTTAAAATCATAATTTGCTGGTAAATAAAGCGTTCCTTTCAGTTCTACTCCATCGTTTCTTTTGTATTTAATCACTTCTTTATACACATTAGCAATACTGGCAAAAGGATTGGCAAACTGTGTTACAGCATCTACTTTATTAGATTTAATATTTCTAATGTAATAATTAGGATATTGGTTTTTAGACTGTTGAGTTACCAAAACAGTTCCTTTATTGGCATCAATAATGTCTATGATATCTTCTTTGATGTTAGGCGTTTTAGAAGTATATAATCTTTTGGTTTTAAATGTTTTAAAGTCAAATTCATCAATAAAAGGAAACTGACCTTCTTTCGTAAAACCATCACCAATTAAATGTGCTTTTCCGTTTTTGATAGAAATAACGTATTGCCCGAATTCATTTTTATCGGTTTGGAAATTTCCTGGATCTGCATAAACATCCTGAGAATTTCTATCAGCTATTTCTTTAGATTCTCCATTTTTTGGATTTAAGAAATAGGTTTTGGTAGAACGAGTGTCGTACCAAGAATCATAAGCAATCGCATTTTCTTCGTTCCCAAATTGAATTCCTGCAAAACGTTGTTTGGTTTTCATTAAGGATTTTGGAGCTTCGGTAAACGGCGCATCCCAAGTAAAAACTTCGTCTCTGTAGTCTGCTTTTTTACTTTGATCACCTCCATCTAGTGCTTCTACAAAATACAAACTTGCGGGTTTATCTGCTCTCCAAGACATATTTCTTTTACCAGTTCTTACCGATGAAAAACCTTTTGGCATAATCTCATTAAGCGGAACATCGTTCACTGTTTTTACTATATTTCCTTTAGAGTCTAAAATATCTGTAATCATCGGGAATCTAGAAAGAGGAACAATGTATGAAAACGGTCTTTTAATAGTAGTTAACATCAAGTAATTACCATCTGGTGAAAACTGAATTCCTGCGTAAATATCTGCAGATTTAAATGGCGTTTCCGCACCACTGATGCTTATTTTTGCTAATTCTGCTCTGGTTAAAGTCTCAAAATTAGCTTCATCCATCGGATTTTTTAATAAATCTTGATACGTTCTGTTTTGAGAAACTTTTCCGTCTGCATTAGAAACAATTGGGCCTTTTGGAAGGTTTTTCTTTTCATTTAAAAGTTCTGGTCTGTTGGCAGGTAGTTTTCTAATTAACAAATCCTGAGAATTTCTAAACCAAACATAAGGTGAACCCAAATTGGCATTAAGATTATCTGAAGTTAATTTTTTTGCAGTTCTGGATTCTACATCTAAAATCCAAAGTTCTACACCTTTTTCTGTAGTATTGGTAAATGCCACTTTTTTCTCATCTGGAGACCAAGAAATATTAGAAATCTTGGGATTATTAGGCAAACCAATCACTTGTGTTTCTTGCTTTTCATTAAATTTTCTAATCTTAAGATTATTGATGTAAGTAGTGGTACTAGAAATATTGGTGATAGGGTTTACTCTGAGACCTGCCAATTTCATTTCTTCTTGGTTAAGGTCATCTAGAGACTTATAAGTAGGTCTATAAGAAAAAAGCATCCAATCTTTTTTGCTATTCATAGAAACAGAAGGAGTGCGTACGTAATCTGCCAATTGGAGGATTTCGGCAGAAGGTTTTTGATAGGTTATATTTTCCTGCGAAAATCCGAAAACAGACAATGCCAGGAAAAAAACAGAAATTTTGATGGCTTTCATATTTTAAATTTTTGAATTACAATTTTAAAGAATAATCTCCAGAAGTCGGAACTTATTAGATTAGTGGTTTTATTTTTCGGTAAGTTACAATTTTTTCTGTATTTTATGGAGCGTTTTGTATTTGCGCTAACGATGGAAGCGGCATCCTTTTTCTTTGGCTTTGGGAAATGCTTTGGAAAGAAAAAGATACAGCGGACAGCGTGTTAAAGCGCCATAAAATTCAAAAAAAAGACGCCAAAAGCGTCTTCTATTTATTTTCTACTAATCATTCTGTCTATTGAAATATTGCCAGGTCCTGCTACAAAAATTAATAAGTAATGAAAAAGATAAAGCAGTGCCATTTCTTGCTTAGCGAATGGATCATTATTGTGTACAATAAATACTGCGACCAACATGGTAATAATTAACGGAAAAACTGTAAACCTGGTGAAAAGCCCCATTAAAACGAATAATGAGCAAAGAACTTCTGCAAAAACGGCTAAAATTAATGAAGTTTTTTCTCCTATCCCGAAGAAATTTATAAATTCTATTTTCCCAGAAAGTAGCATCATTAGTTTTGGAAATCCGTGTGTAAGCATACCTACACCCACAAAAATGCGAAGCGCTAATAATGCCCAATCTAACAGTGTTTTGTTATAACCTGTTGTATTAAGATTCTTCATTTTAAAATTTTAGACATTCAAAAATAGCAAATGTTTTTCAAAATTTAATAATTTTTGAGGTTAATTTCTCAAACAGAGATAATATTTCTTTATTATGAATAAAAAAAACATTAATAATTAATTGAATCTCTGCTTTATCTGTACCCAAAATTCTTGAGGTCTCTTTCGTTTTTTCGCCAGTCTTTTTTTACTTTTACAAAAAGATTGAGATGAATTTTCTTTGAAAAGAATTTTTCTAAATCTATTCTAGCTTCGGTACCTACTTTTTTGATGGCATCACCTTTGTTGCCGATAATAATTCCTTTTTGGGTGTCACGTTCTACATATATAATAGAATCTATGAAAATAATACCTTCTTTTTCTTTGAAAATTTCTGTGACCACTTCTACAGAATACGGAATTTCTTTATCATAATTCAACAATATTTTTTCTCTGATGGTTTCGTTTACAAAGAAACGCTCAGATTTATCTGTAAACTGGTCTTTGTCGTAATAAGGTGGGTTTTCAGGTAAAAGTGTTTTCAGTTTTGGCAAAATGATATCTGTATTAAAACCTTCCAAAGCTGAAATGGGTAAAATCTCTGCTTTTGGTATCAGATTGTGCCAAAATTCTACTTTTTCTATGAGAGCTTCCTGATTAGAAGCATCCATTTTATTGAGCAATAATAGTACAGGAACAGGAATTTTATTGAGTTTTTCTACTAAAAATTCATTTGGTTCATCCTTATCTGTAACATCTACTATAAAAAGGAAAACATCTGCATCTTGCAAAGAATCTTTTACAAAATCCATCATTTTTTCTTGCAAACCGTATTTAGGGTCTAGAACTCCTGGTGTATCAGAAAATACAATTTGTACATCTTCTTCATTATAAATTCCGAAAATTCTATGTCTGGTGGTTTGTGCTTTTTGGGTTACTATGGCTAATTTCTCTCCCATCAATTGATTAAGAAGAGTAGATTTTCCGGCATTTGGTTTCCCTACTATATTTACAAATCCTGCTTTGTGCATTTGTCTTATTTAAAGTTTAAGATTTAAAGTCTTGCAAAGGTAAGGAAAATAGATTTGGAATTATTATTTATAAAATTTCAATTTTTATATTATTGATAATAACTAAATATTATTCAAAAAATCTTTGATATCATAATTGCATTTTTTAATAAATTAGCATTAATTAAGTTCTGCTCATGAAAAATAAATTTACCATACTGTTTTTGACATTTAGTGCTATTCTTATATTCCTATTACTCAACTTTACGAAGAGTAAAAAATTTAGTGTAGAAGGAAATTGGAGAATTGTAGAAGTAAAAACCATAAAACCAGACGGAACATCTAGCAAAGTATTTCCGAAGGAAAGTCAAGCTTTTTTTTATAAAAAACACTATAGTTTTTGCTGGACAACTCAAGTCTCAAAAAATAGAAGTTGGGCAATGACAGACAGTTTAAAACTCGATAAATTCAATCAATCTATTGTAAATACAGGAATTTTTGAACTGAAGGATTCTATCTTAACTACCAAAGCAGAATTTGCAATGAACCCCATGTTTACGAATGGAATTGCAAAATTCAAATGTTCTATGAAAGGAGATACACTAATTCTAAAAGGATTAAATGTAATTTCATCTGATAACATTCAACATCCCGCATATAAAAATGGTTCTTATTTTGTAAGTAAATTAGTAAAGAACTAAAATAGTTTTTCAATTTATATCTGCTTCTACACATCAATTTTTATTTTTTTTCTGAATTTTATTCTTTTAAGAAAAAAATATATATTTAGCCAATCATATATTTCTTAAAATGAATATTATTGTAACAGGTGCTAGCAAAGGTATAGGCAGAGAAATTGTAAAATATCTCAGTACAAACTCTGAGCATTATCTTTTTGTAGTTTCTAGAGACAAAGAACAATTAGAATTATTAAAAAGGGAATGTGCTAATCCGCAGAATGTAGAAATTTTTGATTGTGACCTTACCAAAAATCTAGAATCTACAGATTTCTACCAAGCCATACAAAAAGCATCTTGCATAGATGTTCTAATCAATAATGCTGGAATGCTCATCAATAAACCTTTTATGGAATTAACAGAAGAAGATTTCAAATCTGTTTTTGAAGTCAATCTTTTTTCCGTTGTAAAATTGATAAAATTAACTGTTCCTAGTCTTAGAAAAAGTAAAAATCCACATATTGTAAACATCGGTAGTATGGGCGGTGTAGAAAGGTCTTCTAAATTTGTGGGACTTTCTGCTTATTCTTCTAGCAAAGCAGCTCTAGCCAACCTTACAGAATGTTTGGCAGAAGAGCTGAAAGAATATAACATCCATTGCAATTGTTTAAGTCTTGGTGCTGTAAATACAGAAATGCTTCAACTGGCTTTTCCAGATTATAAAGCAAGTACAAATCCCGAAGAAATAGCCATTTTTGTAGGAGATTTCGCCACCAAATATGGAAGATTAATGAATGGTAAAATTTTTAGCATTTCTGCTAGTACACCTTAATAAAAAACTCAGAAAAATCTATGAAAGTAACAGTTACTAGAAGAGAAACCTTCAATGCTGCACACCGATTGTATCATAAAGATTGGGCTGATGAAAAAAACGTAGAAATTTTCGGGAAATGCAGCAATCCTAATTTCCACGGACATAATTATGAGTTGTTCGTTTCGATTTCAGGGAACATTTCCGAAGAAACTGGTTATGTAATTGATTTGAATATTTTAAAACAAATCATCAGAACAGAAATTATAGAATTGCTAGATCACAAAAACTTGAATTTAGATATTGATGCTTTTAAAGATCTAAATCCTACGGTAGAAAACATTGCCGTTTTCATCTTTAAAACTATAAAAAATAAATTACCAAGTGAATATCAACTTTCTGTAAAGCTCTATGAAACAGAAAATAACATTGCCGAAGTTCAAGATTAAATTTAAATAAAAAATTGATGAAAACATCTTTCGAAAGTAATCCGCACATTGATAGATTGCCAGAACATTTGAAGCAATTTATTATTCCTCAAAACTATGAAGATTATACGCCCATCAATCAAGCAGTTTGGCGATATGTGATGCGTAAAAATGTAGATTATCTATCTAAAGTAGCTCACAATTCTTATTTAGATGGTCTCAAAAAAACTGGAATTAGCATAGAATCTATCCCCAATATGTACGGAATGAACCGAATTTTGCAAGAAATTGGTTGGGCTGCAGTAGCGGTAGATGGTTTTATTCCTCCCAATGCATTCATGGAATTTCAGGCGTATAATGTTTTGGTAATTGCTTGTGACATCAGACAATTAGAGCATATAGAATATACGCCAGCTCCAGATATTATACACGAAGGTGCTGGCCATGCTCCTATTATTGCCAATCCTGAATATGCAGAATATCTGAGACGTTTCGGAGAAATTGGTTGCAAAGCAATTTCGTCTGCTAGAGATTATGAATTATATGAAGCCATCAGATTGCTTTCTATTTTGAAAGAAGCCGAAGATACACCGCAAGAAAAGATAAGTGAAGCAGAAAAACAGGTAGAGTTTCTACAAAATAACATGGGAACACCATCTGAAATGGCATTGATCAGAAATTTGCATTGGTGGACAGTAGAATATGGATTAATAGGAACGTTGGAAAATCCTAAAATCTATGGGGCTGGACTACTCTCTTCCATCGGTGAGAGTGAATGGTGTATGACAGATGAAGTGAAGAAAATTCCTTATGATCTTAGTGCCATTCATCAAAGTTTTGACATTACCAAACCGCAACCTCAATTATTTGTAACTCCAGATTTTGCACACCTCAGTATGGTTTTAGAAGAATTTGCCAATACAATGGCACTTAGAGTTGGCGGACTTGCTGGCGCTAAAAAACTGGTAAAATCTAAAGCTCTAGGAACAATTGAACTCTCTACAGGATTACAAATTTCTGGTGTTTTTACTAATATCATAGAACAAGAAAACAAACCAATTTATATACAAACTACAGGCAAAACTGCTCTTGCTTACAGAGAAAAAGAATTAATTGGGCATAGTACAAACATTCATTCAGAAGGATTTGGTTCACCCATTGGAAAACTAAAAGGAATCAATATTTCCATAGAAGATATGAGCCCGAAAGACCTGAAAGCCTATGATATTTATGAAGGTAAAACCACCACTTTAGAATTTGAAGGAGGAATAAAAGTAACAGGTGAAATTATAACTGGTACAAGAAACGTTCAAGGGAAAATCTTATTAATTAAATTCAAAAATTGCACAGTAACACACGGCGAAACAGTACTTTTCCGTCCAGAATGGGGCGTTTATGATATGGCGGTAGGAAAAGAAATTGTTTCTGCATTTTCTGACTCTGCAGATGTTTATAGTTTTGATAGAATTAGTCACGTTCCGTCTTCTAAAACCATCAAGCAAAAAAAATCTGACCAAAGAGAAAGTTTAGAAAAACTATATCAAAAAGTAAGAGAAATTAGAGAAAATAATCATTCAATAGAAAATTTGTATAAAATTTTTGATGAAATAAAACAAAATCATCCATATGATTGGTTACTTTCTGTAGAAATTCTAGAATTAGCGGTAATTAATAATGATTTTACACTTAAAAATTCAGTGAAAGATTATCAAGAAAAATTAAAAATAAACCGACCAGAAATTGCTCATTTAATCTCTAATGGTGTAGAATTAATTAAAGGGAATTAAAATTATCTTAGTCAGATAAATATAAAACAGTCTTAAATTAGGGCTGTTTTTATAATTATATTTTGAAAAAAACTATTTCTTTACGACTGGCAAAATCTCATTTCTATTTAATCCAAATCTTTTGATATCTGCATCACTAAATTTTTGAGAATAAAAATTCGCTTCCGCATCGAAGCCTACAGATTTTAATCTATCGAAATAATCCATTCCGTACCAACGAACGTGGTCATATTGCCCGAAATGTTTTTGGCGTTCTTTTGGCTCGGTAATGCTAAAATCTTCGTAGGTTTTTTTTAGAGAATTTTTCATAGGAACCTGCAAAATTCCCCAACCTCCTTTTTTCATCACTCTGTACAATTCGCTCATCGCTTTTCTATCATCTTCTATATGTTCTAGAACGTGATTGCAAATTACTACATCAAAACTTTCACTTTCAAAAGGCAAATTCAAAATATCGGCTTTTACATCTACAATTGGCGAAAACAAATCTGCAGAAGTATAATCTAAGTTTTTCATTTTTTTGAATTTTCGTAAAAATTCTTGTTCTGGAGCGATGTGTAGAACTTTGTAATTTTTGGTAAAAAAATCGGTTTCGTATTGCAAATAAAGCCACATTTGACGGTGACGTTCTAAACTCAACGTTCCTGGTGAAAGTGCATTTTCACGTTGTTTTCCGTAACCGTAAGGAAGAAATTTTCGGTAAGATTTTCCGTCAATTGGATCGGTGAAGTTATTTCCTTTAAAAAATTGATAAATGAGTGGACGAAGAAAAATGCTTAGATTAATAAGCATTGGTCTTGGTATTTTGTTGAGTAAAAATTTTGCTAGCTTTTTCATTTTCAGAAAGCGAAATTAAGTAAATTATTTCACAAAAATCCAACGATTTATCATGTTATAAGGCATTTCTAACACAATTTTATAAAAATTGGAAGGCATTTTAGAAACATCAATCGTAGTGTGCCAATCATCAACTGGAATTTTTTTCACCAATTGATATTCGTCTTTTCCTCCGTTTTTGAAATTGTTAGTCGTTGAAATATAGATATTTGCAAAGCCAATTCGTTCTATCGGAATCCAAAAAATTTCTAATTGATTGTCTTTTAATTTAGCATTCAAATCTATGGCAGAAACTTTTCCAATCAAAGGAATTCCATCGATTTCAAATTGTTTTTCTTGAGGAATTTCCACGTCTAAAAATCGTAAAATTGTCGGCGTAATATCTATAATTGCTGGTTGTTGAACTCGGAAATATGTATTCATTTCCGAAAAATTTGTGGCAATCCAAGTATTTCGTTCTCTGTTGGTTTGGCTTCCGTGATGATAGCCTTTAATATCTCTTCCGTGATCTGTCGTAATAATTACGAGCCATTCTTCATTGAAATTTTTCTCCCGAAATTTTATAGTTTCGTCTAACTTCCCTATTCTTTTGTCAAGTTCGTCAAGAGCGTGGTCAAATTCTTTTCCATCACCGAATTGATGCCCCATTTCATCGGTATATTCCAAATAAATCCACGACAAATCTGGCGCAGATTTTTTGATGGTTTCTACTGCTTTTCCCATCACAAAATCATCTATTTTATTGTAAAAATGTCCTTTTTCATCGTGAGGAAAAGTTTTTTCGTCTTTTTCATAACCATCAAAAATAAAATCAGGTTTTAAATTTCCTGCTTCTGCATAATTTTGTCCGATTAACTTGGTTCTATTGTCTTCCCAAGTAGAAAAAATTCCTATTTTCTTTTCTGGAAATTGGGTTTTAAAAAATCGGAAAACATTCCAATAATTATGATTGGGTTCTTTAATATCATTGTCCCAAACATTGTGTTTATTCGCCCAAGTTCCCGTTAATAAAGAATTATAACCAACTGCCGAAATGGTAGGAGTTTCGGTGTAACCATTTTTTTCGCCACCAACGTAAGCTTCAAAAATTCCACCTGATTTTGCTAATTTCTGTAAATTAGGCATTTTGTGAGTTAGAATTTGATCATAAGGAATTCCGTCTGCAATGACGAAGACTACTTTTCTTTGTTTTTGAGCAAAAGAAAACCCGAAAATCAATAAAAAGATAAAGACAAATTTGAATTTCATTGTTTTTATTTTTTCTTAAGAAATATTTCAATCACCCCATTTTTACCTTTATCGCCATATTTTTCAATAGCACTTTTGTCTTTCAAAACGTTGATTGATTCTACATCTTCAGGTTTAATACTATTTAAGTATTCTTCAGTTGCTTCTTTTCCTTCTACAATAAATAAAGGCTTTTTATTTTCTTTATTTTTTTCAAAAACTTTATAACAATCTGCTAAAATATCAATTCCTTCAACTTTTTGCGCAGAATAATATTCTAAATCAATAGGATATTGCGGCTGCTTTTTTTTGTTGATTTTCACATAAAAAAATAATGATTCTTGTTTATTAATTCCCCAATAATCAGAACAACCTCTCGAAGTCCAAGTTTTTAAATTATCATATTTTTTAAGAACATCAATTGCTTTTAAAGTACTCAAATCCACATAGTTTCCGTCTGGTAAAAACCCTTTAAAATCTTTAGTTAAATGTATTTTTGCAATTACATTAATGTCAGATTGATAATTTTGAAAAATCACCCCTGGATATATTTTAGTTTCATATCCTATTCTATTTTCAAATCTCGAATCTTGAACGAAACCATCAGCGCAAAGATTCATTTCTACTACTTTTACTTGTTTTAAATCTGGCGCATTTTTCTTTAATTCATCTAATGTGAGTTCACAAAGTTTAAAATCGGAAAGTTTTATTGTATCTTTTGTTTGAGCATTGATTTTTAGAATTGAAAATAATGCTAAAATTATTATTAAATGTTTCATTATTAGTTTTTTTATTTAATTAATACTTTATTTTTTTTCATTTCTTGAATGAGTTTTTGTTAAAAATCCTAGTTTTAGTAAACCTTGTTGAACATCAGGAATTTTCATAAATAAATTCCAAATCAATTGAGTTCTGTAATTCTCAATCATCACAATTATAGGACCTTGATCTATTGCCAAATGTGAGTTTGCCACCCAATTATGTTCATCGCTAAAACCATCTACAAAACCATAATCTGTCCATAAATCTTTGCCTCGCTCTTCATAGAAATATCTAAGTGCTTCCATCGAAAATTTCGGTGTAAAAGGCATAGAAGAAAGCGCCGCAGTTGGTTGAATAACGCCACGATCATCTTGCGGACAATGTGCAACGTAACCTTTATAACTATCTCCTGCTGTTAATCCCCAATTTTTTGCAGAATAACCTTTGAATTTTTTAGGATTTTCGATGCAATATTGTCGGTTAATTAAGGTGTGGTTGGTAACTTGTTCTTGGTAATTTGTGCCGTATTCATCGGTTAAACCATTGGGATTAATTCCCATAAAAGTGTATTGTTCAAAAAATAACGGACCGCCCATTTCGTAATTTCCGAGAGGTAATTTGATACCAAAATAAGATTTTCCGTTTTTCCAGCCATTGCTTTTAACCCAAGTATTGTCGTAAACCTTTTTATCAATGGGAAAATATGGAGAAGAAGCTGCCATAATGTAGGTAATCAACGCTTCATCATAACCCCAAATTGGGAAATTCATACCGAAATCGTTTTCTGGAGACCAATGCCAATACAAAATATCAGAATGATTGGTAAACCAATTCCATTCGCAATCGTTCCACATTCCTTCGATGCGGTTTCTGAGATATTTTTCTTTCTCTGAATTGTTATTAAAATATTCTTTAGCGGTAAGAAGTCCCATAAAAAGATAGGAAGTTTCTACCAAATCTGCACCGTCATCTTTTCTGCCAAAAGGTATGGTTTTGCCAGTTTCGCCATTCATAAAATGAGGATATGCACCGTGAAAACTATCAGCAGTATTTAAGAAATCTACAATTTTTATCAATCGATTTACGGCGGCTTCTCTAGAAATCCACTTTCTTTCTACAGCAATTACCGTGGATAAAATCCCGAAACCAGTTCCACCAATAGCACAAGCTTCTTCGCCGAACGTTTTTTTGCTCAAATTCGGTACATTTTCGGCTTCGTTGATGTAATCCCAATAATAATCGGCTTTTACAGTGTTGCTTCTTTCTCTAGCTAATCCGCTTTTCGGATGTCCGTAATGCCAAAAAAATCTAAAAGTCTGTCTTTGAACCAATTCTAAAAGCTCATCATCAGAAAGATTTTTTTGAACTCCTACAATTGGAATGTTTTCTTCGCAGATGCTTTCGTTTGGTTTTTGAGCCAATGAAAAATTTGAAAATAATATTAAAACTAATATTGAATAAATTGCTTTCATAAAAAAAAAATTTACTTCTATAAATTTAGAAATAATAAAGTTAATAATAATTAAATTTTAAAATTTATAGTAAGTTTTGGCTAAAGCCAGCGGAATTTTTCTATAAAAAAACGGGCTAAAGCCCGTTTCTATTGATATATAATTTTTTATTTTCTAAAAATCCATTGTAAAAGGAGCTTCTTCGTCACTCTCTATTCCTAAAGCTTCGTAAATATATTTGAAGGTAGAAAGCAAGACAGGTTTTCCGTTGATAATGGTAACATCGTGCTCGAAATGTGCAGAAGGTTTATTATCCAACGTAGTTACCGTCCAACCATCTTTATGAAATTTCACTTTTTCGGTTCCCATATTAATCATTGGTTCTATGGCGAGAACTATGCCGTCTTTTAGAACTTTTCCGCTGCCTTTTCTGCCGTAGTTAGGAACTTGAGGATCTTCGTGCATAGTTCTTCCTAAACCGTGCCCTACCAATTCTCTTACTACACCATAACCTTCTTTTTCGCAATAACTTTGAATAGCGAAAGAGATATCTCCTACTCTTTTACCACGAACGCATTGTTCGATTCCTTTGTAAAGAGATTCTTTGGTGATTTTTAGTAATTTTTTGGTTTCAGGTGCTACTTCACCTACCTCAAAAGAATAAGCGTGATCTCCGTAGAAATCATTCATATAAACGCCACAATCTACTGAAAGTACATCACCTTCTTTCAGTGGTTTATCATTCGGAATTCCGTGTACCACTTCTTCGTTAGGAGAAATACAAAGTGAGTTCGGGAAACCATACATTCCTAAAAATGCAGGATATCCTCCGTGATCTTTTATAAAATCGTGGGCTAATTTATCTAGATGTAATGTAGTTACGCCTGGTTTTATTTCTTTGGCAATCATACCCAAGGTTTTAGAAACCAATTGAGCAGATTCTCTCATTAAATGGAGTTCTTCGAGTGTTTTAAGTATTATCATATTATTTTTACCAAAATAATCCTTTCTTTTTTTCTTTTTTTAATTTAGAATATGCCTGAACTTCTCCGTTGGCAATTCCAAATTCTATTTTTTGTTTTATGATTTCGTAAACTTCTCCCCAACCTGGGAAACCGCCAAGATTTCTATCATCTACAAAAAGATCTGCATCTATTTTTCTGGATTGGGTTTCGTGGTCAAAAACTTCTCCTTCAAAACTAGAGTTAACAGCATAAAATTCTATTCCGTTTTTTTTGCAAAATTCTACCGCATCATCTAGAGTTTTACCGCTTCTGTATGTCCATAGAATTAATCTATAGCCTTCAGATTGTAATTTTTTGAGAGTTTCAAAAGCAAATGTTTTTGGTTTTCCTATAGATGGATATGCGTCTTCTACTATGGTACCATCAAAATCTATTGCTAATTTTTTATTACTAATCATTAGTGAATATTAATTTTTGCAAATATAGTGAAATTAAAAAAAGTAGCTCTAATTATAGAACTACTTATATATGAAAAAGATTAGATTATATTTATAGAGACTAAATCCACTTATTTTTATAGGCCAAATTCATAATCTGACTTCTGGAATTAAGATGTAGTTTTTTGTAAATATTATTAACATGAGTTCTCACCGTATTAGGACTTATAAAAAGTTTTTCGGCTATTTCGTGGTGGTTAAAGCCTTTTACTACTTCTTTTAAAATTTCCATTTCTCTATCGCTTAATTGGTGGTCAACTGTTGTATTTTGTGTGGCAGCAATTGGTTTTGGCGCATCTCTTAATAAATCCATTGCTCTTCTCGCAATTGCAGGGCTCATAGGAATTCCGTCAAATTCTACCACATTAGAAATGGCTTCTACTATATTTACAGCTCTATCTTCTTTAAGTAAATAACCGCTAGCTCCGGCTTTTATGGCCTCGAAAATTTTATCATCATCAGCATAAATGGTGAGTACAATATATTTAATTTCAGGATATTTAATAGAACCTGAGGCAATAGCGGCTATACCATCTAGAATTGGCATTTCTATATCCATTAATACCACCTGCGGATAATTTTCTTTTTTTAAAAATTTAAGTTTTTCGAAAAATTCTTCTCCATTGGTAGCTTCAAACATTAAATAAATGTCTTTATAAGGTGAAAGCTTGTCTTTTATGGTTTTTCTATTTATTTGGTTATCATCTACTATTGCTACACTAATCATGCTAATTATATTATTTCATAAAATTAATTGTAAAAAAATCATCTATCAATACAACAAACTACGTATTTTATGTTTCTACCAATTCTATGGTTGTTCCTGTAATATCAGAATATATATTAAACCTGAATCCTATTTCCATTGCTCTTTCTTTCATGTTTTTAAGTCCGTATCCAGCTTTTAGGTCTTCTTGGTCAAATCCTTTTCCGTTATCTTTTATCAAGATTACTATTTTTTGTTTAGATATTATATTTACTTCTACTCTAGTTGCATGTGCGTGCTTATGAATGTTTTGCAATGCTTCTTGCATAATTCTAAAAATTCCGCTACTGGTGGTAGGATCTAGTGTTCTATTATTTTCAATATTTTCTTCGAAAATCATTCTAATATTATCTGTATGTAAAAATTTAAGAGCATAACTTTTGAAATTATCATAAAGAGCAATAATATTGGTTTCTTTATTTGCCAGTACAAATATGGTTTGTCTAAGAAGCGCTAAAATATGCTCTGCATCTAGTCTCACATCATCACAGTTTACTTCAGATTCTTTAATAACAGTAGAGTTTTTAAATAAGTCTATTTTAGAAATTAGGCTGGTAACATAGGCTCCTATATTATCGTGTAAATCTCGCCCTATTCTTTTTCTCTCGTTTTCTATTTGATGTTTTATTCTAAGTTCATTTAATCTTTTTACGTATTTTCTTTTATTGCTTTCGTTTATGTAACTGTAGATTAAAAAACTTGCAACTAAAACTGATAATAAAATAAACCACCATCTTATGTAAAATGGTCCTGTTACATAGAATTTTATTGGTTTTTCTAAGAATTTTTCGTAACCATCTTCATTGATTACTTTTATTGCTAAGATGTAACTTCCTCTTTCTAAATGATAAAATTTAAGTGACCTTGGTTGTGAAAATGGTTTCCAGACATCTTTATTAATTTTATAATATAATTTAGACTGTGTAAGTATTTCTTTATCAACAGATTTAAAGATAAAATAAATATCTTTGTCACTATCACTAAACTGAATTTTTTTATTATAATCTATCAATTCACCATTAGATGTTACTTTTTCTAAAATTACTGGATAATCATTTTTATTAGGTACTACCTTGTCTATATTAAAAACAGAAAATTTATTTTTAGAAACAATTAATAATTCGTTTTCTGCATCAGAATATGCGCCTTTTAATATTCTATCTTTGCTATCATCAGTTAATCTTAAAGAACCTAATGGTCTAAAAAAATTATAAGATTTCTTGTATAAAAGCTTGTCTGTAAGTATCCAAATTGTATTTTTTTTATCTCTAAAAATATCTCTTACTAAATTTCCACCAAAGTTATTTTCAGAATTGAATTTTAAAACAGGCTTTTTATTATGATAGACGGTTATTCCTTTTTTAGTACCAATGTATATAGAATCATTATCAGAAAAAGCATACGTAACAAAGTTACTTTCTAAACCATTATTTTTATCAAAATGATTAGTTACTCTAAATTTTTCATCTAACATACAAATCCCATGTTCATAAGATGTAATGGCATATCCGTTTTTTGTTTTGAACATATTTTCAATGTTATTGAAATATCTATTTCCAAAGGTTTTTACGGTATTATTCTCCATTACTTGGATTCCATTTCCGTAGGTAGAAATTACTATTTTATCATTTATTTTTAAAATTTTTGAAATTCCTGTAGTAATAGGATAAGTCTTTATTAATCTTAATTTGGGTTCTAGTGAATAGAAATGTAAACCGTCGAAACTGCCTAAAATGAGTTCATTACCCGAAACGTAAAAGCTAAGCGCATCTTTTCTTAAAAAATATTTTTTCTGAATAGAATTCTTGCCTAGAATATACAAATATCCATCTGCAAGTATATACTTTTTACCTTGACTATAAATTATATCTCGTACACTGATGGTTTTATTGAGATAAGAAACCTTAGGATTATTTTTTTTAAGTACTGATATCCCACCTCCTAGAGTTGTGATAAAAATATCTCCATTTTCTCTTTTCAGAATTTGGCTTACATAATTACTTACAAGACCATGTTCCTCTGTAATGGTGTCTATAATTTTATTATTTTCTTTTCTGATAATCCCGAAAGGATTCTGCTTAAAAGTAAAATTTTGAAACACAAACTCATTGTTTTTTTCAAAAATTCTGATATCAGAAATTATCTCTCCATTTTCTAATTTTAAAAAATTTCCATTTCCTATCTTGGTGGTACTTACTTTTAATAATTTGTAAACATTTCTTCTATCAAAAGCATAATAAATATTTTCTTTATTATCAAAATTGATGGTTTTTATAATGATATAATTTTCACTTTTATTCGCTTTCCTTAAATCTACAGATTGTTTTTCGTTTATTTCGTTATACCTTTTCATTAAAGTTTTGGTATTGCTATTGAAATAATACAAGCCTTTTTCTGAAATATAAATAAGCAAACCATTTTTACGGTCAGCAATCATTTTATTGATATAATTTCCTGGCAATCCAGCATCTACATCTAGCGAAATCCATTTGCCATCTTGGTAGGTAATTAGGCCTTTGTCTGTTCCTAGCCAGAGTACATGGTTTTGGTCTTCATCTATATTAAAAATATAATTGCTTGGTAAACCTTCGCTTTCGGTAATGTTTTCAAAAATAGATGCTTTTTGAGAAAAAATGAGATTGAAATAAAATAATAGGACAATGCTAACTAATATTTTCAGTCTCCTAAATTTGATAATATTAAAAAAAATAGCCAACATAATAATTATTAGTTGGCTAAAGTTAAATATTTTTTGTTTAGAAACCTAAAAATACATTTATTTCATCATAAATGAAAATTTATAATTTTAAGAAACCAATACATTTCCGTTCATAATTTCAGGAATTTCTACACCCATTACTTTTAAGATAGATGGTGCTACATCTCCTAATTTACCAGGTTTTAGATTCCAAGTGTGGTCTTTATCCATTACTACCAAAGGTACCAAATTGGTAGAATGCTGTGTATTAGGACTTCCGTCTGGATTAATCATTACATCAGAATTACCGTGATCTGCTAAGATAAACACCGCATATCCGTGTTCGTAAGCTGTAGTTGCTACCGCTTCTATGCATTTATCTACCGCTTCACAAGCTTTAACAGCCGCTTCGAAAACACCAGTATGCCCTACCATATCTGCATTAGCAAAATTAAGACAAATAAAATCTGCTGATTCTTTTTCTAATTCTGGAACTATAGCATCTCTGATGTCAAAAGCAGACATTTCTGGTTTTAAATCATAAGTTGGTACATCTTTTGGACTTGGGCATAGCAATCTTCTTTCACCTACAAATTCTTTTTCTCTACCACCAGAGAAGAAAAACGTAACGTGTGGATATTTCTCTGTTTCAGCTATTCTTATTTGAGTTCTACCAGCAGATTCTAGTACTTCTCCCATAGTTTGTGAAAGCACTTCTTCATCAAAAATTACATTTACATTTTTGAATGTTTCATCATAATTGGTAAGCGTTACGTAATACAAATCTAACTTGTGCATACCAAAATCTGGTAAATCTTGTTGAGAAAGAACTTCTGTAATTTCTCTACCTCTGTCTGTACGGAAATTAAAACAGAAAACTACATCACCAGTTTCTATTTTGGCAGTAGGTAAATGATTGTTTTCTGAAATGATAATTGGTTTTAAGAATTCATCTGTAACACCTTCTGCATAAGATTTTTCTATAGCTTCTATTGGATTTTTGGTCAATTCTCCTACTCCGTTTACCATAGCATCATATGCTAGTTTTACTCTTTCCCATCTTTTGTCTCTGTCCATTGCAAAATATCTTCCTACTACCGAAGCTAATTTACCTGTACTAGATTTCATATGATTAAGTAATTCTTCTATGAAACCTTTGCCAGACATAGGATCACAATCTCTACCATCTGTAAATGCATGTACAAATACGTTTTCGTCTAATCCGTTTTCTTTAGCAGCAGAAAGCAAACCTTTTAGGTGATTAATATGAGAGTGAACTCCACCATTAGAAACCAAACCTATGAAATGTACTTTTTTATGATTTTCTTTGGCATAATTAAATGCTGCTACTATTCCTTTTTCTTTTCCTAGACTGCCATTTTCTACAGCCATATTTAGTTTCACTAAATTTTGGTAAACTACTCTACCTGCACCCAGATTCATATGCCCTACTTCAGAATTTCCCATTTGCCCATCTGGAAGACCTACTGCCAAACCAGATGCTTCTAAGGTTGTTGTAGGAAAATTTTTCATACAAGAATCCATAAAAGGAGTATTCGCCTGATAAATAGCAGAAACATTATTATTAGTTCCCAAACCCCATCCGTCTAGAATTGCTAGAATTGCTTTTTTAGCCATTATATTCAATTTTTATTACTGCAAATTTACGAAATTTATATGCGATAAATGGTTTATAGAGAATGAGATTTTTATCAGAAAAATTATTTTAAAATAAATATTCGTCATTTATAAGTTAATTTGTAACTTTACCATCCTTTTTTAAAAAAATTAAAATGGATTTAAGAGATCAATTGAAAAACCTTTTTCCAGAACACGAAGAACAAGATTTCGAAATGCCAGAAGAAAAATCTGAGCAAAAATCTCCGCTTATTTGTAAATTTGAAAAAAAAGGAAGAAATGGTAAACCTGTAACATTAATAGAAGGTTTCGAAGGGAGCGAAGAAGAACTAAAACAGATTTCTAAAAAAATAAAAATAACTCTGGGAATTGGTGGCAGCGAAAAAGATGGAATTATCGTAATACAAGGAGATAATCGTGATAAAATTATGAAAATCCTTCAGGAAATGGGCTATAAGACTAAGAGAGTTGGAGGATAAATGGTTTGATAGTAATAAACAATTTCAAACTACTTCAAACAAAAAACAATTTCAGACAAAAAAATTTTAATTATGCTAAATAAACTTGCTGCTTCAGAATTGGTTTTAAACCAAGATGGAAGCGTTTATCATTTGAATCTTAAACCAGAAGATATTGCAGAAAAAATTCTTCTAGTAGGTGATCCAGATAGAGTACCGAAAGTTTCTCAATATTTTGATAAAGTTGAAATCAAAAAAAACAAAAGAGAATTCTACACACACACAGGAACTCTTCGTGGTGAGAGAATTACCGTAATGTCCACAGGAATTGGGACAGAGAATATAGACATTGTAATGAATGAACTAGATGCTCTTGTAAATATAGATCTAGATAAAAAAGAATTCAAAAAAGAACATACTGCTTTACAATTGTTCAGATTAGGAACTTGTGGAAGTGTAAATCCTGAAGTACAAGTAGATAATATGCTGGTTTCTGAGAACGTAGTAGGTCTAGATGGTCTTTTACATTTTTATATAGATTATAATTTTGAAAATGAATTTTCTAAAAATTTCTTAGAAAAATTTCCATATGAAAAGATTAAACCACTTCTTTATTTTTCTGAGTGGACGGCATCACAATACGAATACTTCAAAGATGCCAAATATGTAGGAAATACAGCTACTTTCCCAGGTTTTTATGCTCCACAGGGCAGACAATTGCGTTTGAAATCTACAGATGATCAATTTTTAGAAGTGCTTAATGATTTAGGAGTTACCAATTTCGAAATGGAAACTTCTGCTATCTACGGTCTATCTAAACTTTTGGGTCATAAAGCCATTACCATTAATAATGTGATTGCCAATAGAAGACGAGGTGAATTTGCTGCTGATCATCACCAATCAGAAAAAATGATGATTGAATGGGTTTTAGAAAGAGTTATTAAATAGATTAATATTTATTGTAAAAACAGAAAAAGGTGGAAGTATATTTACTTTCACCTTTTTCATTTAGTTTAATTGAAAATGAATTTTATTATTAATAAAAATAAAACCAGTCAACTTTTATTAGCTGGTTTTATTTTCATCATTTGTGTTTCGCTCTTTTAGTGATGCAAATATGATAATTTTCAGCATTTATATCAAAAAAACAAAATACTCATTACCTACTCTGTAGATTTAATTATCTGAAAATCAATAAATTAAAAATCACTTACATATTGTTAAAAAAGACATAAGTATCCGTTTCATTTGGGATTTTTAGCTTATTACGTAATCTGTATTTTTTGTTTTGTACGGTTCTTACAGATATAAAAGTATAATTTGCAATCTCTTTTGAAGAAAAATTAAGTCTTAAAAATGCACAAAACTCTAATTCTGAATTGGTCAATTTAGGGTTAATTTCTAAAAGTTTATTTTCAAAATCTGGATATAAATCTAGAAATCTAGGATAGAAATTGGTGCTATTTTCTTTGGCTAAATCTATTACTTCGTGCAATAAATCACTTACTTTACCTTCTAAATTTTCTAATTGTTTTTCTTTCAGTACAAGTGTTTTTTGTATTTCTTCTTTTTCTAATTTCTTATACTTAAAATTTCTCACAAAATAGACCATAAAACCAACAGATAATATGGCTATTAAAATAGAAATAGCAACTACATAATTTTTCCTTTGATTGGCATTTTTTACAGAGAGAGATTCTTTTTTAGTTTCTTTTACAATTGCATTTACACCTTCCAGTTTTTTTGAATTTTCTTTTTGTAAATTCTCTAAATACAGTACTTTATACTTATTGTACTCATTAGTATTCCCTATTTTTTTATAAGAATCTTGTAATAAGTCATATATACTGGTCATATAATAACTATCCTTTACTTTTAGATTAAGCTCTTCTGCTTTTTTAAGATATTCTATAGATTTTTTATACTCACCTTTTTTATTATATACCTCTCCTAGCCCTACAAAATTAGAAACGTTATAATTTTTGATCAGAATGGTATCTTGTAAACTCAGAGATTTATTAAAATAATACGCGGCAGAATCTAAGTCTATTGATAAATATTGCAATCCTATATTACCATAACCCTTTATTTTTTGTTTTCTTTTTTGTACAGGGTCTTTTATTTTATCATACTCTGGAATTGCTTTTTTTATATAATAGATTGCTTTTTTATAGTTTTCGGTGTGTGTGTATAAATCAGATAAAAATTGATAATTATTAGCCAGTATAAGATTTTTATCCTCAAATTCATTTCTTAAAATAAATTTTTGTGCATCAAACAATTTTTTTTCTGAATCATCATATAATTCCAAAAAGTTAAGAGTGATACCCAGCCTATTCATTGCTATAGCAATAAGTCTTTTATCGTTTATATTATTGGATTCTTTTTCTAATGATTTGGCAATTTGGTAAGCTTTATCATAATCAGCTTGTGTAAAGTAATAAAATGCTTTATTGTTTAGAACTTCAAGCTTTGCTTTAAGGTTCTTTTCCTTTTGTGCTATTTTCTCTAAGACCAATAATTCTTTAAAACCTTCGCTCATATCACTTTTCATAAGTGTCTGATTTTCACGAATTTTTAACACTAATGAATTTGTTTCTTGACCAAATACAAACGAAGCAAATAATAAGAATAATAATATATAATTCCTCATCAATTCCGAATTTTCTTAGTTACATCTGCGTTTATGGAGGCAAATTAAGTATTTTTTTCTACATAATCAAGTTTTATTAGATTGTTTTTAATTTTAAAATATTTAGTTATCGTTATTTTACCCAGCATTCTGTAATGTGATCATCTACCAAACCTGTAGCTTGCATATGCGCATAAACCACCGTAGAACCCAGAAACTTAAACCCCCTCTTCTTGAGGTCTTTTGCTAATTTATCTGATATTTCTGTAGTAGCTGGTACATCTTTTAATGTTTTAGGCATGTTTATTATTGGTTTACCACCTATAAAACCCCAAATATATTTAGAAAAACTTCCAAATTCTTTCTGAGTTTCTATAAATTTTTGTGCATTAGAAATAGTTGCCAATATTTTAAGTCGGTTTCTTATAATTCCTGCATCTTGCATTAGCTCTTCTACTTTTTCATCGGGATAGTTGGCTATTTTTTTATAGTCAAAATTATCAAACGCTTTTCGAAAATTCTCACGCTTTCGCAAAATTGTAATCCAACTTAATCCTGCCTGAAAACTCTCTAAAACCAAAAACTCAAAGATTCTTTCGTCATCATATACAGGTTTTCCCCATTCTTCATCGTGATATTTTTGATAGAGTTCATCTGTTCCGCACCACGCACATCTTATTTTTTCCATTTTATATTTAACTTTAATTATTACTTTTAATTAATTGAATATAAGCCTATTAAACTTTAATAAAACTTTATGAATCGCTTAACATTTTCTTTGCAATTCATCCGCTAAATTTGTATTCGTTAAAAGTACAAATTTTTGTACCTATCATTACTACCTTCCTAATAATAGTTATTCATAAAATCAAATTTTTGTTTGCAAGAACCGAGAAATCGGTTCTTTTTTTATGCTGTAAACAATAATTATTTTAAATTTGCCAAAATTAAATTATTATGTACGGATTACTTAAAGGTAAAAAAGGAATTATTTTCGGTGCACTTAATGACCAATCTATCGCTTGGAAAGTTGCAGAACGTTGCCACGAAGAAGGTGCAGAATTTATCCTTTCAAACGCTCCTATCGCTATGAGAATGGGCGAAATAAACGCTTTAGCAGAAAAAACGGGTTCAGAAGTGATTGGCGCAGACGCTACTTCTACCGAAGATTTAGGAAATCTTTTTGATGCTGCTATTGCTAAATTCGGAAAAATTGATTTTATCTTACATTCCATCGGGATGTCTGTAAACGTTAGAAAAGGAAAACATTATACAGATATTAATTATGATTGGTTAGAAAAAGGTTGGGATGTATCAGCTGTTTCTTTCCACAAAGTAATGAAAACAGCTTGGGAAAAAGATTGTATGAATGAATGGGGTTCTATCTTAGCCCTTACCTACATTGCTGCACAACGTACTTTCCCAGATTATAATGATATGGCAGACAATAAATCTTACCTAGAATCTATCGCTAGAACCTTCGGTTACTATTGGGGCGAAAGAAAAGTAAGAGTAAACACCATTTCTCAATCTCCTACCATGACCACTGCTGGTTCTGGTGTTAAAGGTTTTGGAGGTTTTATGGGATTTGCAGAAGATATGTCTCCTCTAGGAAACGCTACCGCACTAGATTGTGCTAATTATTGCGTAGCCATGTTCTCAGATTTAACCAAGAGAGTTACCATGCAAAACCTGTTTAATGACGGTGGTTTCAGCAATACCGGAGTTTCTCAAAAAGTAGTAGAAAAATACAACGGAGAATAAATCCCCTAAATTCCCCTTCTTTGAAGGGGTGGATTCAAAAATTTATAATTTTTGAAGACGGTGTAGTTAAAAATAAATCCATTCAGCACTTTGTTGAATGGATTTTTTTATGGCGCTTTAACACGCTGTTCGCTATATCTTTTTTAAATTTTTCCCTACGCTTTTCCCACCCCGAAAATTTAAAAAAGGATGCCGCTTCCATCGTTAGCGCAATACCCGCAAAAAGGAAAATTTTAGTTATATTTGAAAAAAACTTCTTTACAATGAATTATCAAAAAATTCTACTCTCTACAGCAATCATAGCTTTTTCTTTTAATCACGCTCAAAACCTTAAACTCAATACTACCTCTCCCGAAGAACGCTGGAAAGGCTACGAACAAAGAAAAAAACTAGAAGAAAACTCTATTTTTAAAAATCTAAATTTCAGAAATATAGGACCTACCACTATGAGTGGTAGAGTGACAGATATAGATGCCAATCCTGATAATCCTACAGAATTTTATGTTGCATATGCTTCTGGTGGGTTGTGGTACACCAATAACAACGGAACCACTTTCTCTCCTATTTTCGATGGAGAAGCCGTAATGACCATTGGTGACATTTACGTTGATTGGAAAACCAAAACCCTTTTCATAGGAACTGGCGAAAGCAATTCTTCTCGTTCTTCTTACGCAGGAATGGGCGTTTACAAAAGCATAGACCAAGGAAAAACTTGGCAAAATTTAGGATTAAAAGATACCCAACATATTGGCAAAATTGTAGTAAATCCAGAAAACAATAATGAAATTTGGGTAGCTGCAGTTGGTCATTTATATTCTCCAAACTCAGAAAGAGGTGTTTATAAAACCAATGATGGTGGTAAAACTTGGAAAAAAACACTCTCTGCAGACTCAAATTCTGGAGCAATTGATTTAGCCATAAATCCTCAAAATCCAAAAGAAGTATATGCTACACTTTGGTACAAAGAACGTAAAGCTTGGAAATTCGTAGAAAGTGGTGCTTCATCAGGTATTTTCAGATCAAATGATGGTGGAGAATCTTGGCAAAAAATTTCAACCAAAGATTCTGGATTTCCAGCAGATGAAAATGTAGGTAGAATCGGACTTTCTATTTTTCCAAAAAATCCGAATATCATTTACGCAATCGTTGACAATCAAAAAAACAGACCAATTTCTGATAAAAAAGAAGAAAAAACTGAAAAGTCTTTGGACAAAGCCAAAATGCAGAAAATCACCAAAGAAGAATTTCTAGCTTTAGATGATAAAACCGTCAATGAATATCTGGACGGAGAACGTTTCCCTGAAAGATATACCTCTGAAAATCTTAAAAAATCTCTTAGAGAAAATAAAATCACGGTAAAAGATATTTTCAACTATACACACAACGGAAATGATGATTTATTTAACATAGAAATTGAAGGTGCAGAAGTTTACCGTTCTGATGATGCAGGAAAATCTTGGAAAAAAACCAACCAAAAAAATCTAGATGGTTTGTATTATACTTATGGCTATTATTTCGGAGAAATTTGGGTTTCGCCTACCAATCCAGATAAAGTGATTATTGCCGGTGTTCCAATTTTGGTATCAGAAAATGGTGGAAAATCTTTCAAATCTATAGATTCTCAAAATGTGCATTCTGATCATCACGTAGTTTGGTTTGATCCTAAAAATGACAATCATTTCATCAATGGAAATGACGGCGGAATCAATATTTCTTACGATAATGGAAATTCTTACATTCATTGCAATTCTTTGCCTGTTTCACAGTTTTATTCTGTGGATTATGATTTAGAAAAACCTTACAATGTTTATGGAGGAATGCAAGATAACGGCGTTTGGTTTGGACCTTCTAGTAATCAATTTGACTACAAAAAAGGGAAATTTGATAATGGTGACAATTTCAAATTTCTTCTCGGTGGAGACGGAATGCAAGTGCGTGTAGATTTCAGAGATAATGCCACTATTTATACAGGTTTTCAGTTTGGAAATTATTTCAGAATTAACAGAAAAACCAACGAAAGAAAATACCTAGAAGTGCCAAGAGAAATTGGCGAAAATCCACTTCGTTTTAATTGGGAAGCTCCTTTTCAGATTTCTCGTCATAATCAAGATATTGTATATTTTGCTTCGCAAAGCGTTTACAGAAGTATGGACAAAGGCGAAACTTGGACAAAAATATCTGAAGATTTAACCCGAAATACAAAACAGGCAAATGTGCCTTTTTCTACCCTTTCAACAGTGGAAGAAAGTCCGAAAAAATTTGGTTTAATCTACACAGGAAGTGATGATGGTTTGGTAAATGTAACCAAAGACGGCGGAAATTCTTGGCAAAAAATTGGAGATTTTCCAGGATTTTGGGTTTCAATGGTGCAACCTTCTTCTTTTTCAGAATCTAGAGTTTATTTGAGTTTAAATGCATACAGAGAAGACGATTTCCGTGCTTTGCTTTATACTTCTGATGATTTTGGGAAAACTTGGAAAAAAATTGGTGAAGATTTACCTTTAGAACCCATTAACGTTATAAGAGAAGATCCTAAAAATGAAAATCTTCTGTACGTAGGCACAGATAACGGATTGTATATTTCTCTAGACCGTGGAAAAACGTTTATGTCTGCCAATAATGCTACACTTCCGAATGTTGCAGTTCACGATTTGAAAGTTCATCACAGAGATAATGAACTGATTGTAGCTACACACGGAAGAAGTATCTACATTGTCGATGTGAAAAAAATACAAAAATTAACGCCAGAAAATTTAGCTAAAGAATTAATCGTTTATGATGTTGAAAGTATTAATTTCAAAGAAAATTGGGGCAAATCTTACAATAATTTCACAGAAATTGAAAAGGAAAGATTCCCTATAGAATTTTATACCAAAAATGCTGGAAACGCTGTAATTAAAATTATCAATGCTAAAAATGAAACCATAAAAACCATTACTCAAAATGCTGATAAAGGTTTTAACATGATTGATTATGATTTGACGGTAAATGCAACTGAAAAATCAAAAAAAGCAGATGATGGCAATGTTTACATCACTCCAGGAAAATATACAGTAGAAATTTCCATCAATGGAGTTACAGAAAAGAAAACGCTGGAAGTGAAAGAAAAACCAAAATCTAAAAGCAAAAGAGTAACCGAAGTACCGCAAGGAACAATGTCTCCAGGAGAGTTTAAAAAATGGAGAAGAGAAGTTGGTTTCAAAAAACAATTATAATTTTAAAACAAAAAAAGTCCCGAAAATTTCGGGACTTTTTATTTTATCTTACACTCGGAATTACGATGAGACTTTCGTTTCCAGAGCTATTTACCGCTTGTACCGCAAAGAAATAATTGTCTTTAGAATAAGGTAATTTCATAGAATTTTCTTTGGTGAAAAATTTCTTTTGCCAAGTAGAAGAATCGGTTTCACGCATAAGAACATAATAACCTGCCACTTCCCCATTTTTGGTTTTTTCCCAATGAATTGTTGTAAAATTGGTCAATTCTTTGACATCCATTTTTACATTTTCTGGTTTTGAAGGAGATTTTGCCAAGTTTGCCAAAACAGAAACATTAACGCCAACATTTTTCTTGAAATATTCAAAATCCATAAATTCTGGTAAATCACCCAATTGTTTCCCATTTTCTTTTCTGATATCTTGATGTTGATGGTCATAATTTTCATTAAATTCAGTTAATCTTACCGCTGAAAAACCTTGATTAACAAATGAAGTATGATCGCCACCACGAAGGAATCTGTCATTTCTATAAATCAGTTTCACTTCTAAATTATCCACATATCGTTCTCCTATTTCCTTAATATATCTTGCCAATTGTCTGGCTTCACCGTCATTTTCTAAGCCTAAATTTCTAATATTCTGTGCTTTTTTATCTAATTCGAATTGAGGTAAACCTTCAGAAAAAACTCGCAATTGATTAGCATTAATTAAATTGGTTTCACTCGAAAGATTATTCCCAATCATATCATTATTGAGCAAAGCTTCTAATTGCCAATTTTCGGTTTTTGCCTTTTCAGCAAGCATTTTGGCACCTAACAAACCTTGTTCTTCCCCAGAAAAAGCAACAAAAACTATGGTTGCTGGGAATTTTGATTGGCTCAAAATTCTCGCAGATTCTATCACAGCGCCTACTCCGCTTCCGTCATCATTGGCTCCTGGTGCAAAATCTTTGTTATTCATCACATCAGAAACTCGAGAATCAAGATGACCTCCAATCATAAAAATTCTTTTATCATTAGGATTTGTTCCATGTAAAATGGCAATGGCATTTCCTAAATCTGTAGCTTGGTTAATTCTCTTACTATCTGGTTGAATGGTCTGGTTATTAAGAAAAACTTCCATTCTGCCATCAGAATTTTTAGCGTAATTTTTAAATTTAGTAAGTACCCAATTTCTAGCAGCACCAATTCCTTTTTTAGTATCAGTAGTAGAGCTCATGGTATGTCGTGTTCCAAAACTTACCAATTTATTGATATGAGATTTTAAAGAATCTGCACTTACTTGCGACACATAATTTGCTATTTCTGAATCTCTGGAAACGGTTTGTTGCGCTGAGAAAGCGGCAGGAAGAAGAAATAAAGAGAATATTAATTTTTTCATTTTAATTTTTATAAAATTTGATTTGATAAATTTCTTTATTTTTAGGATTCTCGATTGCGAAAATATAATAATCTTTTCTTTCATCCATCAGATGATAATAAAAAACATCACCTTTAAAAAACGCGTTTTTTCTGTTTTTGTTAGAGGTTTCGTTAAAAGTTAATTTTATTTTACAAGTATCATATTCAAAAAATAATTGAGAGCTACCTTGTTTGTAAAATTCTGTCCAGATATTATCATATTTGTAAATTTCTACTTTGTCATTATTATTAATTTGAATGTAGAAAAACTTATCATTATTTTTAATAATATCGTCGCATTTTTTTTTAGAAAGCTTATAAGCTACTTTTGGAATAATTTCACCTAAACTAGATTTAGTTTTTTTAGCATTATCTTGCAGCAATTCTGCAAGTTTAGGACAATTCAAGTAAAACCGATAATAGATTTTTTCATAAGAATCTTTATCCAATTTTATATTATTCTTTTCTAGTTCTTCTATTTTTTTCATTGTAAAATCATAGCGCTCAATTTGATTCATGGTATTAACATTTTTTAATTCTTTACAAAATTCAGCAGCTAAAGAATCTATTTGCATATTGGTTTGAGCAGAACAAAACCCTTGAAAAAAAAGAATAAAAGCAATAATAATTTTTTTCATTACTATTTCAATTTAATTATTTCATTACAGAAATTATCTACCACAGCATCATAAGTAGCCCAAGAAGTGATAATTCTGATAGCAGATTTCTCTGAATCAATTTTTTTCCAAACATAAAAATCAAATTGTTCTGAAAGTTTCTCAATTTTAGAATTTTCTAAAATCGGGAAAATCTGATTGGTATCTGTCTCGGCTAAAAAATCTGTACCAATTTCTTGGAAAGCTTCTTTTATTTTTTGGGCTTGTAGATTGGCATGTGCTGCCAATTCCCAATACAAATCGTCTTTTAAAAGTTCCTGAAACTGAATTCCAAGTAATCTACCTTTGGCCAACATTGCTCCTTTTTGCTTCAAATGAAACCCGAATTCTTCTTGTAAATTTTCATTATTGATGACAATGGCTTCCCCAATTAAAGCTCCGTTTTTGGTTCCTCCTAGATAATAAACATCTGTTAATCTAGCTACATCTTCCCAAGTTACATCGTTGCTTTTAGCAGTAAGAGCGTGTCCTAATCTAGCACCATCCATAAAAAGATATAGGTTCTTTTTTTTACAAAATTCCGAAAGATTTTCTAATTCTTTCTTTGTGTAAATGGTTCCAACTTCAGTAGAATTAGAAATATAAACCAACTTCTGCTTTACCTGATGCGGAACATTGGTATGAATATCTAGCACATTCCGAATATCTTCTGGTCTTAATTTTCCATCTTTGGTTTCTACACCGTGCACTTTATGACCTGTAGCTTCTATTGCACCTGTTTCATTGGTAAAAATATGACCAGTATGGGCAGAAACTACACTTTCGTGTGGTCTTAAAATACTAGAAATTACAATTAAATTAGCTTGCGTTCCACCGCTTACCAAATGAACTCTAGACTGAGGAGATTTTGATTTTTTTCTGATGATATTTGCTACATTTTCTGAGTAAATATCTAGGCCGTAACCGTTTTGTTGGTCTAAATTATATTGAGAAAGTGCCTCCAAAATTTTGGGATGGCAACCTTCGGAATAGTCATTTTTAAAAGAAAATTTCATTATTATTTTTAAAATTTATTTCAACAGTTGGCTTCTAACAAAAGAATAGCCATAAGTTTTTAAGATGATTTTACCATTCTTATCCAGAATGTAGAATTTAGGATTAGAAAAAGCATCCAGGTTTTCTTGTGTTTTGGTATCACCATCTTTGTAAGTTACATTTTCCCAATCTTTTAAATTGTTTTTATCCACAAAATCTTTCCAAAGAGAAGAGTTTCCGTTTAAAACAGCCAATTTTCCTACTTTTTGGTTGGTTTCTTTCTCTAGTTCTTCTATTTCTTTGGTAATTTTAGGAACTTCGGTTTGGCAATGCTCACAAAGTGGATCATAAAACATCACAATATTTACTTTCTCTTTCTTAAAATCTGAAAAGCGATAGGCATCTCCGCTCATTTTTTTCATCTCAAACTCTGGCAAAACTGTACCAACAGGCAATTTAGTAAAAGAAGATAACTTCTTGAAAGTAGCATCATAAAATGTTTTTTGCTTATCAATACATGTTTTGTTATTTATATATTGATTAAAAACATATTGCGCAGCATCATTTATATTTTGCGTTTGGTGAAGCTCTAAATTTTTAAAAATCCAATCTACATAGAATTTGAAATTATTGTTATTACAATTTTGATTGGCTAATAATATATCTACTCCAGATTTATAATTTTCATTATCAATGGGCATTGCACTGAAGAAATTATTAAGAAAGGCATAAGCATTGGGCATTAACTGAACAGCTTTGTCATTTAGGTCTATTCCTTTTAAAAGGCTTTTTCTGAAAGCTACACCATCTTCATCTTTCGTTTTTTTAAGGGATTTTCTAAGCTCAAAAAGGGTAAATATTTTGAGTGTATTGTTTTGTGGAAATTTAGCCTGAAGTGCTTTTAAAGCAATATTTTTTTGCTCAGATATCGGCATTTTTTGATACTCAATAAATGATTTATTAAGTACATCATTGGTGGTTAATTCACTGGCATTATCTCCATTTAAAACAAAATTTAGTACACTACCATTGCTTACTAAAATATCAGATTTTGTAGGTTTCCCAGAAATGGCTATTTGATATATTACAGGTATTATTCTTTGCTTTTGTTTAAATGAGACGGTTTCTACATTGGTTTTAACTTTCATACTATCTATTTTATAAGATTGTTTGTAGTTTCCGCTATAGATAGAAAGTTTAATGATTTTTCCAGCTAAATTTTCGGTTTTTATATTAATTATATAACCATCAGACTTGCCAGACGGTACAATTTTAGCAGCAGGCTTTTGTGAGAATAAGAAAACAGAGGTAAAAATTGTAAATAAAAATAAGATTTTCTTCATTTAATTTTTCTTTTAAACAAAGATATTGAATATTATTAGAAAAAATATTATAGAAATTTTAAATAATGTGTAACCTTTTTATAGAAATTATCGTATAATATAATAGAACTCTTATTTAGGAGTTAGATTAGAATATGAGACAGCTTAAAATTACAAAACAAGTTACCAATAGAGAAACCGCTTCTCTAGACAAGTACTTACAAGAAATTGGTAAGGTAGAACTCATCACGGCGGATGAAGAAGTAGATTTAGCACAGCGCATTAGAGCGGGTGATAGAGCTGCTTTGGAGAAATTAATTAAAGCTAATTTACGTTTCGTGGTGTCTGTTTCTAAGCAATACCAAAATCAAGGTTTATCTCTTCCAGATTTAATTAATGAAGGAAATTTAGGACTAATGAAAGCTGCTAAAAGATATGACGAAACCAGAGGTTTCAAATTTATTTCTTACGCAGTTTGGTGGATTAGACAATCTATTTTACAAGCTCTAGCAGAGCAATCTAGGATTGTAAGATTACCACTGAACAAGATTGGTTCTATTAACAAAATCAACAAAGCTTACGCACACCTAGAACAAGAAAACGAGAGACCACCTTCACCAGAAGAATTGGCAGAAGTTCTAGATATGAGTGAAGAAGACATTAAAGAATCTATGAAAAACTCTGGGCGTCACCTTTCTATGGACGCACCATTAGTAGAAGGAGAAGATTCTAACTTGTATGATGTTTTACGTTCTGGAGAATCACCAAGTCCTGATAAAGATTTGATGCTAGAATCTCTTCAAATTGAGATTGAAAGAGCATTACAAACGCTTACACCAAGAGAAGCAGATTTGGTAAGATTATATTTCGGATTAAACGGAAAACATCCTATGACTTTAGAAGAAATAGGCGAAACATTTGATTTAACCAGAGAAAGAGTAAGACAAATTAAAGAAAAAGCAATCAAGAGATTGAAACACAACTCTAGAAGCAAAATCTTAAAATCTTACCTTGGTAAATAATTTAGCTGATAGCTTTTTGCTACTGGCGTAAAGAAAAAAGTGGCGAAACATTTTCGTCACTTTTTTTGTTTAAAAAAGAATCAATTTCTTAACGGATGAAATCAAAAATTTTAAGAAAAAGAATTTTCGCTTTTATATTAGATTATTTAATATATTTTACCTTTTGTCTTTTTTATCTCATATATTTCGGGGATCGAGGTAATCAAAATACTTACTCTGTTTCAAGTCTAATAGCTTTGCCTATTTTTGTGTTTTGGATAATATATTTTATCATTATCGAATCTATATTAAAAGCAACTTTAGGGCATTATTTATTAGATTTAAAAGTGATTCAAATTGACAATAAGGAAATTGAGATTAAACATTCTTTCAAAAGACATGTACTAGATTTTTTAGATTTTTCTTTTTTCGGATTACCAGCATATATTAATATTAAAAATTCTGAAAGAGGACAAAGAATTGGAGATCTATTTGCAAAAACAACAATTATAGAAAGTAAAAAAATAAAATGAAAACAAAACTTATAGCTCCTTCTCTATTAGCTGCTGATTTTGGCAACTTACAACGTGATATAGAAATGGTTAACCATTCTTCGGCAGATTGGTTACACGTAGATGTAATGGATGGCAGATTTGTACCCAATATTTCGTTCGGTTTTCCTGTGATGAAAACGGTGCAAGAACACGCCAAAAAATTTGTAGATGTACATCTTATGATTGTAGAGCCAGAAAAATATGTAGAAGAATTCATTAATTATGGCGCAGACCTAGTTTCTGTACATTACGAAGCGTGTACACATCTTCACAGAACCATTAATTTCATTCAAGAAAAAGGTGCAAAAGCAGGTGTAGTTCTTAATCCTTCTACTCCGGTTTGGGTTTTAGAAGATATTATTACAGAAGTAGATTTGGTTTTATTAATGAGTGTAAATCCTGGTTTTGGTGGACAAAAATTTATAGAAAATACTTATAAAAAAATAAGAGAAACCAAAGAATTAATTCTAGAAAATAATTCTACTGCACTTATCGAAATAGATGGTGGCGTAAATACAGACAATGCTGCAAAACTTTTTGCAGTGGGTGCAGATGTTTTGGTGGCAGGAAATGCAGTTTTTGCAAGTGAAAATCCTGAAAGAACCATTGAGCTATTGAAAGTTTAAAATGTATAATATAGAAATTACTTTGCTCGTATTATCCTTTTTCATTGTAATGATTTTTTCAATGAAATTAAGTATTTCTGAAGCACGAAAGTTGAAAAAACTAGCAATAAAAAAAGATGAATCCACTTTAAATAAAGTAGTTAAAAAAAGTTTTTTAAATCAAATCTTAGAATTATTTGGAAATTTTTTCACATAAAAAGTTCGAGAAATTCTCGAACTTTTATTATTTTATGAATGGAAATTGATTAAAAAATCTCTCTTCCAGAAAAATGGAAAGTAGCCTCTATAAGAGCATTTTCATCAGAATCAGAACCGTGTACTGCATTCTCTCCTACGCTTCTTGCATATTTTTTTCTAATAGTACCTTCCGCTGCATCCGCAGGATTGGTAGCACCAATTAATTTTCTAAAATCTTCTACTGCATTTTCTTTTTCTAAAACCGCAGCTACAATAGGCCCAGAACTCATAAAATCTACCAATTCTCCATAGAATGGTCTTTCTGCATGAATTTCATAGAATTTCTTAGCATCTGCTACTGTAAGTTGAGTTAATTTTAATGCTTTAAATTTAAAACCTGCACCCGAAATCATTTCTAAAATCGCTCCAATGTGACCGTCTGCAACAGCATCTGGTTTAATCATTGTAAATGTAATGTTACTTGACATAATTTTTTTTATAAATTTTTTTGCAAATGTAATATATTTTTTTGTACTTTTGCAACGGAAACTTATTCAACGAGACGCCATTTTCTTTTTGGCACGTTATTTGTAATATCAATAACGATTCTCATGTTTAATTTGAGTTTTCATGGTTATTAGTTTTTACCTCCAATGCAAATTGGAGGTTTTTTTATGTTAAAAATTAATGTTAGATTTGCCTTTACAATCATCTAACTTATGAATTCCCTTACCGAAGAAAATTACCTAAAAGCCATTTTCCATTTAACAGATACCGAACACAAGGTTACAGTAAATGAGTTGAGCAAATTTCTCAATATAAAAATGCCTTCTGTAAATAGTATGATGAAAAAATTTGCACAAAAAAATTGGGTAATTTATGAAAGCTATAAACCAATAAAAGTAACTAATATAGGAATTATAGAGGCCGCTAGAATTGTGAGAAAACATCGTCTTACAGAAATGTTCTTGGTAGAAAAAATGGGGTTCGGTTGGGAAAACGTGCACGAAATAGCAGAACAATTAGAACACATACAATCCGAAGATTTTTTTGATAAAATGGATGAAATTCTGAATTACCCGAAAACAGATCCTCACGGCGAGCCAATTCCTGATAAAGATGGTAACATTATAAATCAAAATTATTATAAATTGAGCGAATGTAAAACTGGCGAAAAAGTGATATTAAGTTCTGTAACTGTTTCTACAGATGATTTTCTTAATTATCTTAACCAAAGAGACCTATCGCTAGGCACAGAAATCGAAATTATTTCCATAGAAAAATTTGACTGGTCTTTTACCATAAGTTTTGATCACAAAAAAGAATCTCTAAGTAAAATGGTCTGCGAAAAACTTTTAGTTACCAAAAAATAAAAAAGCTCTGAAATAAATCAGAGCTTTTCATATTATAT
>DDFD01000063.1 GCA_002337005.1 Flavobacteriales bacterium UBA1937 | reverse complement strand
TAATTTAATACTTGCACCAGCATCTAACATTTGATTGTATGTATATGCTTGTGTCTGCATAGGAGAGTTAGGGATACCTCTAAAAATTTCATTTGAAAATTTCACATTTAGTCCGAAACCTACATTAAAATTATATATTGGGTTAGGGCTTTGAGAGCCAGCATATCCATTATTATTCAAATAAATAATTTTTGATAGGCTACTTTCTTCTTGCATAGTAGGAACATAAAAATTTGAAAATGTATTAGATTCATATTTAAATGTTGTATATCCTTTTGTAGGATAAGTAATTTTGTTTAACATATATGTATCATTATACAGATTATTTGCGAACTTATTATTTTCATTTTCTTTGTAGGAAGAAATTAATGGTTTACCATTATTATATCCTAAGTTTATAAAATAATCCATTGCTGGTGTTAGTGATTTACCGGATGATCCATTATAAAATCCCCAAAAATCTTTTGAGAATGATAATTTTGATGGAAGTTTATAAGTTGTATTATAATCAAAACTATGAATCTGGGTCTTACCAGAGTCAATCGTCCCATCACTATGATAAAAAACTTCAGATATTTTATTTAATTTTAATCTCTTTCCAAATGCATTCTTATTATCTATAACACTTGATGGCAAATTTCCTTTTGGAAACCCGTCTTCACTATAAGGAAAATAATCATAGTTAAAAACATGTGACTTAATTTTTTTTCCACTTAATGTTGATATAATATCAATTGAACTAATTCTTTTTAAAGGTTTATTAGTTGGATATATATCTTCTCTATCCTCTAAGTTGAATTCTACAGTTACATTATCTGTTCTTATTCGTTTTAAAATTTTAGTATCACTTCGATAGTCTTGTGATAAAGGAGGGTTATAAAAATAATCTATTAATCCTAAGATGTCATGTTCGCTAAGATTAGATTCATAATTATTATTTTGAGTATAGTAGATATTGAAATATTCTCCATCAATATAATCGAAAAAAATCTCCTTACCATTTATTAACCTAATTTTTGAAAGTTTATAAGTAAAATTATCAAATTGAGCTTGTGAATAATTTCCATTATAATGAATTACCTCTTTATCATCAAAATAATATTTTATTCCATCATTTGTTGTTGCCCTATAGCGATACGGACCTGTTATTTGCTCCCATTTTATTTCTTCATTACTATTTAGCATTACCAGTTCATTCGTATTAGGATTAATATAAAATTCTCCTTCATGTCCCAAAAATGAGAATTGAAAAATATCTGGTTGTCCATGCCCTTCTTCTAGTCTTAGTAATACAGACTCTGCATCCTCAGGAAGTTGATAACTTGGATCATCATAAAGACATTCTCCTATTTGTCCATTTCCTAAACTACATTTTGCTTGTATAGTTTTTAATCCTATTTGATTTTCTACTTTTTGCATCCCCAGAGGGGCAATTACTTTTAACCTATCATAAAGCGTTTGGTATTCAGGAGTGGATATATTATTAAGCATCCCATATTCATCATTTCTTCCTCGAACCTCTTGAGTTATAATACCTTCTGGTCTCAACTCCCATCCTAACCCTACCCAAGTTGCTTGATCACTAACTCTTATTCCAGAACTCGTATATGTCAAATTAATTGGTATTTCTATACCTCCTTCTTTAATTGTATAGATAGATATTGATGGAGATACATTACCACTGAAATTATTGACTGGTATGTTTCCATATTGTGCAAATTTGGCTACTTCAGGAGAAGTAGGCATATTAGGAGTCTGATATTGAGTGTTTGTTTGAGATAATAATATTTCAAAAGTAAAAAACAACAAATAAAGAAGAGATATTTTTCTCATCATTTCTTCACAATTTTAATGGTTAAAGATTTGTTTTCGGTTTTGGCGGTTACTACGTACATACCTTGGGGTAGGTTGGCTGTGTTGAGCTTCGTAACACTGTTCTTGGTTTGGGTTTGATAGGCTAACTTGCCTGTCATATCATAGACTGTTATTGTGGCTTCTTTAAACTCTACGCCTATCTCTACATAGCAATAATCCTCAACAGGATTTGGATAGATTCTTATCTCTTGCTTTTCTATCAGCTTCTCCAGTTGTTTGTCTCCTAGTTTTACCACTTTCCAGTTCTCTTTCCCTAGTTCTTCTGCACTTGTCCCTGCTAATATGTATGTGCCATCATTGTTCAACTGTGCATCTACCAATCGTTCTTCTTGTTTCTTCTCTTTGCCTTCTACATATTTCCTCCAAACTTCTTCGCCTTTATTATCAATATACAGCATCCAAAATGTTTCGTCTTCTTTCTGTGCTTTGCCTTCAGCTTGGGTGTAACCGCCTAACAAATAGCCTTTGGTTGATGGTTGTTGGTTGTCGGTTGATAGCGAATGGATCGCGTTTAAGCTCATCAAAACATCTCGGTTTTTGAAGTTGTAGCCTTTTTGCCATAATTCATTGCCGTTTTCATCGATGGAGATAACCCATAAATCCGTTCCTTCTTTGATGTTGGATTTCTTATTCCCTGAATTTCCACTTCTGCTTTCTCCTGCGATGATATAACCTGTATCTGTGTTGGCTAAGGTTCTGATGTGGTCATCTCCACTACCTCCATAGTTCTTTTGCCATTCTACCTTGCCTTCTTTGCTTAGTTTTACTACCCAAAAATCTCCTTCGCCGTAATTCTCTGTGGTTTTGGGTTGATAAGTGGTAGGAATTAGGTTAGAGGTATTTGGTTCTTTAGTTGCTTGTTGATGGTTGTTAGTTGATGGTTGGTTATTGATGTGGTTGGTTTCTTCTTTTGGTTCTTCATCGGGACTGGTTTCATTCTCATTTTTCCATCTTCCATTTTCCATTAATGGACTTCTGGAATAGATACCTACCAATGCGCCGCCATCTTTTGTAGGAATAATTTTCTCTACTTCGTCTAAGCCTTTGCCTCCCAAGTATAGTTGATTAATGACTTTTCCTTTTTTATCCAGTTTGACCAACCATACATCTTTTGAACCAAATCCTTCTGAATTTTGAGATTGTTTGATTTGGGCATTACCTGCTATAAAATAACCTAAATCTGTGGTTTGAATCACGGATTTGGCTTCTTCATCTACCGAAGTGCCTAATGTCTTCTGCCATTCTTCTTCGCCATTTTCATCTACTTTGATTACCCAAATATCAGAACCGCCTTTTAGCTTTCCTTTCTTTTGTAATCCTTCGGAGGAATAGCTAGTTCCAGCCAATAAAAAACCTCCTTCCTGTGTGGAAGTAGTGGCTGTTAAAAAATCGTGGTTACTGCCTCCAAAGTACTTTTCCCAAACGATTTGTCCTTGTTGGTTCAGCTTTACAATATGATAATCATAGCCATTGTTTTGAATATTGGCAGATGACTGACCGTTGCTGGAGGTTGATTTTGGAGTTTGAATGGTACTGCCAGATAGAAGGTGCTGTCCGTCTATTGTAGTAGTGAGCTGGCTTAGAAAATCCTGCGATGCTGACTTGATGTCTTTTTGCCAACGTACTTCTACTTCTTGGGCACATGCAAGGATTCCTACCAAACCGAGTAGGCTCATGTAGAGTTTCTTCATAGATATTGTTTATATAGGTAACTTGAGAATTACAAAGTAACGGATGTTACTTTAGGTCTCCTCATGTTTAATTATTACATTAATTTATAATGTTGTTTTGCGTTTTATGGTTAAAAAATATAGTTATTCAAATGTATCATTTTTTTTAACTCCTGCAAAATTAATTGTTTATGAATTCTGTCATAAAATTGTTTTTATTACTTTGCTCATCATATTAGTCCTAAATATCATTATAGAATGCAATAGAAAGAGGCTATTACTCATTTATTCAGATTTTAAAAACATAAATGATTGGTGGGTAAATTTTAAACAGGTAGGAGAAAAACTCGGTAGTAGGTTAGTGCAAAAAGTACCCAAAGTTTACAATAAGCGTATCCGCTAATTGTAAAATTGGGATTTTTGATTTCTTCCTATCGTCAGAAATGTCTTTAAAAACCTTTTTCAAAAACCAACTGAAATTCAATTAAAAACTAAATGCACACCAATATGGAAAAAGACTTTTTAGAAGAATTTATCAAGAAAGCCTTAGAGGAAAATGAAAAGAAAAAGACAGCCAAGGACGAACAATTTTTAAAATTGAAAACTAAATTGTTTCGGGAGTTCTTTTATAAATATCCGAGTTAAGGCTATCCTTCAATACTGGTTACCGTATCAATGATTTGAGAGAAATGACAGTTGAACAATTTGTCGGCGAATACATAGAGGCAGGAGAAGTTGATTTTATACACTTGAAAAGGATTTTCTTCCTGTTTCAAACATCAATGATTTAGTTCATGGATACAGCATGTATTTTGACTTTGATATAAAAAGAATCTTCCACTAATATATAAGTTTTCGTTTTGTCCGAAGGACACGAGATACCCCTTCGACTTCGCTCAGGGTTCTCTAACCTAGGCAGGGTTTCTTTGGTAGCTTTTTTAAGCATCAAGGTTTTACCGTAAAAAGTTTTTAAAGATATTGAAGAGACTTTTAGAAGAGTCTCTTTTTTTTGTGAAGACAGATTGATTTTTTTATTAACTTTACAAAACAAAAAAAAACGAACGCTGAGCTAACTCAAAAGCATTTTTGCGAAATTTTTCTACGGAAACAAAGCTTCCTGTGAAATCTTCGCAAAGCCGCTGAGTTGTTAGCAGAAAGCGAAAACGAAACCGCAAAATGATTTTTGAATTAAAATATAAAGTTTACGGCAATCTAAATTTTGATAAAACTCTAAGAATAAAGAAATATCCTTATGAAATTTCACTATTTAAAGAAGATGGCGGATTCTATATTTCAATTTCTAAAAAAATAGATTCAAATTCAGTATGTATTCCAACGTTTGTCATTTCTGATTCAAATAAAGAAATTAAACTTCCATCAATAGATTCATACCAAGAAATGGAGGATATTATTAGTCATATTGAATCATTCGGAGCATTAGACAATAATTTAGAATATATAGATAAGCTAAATGTTATTATGCAATGGATTCCTGAAAATGAAAACGACCATTTTTCACCATTTACTAAAATTAAAAGAAACATAAACGAAAATCATAAACTAAATAAAATATCCGAAGATTGGTTGTGGTCAACCGTTGTACATAAAAATCAATTAGGTGAATTATATATTCCATTTTCATTCCTTAGAGATGGTAAAATGATGTTCAATACTATGAAGTATCAATCCTCTTTTTGTACATTCTATATGATGCTAGAATACTTTTTCACAGAAGGTAATTGGGGAATAAAAAACGATGCTTACAAAAGAGATAAATGTTTGAAAAATAGCCTTATCAAATGCTTGGATGAATTAAAAAAATACGAACAACATTATAAATGGCTAAATGATGAGTTAGCTACTAGAAAAAAAACATATAGTGAGGAAGGTCTTTTGTTTACATTGAATATGTTTAGAAATGAATTGTCCCATGCTGTTAACAAATACAAAAACAGAAATCCTTTTAACGAACATAAATTTTTATCACTTACATTTATTACTATGATGATTTGCATAAACGTTAGTATAAAGAAAAGATTATTGCCATTCGTGCAACCAAATAATATAGATGAATTTTTAGAACGTTAACATCTCGCCTTCTGCTAATAACTAATTTTCGTCTTGTCCGAAGGACACGAGATAACGCTTGGGCTTCGCTCTGGGTTCTCTTCTTAGGCAGGGTGGCTTCGGTAGCTTTTTTAAGCATTTTGGGTTTATCGTAAAAAGTTTTTAAAGATATTGAAGAGACTTTGAGAAGAGTTTCTTTTTTTGTGAAGACAGATTGATTTTTTTATTAACTTTACAAAACAACAAAAAAACGAACGCTGAGCTAACTCAAAAGCATTTTTTGCAAAATTTTTCCTTGGAAGCAAGGCTTTCTGTGAAAACTTCGCAAAGACGTCGAGTCGTTATCGGCAACCTTAACGAACCGCACAACATAGAACCAACAAAAAAATAATAGTTTCAATATGATTGACGATAACAGACAAAAACGAGTATTTCTATCCTACTCATATGCTGACAAGGAGAAAGCTAGGCTAATTGCTGACCGTCTTCAAAATACGGGCTTTGACATTGTAACTGACTACAAGGATATATCATACGATGATAATATTTTTGACGAGGTAAAATATTTGTTTCAATCAAGCGATTTTGTTTTAATATTACTGTCAAAGTCATTATTTGAATCTTCTTACTTCAAATTTGAATACACACAGGATTTTTTTCAGCAAACACGACAAAGAAAAATATCGGTTATACCTATTCTTATTGAAAAATGCAATATTCCAAGTGACTTTCTTGAATACGAGATTTTAAATTTGACAACTGACTTTGATAAAGGAATTGATAAACTTCTACAAAGAATCAAAACAATTCCAGAAGTTTCTTTTGAAAATTTGAATCATAGAGATTTTGAAGAATTGATTCACGATTTACTTAAAGCGTATAGTTTTAAAAACATTAAACGAGAAGACAGATTCAATGACAGAGGAGTTGATTTTATTGCAGAGTATTTTTCTAGTAATCCTTTTGGGCAGAAAAGAAAAGAGATTTGGATGATTGAAACTAAATTCTATTCAGAATCGAGATTTGACATCAAAACTATCAAGCAAGTAACTGACCTTTATAAATATATTAATAAGGAAGATGCAAAACTGTTGCTTATTACTAACAGTCAAATAAATTCTGTTGTTGAAGATTATCTTAATGACATACGAAAGGAAAACTATTTAGATATTGAAGTGGTTGACGGGTTGTTATTAAAAAAGCTAATCGCAAATAAAAAACGAATCCTAAATAAATATTTTCTCAAATGAGTCAGGTAAACACTTTCATTCAGCAATTGGATGCCTGTCCTTTGGGAACTGCGGGGTGGAGTCAATTTGAAACTCTTTGCACAAGCATTCTAAAATTTCTTTTCGTTCCACCTTTAAATGAACCAACGAGGCAAGCAAGGACTTATTCAGGCGTAAATCGAATGGATGCTATTTTTCCAAATCGTAACATAACATCAAATGATGATGCAGCCACAAAAAATTGGCATCATATGTTTTTAGAACTCAACGCAAGAATGGTTTTATTTGAGTTTAAAAACTATGACATTATAGAAATTGGACACGATGAAGTCAATCAAACAAGAAATTATCTGACCGAACCAATGGGTAAGTTAGCAATTATGGTGTGTAGTAAACTGCCCAATGATTCTGCACATAGACAGAGAAATACGGTTTATTCAACACCAGAGAAGAAAGTTATTTTGTTCATTACTAAAGAGCATTTAAAAGAAATGCTTGCAATGAAAGATAGAGGAGAACAGCCTTCTGACTTAATAATTGACTTGATAGAAAAATTTTACATTCAACACGAATAGACAATGAATATATTGAAATGAGAAGAAAGGCAGACGATAATAACCCGAGTTTCGTCTTGTCCGCAGGACACGAGATGAAAACCTTTTTGTAATAGCTTTTCAGTAGTTATCTAGTTTCCAACAAAAGTTTTACTATAATCAATTACTTATCAAGGCTAGTATAATAATCTTCGAAATCAAATAAAATATCAAACAATTCTTTTGGATGGACTCTTAGACCTGTAGCAATTTCAATGAAAGTACTTAATTGACAATCTATCTTATTATTTGAAACATCACTAATTCGAGCTGCAGTAGTATTGCATTTTTCTGCAATTTTTGAATATGGAGTATCTCCTTTAATATATTTAATCTTTTCAGCAACTAATTTCTTAATTTCATCAGTTTTATATTCGTTCATAATTGCACTTTTGATGCAATTTCATATTAATTACAATAATTTTTATTACCGAATTCGGTAATGTAAAGAGTTTTTATTATATTTGCATATAACTATTACATTAAAAAATGTAATTTTGCGATACTTCAACGAAAAAAAGAAGCTATTGCTTAGAATCTCGCCCGAAAACTGGTAATTTTTAGTACACGAGAGGATAAGTAAAAAGCTCACGACCTAGGCGTGGGCTCTCTTATCTGTATGCAAGGTATACCAGTCCCTCAGGGCAGATATTGTAGAGTCCCACGCCGTTTTCTTTTTATGCTGCCCGCTCAATCTACATTTTTCTAAGCTGCTTTTCAAAATATAGTATCAAATTGACGGATACAATGGCAGCGCACCATTGCGGCTTTCGGGCTTACACGGGAAACATACATTCAACATTCATATCAAATTTTATTATTGACCTTTAGGAAAGGGAGATGTAATATAATGTCTCCCAACCTAAGGTGAGAAGGAAGTGAGAAATGGGCTTCGAGAACTTCGTTCGCAGATGGTTTCGACTCCGCTCAACCACCGCGTCTGTGCTCAGACACCATTTCGTGAACTTTTTTGATAGAATATGAGAATGTAAAAAAAGAAAAAGCCCTTCCTGCTAAGTTTGGCGACAGGAGCAAGGAAGAGCGGCTAGTTTAATAAAAAAACTGAAACAAAATTATGAAAAAAAACCAAATGGAGTTGGGCTTTCTTAAAGTAAGCCTAGTTGCCACTATGGTGTTGTATGGTTTAGCTCAAGGGCAAGAAAGAACCATCAAAGGAACGGTAACCACAAACCAAAAACCAATAGCAGGAGTAGTAGTATCGCAAGAAGGAAATAACAGCGTAACCACCACCAATTCATCAGGACAATATCAATACAAAATCACAGGCAATAACGCCATTTTAATTTTTAAACACCCCGATTATTCTGAGACAAGAGTAGAAGTAGGAGAACAAAGTACTCTCAATGTTTACTTACAAAAAGAAAAGCAAATAGATTAGGTGGTTTTGAATGCCGGTTACTACCAAGTGAAAGAGCGAGAGAGTACAGGCAGCATAGCCAAAGTAACCTCCAAAGACATCGAGAACCAACCCGTAAATAATGTGCTTTCAGCAGTGCAAGGCAGGATGGCAGGGGTAAATATCATTCAAAATACAGGTACCCCCGGAGGCGGTTTTGAAGTACAAATACGAGGCAGAAACAGCCTAAGAACCTACCTTACTGCGGGATATGACGCCAATGCTCCATTGTATGTAATAGATGGAGTACCCATGCCATCTTTAAATGAATATAAAGCAGGACTAACGGGAGCCGTTTTGCCCTATAATGATACCAATCCACTAAATAGCTTGAATCCAGATGATATATCATCATTAGAAGTATTGAAAGACGCCGATGCTACCGCCATCTACGGAAGTAGAGGAGCCAATGGCGTAGTTCTAATCACAACAAAGAGAGGTAAGGTAGGAAGAACACAAGTAAAGGTAAACACCTCTTACGGCATAGGAGCCTACGCCAATTTACCAAAAACGATGAGTACCCAAGACTATCTAAAGATGCGTGCATTGGCATTTAGTAATGATGGTGTAAACACCTATCCTACAAATGCATACGACATCAATGGAAGATGGGATAAGGAACGATATACAGACTGGCAAAAATTCTTTGTTGGAAATAAATCAGAGCAAAGCGACACACAGTTAAGCGTCTCAGGAGGCAATAGCAATACCCGCTTTACCCTTTCGGGAGGTCACAGAGAAGAGACAACGGTTTTTCCTGGGAACTATCGCTACAAACGAAATACAGTAAGTACCAATACAGAACACCAAAGTACCGACCGGAAATTGAGAGTAACCTTTACCGGAAATTACAGTACAGAAGACAATACCTTACCACCGTCAGATTTTAAATCCATTTATGGGAATATCGCACCAAATGCACCAGCACTCTACACCCCCGAAGGAGGCTACAACTGGGAAAATGGCACATTTGTTAATCCAATGTCAGTAGCCAGCCAGACGGTGACCATGCAAGGGAAAAATTTTAATGCAAACCTCAATGTTCAATACCAAATCACCAAAGGCTTGAGTATAAACCTGAACGGAGGCTATGGATATTATGATAGAGCAGAGCAACGTATCTATCCCAAAACATTTTATAACCCCGCATCTAATATAGGGAGTGAAAGATCATCACTAAGAACAGGCAGTATGGTCAATCGCAATTGGATATTAGAGCCACAATTGAACTACGAAAAAAAGTGGGGTAAGCATACCATGAATGCTTTGCTAGGGAGCAGTTTTCAAGACCAAACCTCAAAAAACCTCACCTTATTGGGAACAAAGTTTCCAACAGATGAGCTAATATATAACATAGCTTCCGCAGCAACAATAACCGTTGCAAGCAGTTATCAATTTCATTATCGTTACCAAGCCCTTTATAGCAGACTGAATTATAGTTATGATGAAAAATACTATTTGAACCTTACCGCAAGAAGAGACGGTTCAAGCCGATTTGGAGAAGATAAGAGATTTGGGAATTTTGGAGCCATAGGAGGAGCTTGGATTTTCAGTAAAGAACAATTTATGGAAAATGTAAGTTGGCTCAGCTATGGTAAATTAAGAGGGAGCTACGGTATTACAGGAAGTGACCAGATAGGAGATTATCAGTTTTATGATACCTATCTCAATTCAGGTGGGAGCTATGATAACGTATCTGGAATGTTGCCAAGCAGATTATACAATAAAAACTTTGGTTGGGAGAGTACCCGAAAGCTAGAAGCAGCATTAGAATGGTCAATGTTTAAAGATAAAATCACTATGAGTGCCGCATGGTACAGAAATATTAGCAGCAATCAGTTGGTAGGAATTCCTTTGCCATCAACCACAGGTTTTACCTCTTACAATGCCAACTTAGAAGCCACAGTAATGAATAGAGGTTTAGAATTTACCGCACAATTAGAAATTTATAAAAGCGCTTCCTTGAAATGGAACCTAATGGCAAACCTTACCATTCCAAAAAATAAACTCTTGCGTTTTCCAAATTTAGAAACCTCTACCTATGCCAATTCCTTTGAAGTAGGTAAATCAACAACTTTGGTAAAATTATATCATTATACCGGTATAGACCCCGTAACAGGATTATATACCGTAGCAGACCAAAATAACGATGGGATAATCAATAGTCAAGATAAAACCATAGTTAAAGAATTACAGCCTACGTGGTATGGAGGCATCCAACAAAATATTCAATATAAAAACTGGACTTTAGACTTCTTGTTTCAGCTTACCCAGCAAAGTCAACAGAATATTTATGCCAACGATAATTATATAGGAGCAGTAGGAACCATACAAAATTTGTACTTAGATTATTGGACTCCCGATAATCCCGAAGCACAGTTTCAACGTCCCACCTCAGGGAGCAATACCCAAGCAGTAGCAGCACATAATTTTTTTAAACAAAGTGATGCCACCGTAAGCAATTGTTTTACAGTGCGTCTAAGAAATGCCTCATTGAGCTATCATGTTCCATTACATACCACCAAGATGATAGTGAAAGTGTATATGCAAGCACAGAATTTGTTTTTATGGAGCAATTACAAAGGCATAGACCCAGAATTTAATCTTCAAGGTTATACCAATGCACTAAGAGTAATCTCTACAGGAGTCACCATTAACTTTTAACTAAAAAATCATAACAATGAAAAAAATATCTTATTATATTCTATTCGTGCTTAGTTTGGTACTATCATGTAAAGATTTTACAGAGGTAGGCTTGCCGAATAATCAAATTACACGAGAGACAGTTTTTAAAGACGATGCATTGGCAAAATCTGCGATGGCAGGAGTTTATAGGTCAATAGAATCCTCAGGATTTTTATCAGGAGGTTCATCAGGGTCTTCACTCTATTTAGGATGTTATACAGACGAACTTACATCTTATGCTACTTCCACAGCAGATACTTCAATATTTTATTTGCTCACCCATCAGACAGATAGCTCAAGAATATATACCTTATGGAGTAGCACATATAAACAGATTTATTACATCAATTCCATTATAGAAGGCTTAGAACAATCTAGCCAAGTGAGCGATACTGTAAAGCAACAACTAATGGGAGAATGTTTATTTTTAAGAGGGATGTTGCATCACTATCTTTTAAAAACGTATGGAGAAATACCATATATCACCACTACAGATTACGAATTGAATATGAAGGTAGCCAAAACCTCAGAAGTAATCATCTATCAGCAATTGGAATCAGATTTGAAAAGAGCATTAGAAAAACTACCAGACAGCTATTCCAAAGGTTTAAGAGTACGTCCTTCAAAAGTATCAGCCAAAGCTTTATTGTCTAGAATTTACCAAGACCAAAAAAAATGGGACGAAGCCATAAGCTACAGCTCAGAAGTCATCAACGACCCTCAGTATGCTTTAGAAACCAATTTAGACAAAATCTTTTTAAAAGACAGCAGCAGTGCAATATGGCAATTAATGCCCTATGACACCACCTACAATACCCTACAAGGCAATTATTTTATTTTAAGAACAGTACCCCCAACCACCGTCTCTCTCAACTTAGATTTGGTCAACGATTTTGAGAGCAATGATAAAAGAAGAACAATGTGGATAGCGGAAAAAAAAGACACAAATGGCAACAGCTACTATTATCCATACAAGTATAAACAACAAACCAATACCACCAGTACTCTGGAATATTCAATTATTCAAAGAGTAGAAGAACAATATCTGATAAGAGCAGAAGCCTATATAGAAAAAGGAAAGACAGCATTAGGTTTACAAGACCTAAATAAGATAAGAACAAGGTCAGGGATTTTAGGCATCAATAATTTAGACAAAAGTTATTTATTAGAAGTATTGTTAAAAGAAAGAAGAAATGAATTTTTCACAGAATGGGGACAACGGTTTTATGATTTGAAACATTTTGGAAAATTAGATGATAAAATGATGATGGTAAAATCTAATTGGAAAAGTTATTTTAAAATATTTCCAATTCCAGAAAAAGAACTGCTTATCAATCCTAATCTAGCCCCTCAAAATGAGGGATACTAAATATTACAATATACACACTTTTCCAGAAGAAGGTAATAGTAGAAGTATTATGAAAAACAATAACAAAAAAGTAAAAATATTATTGTTGTTACTATGGTGCATTTTGGGATATTCGCAAGACAGTAATGCCATAAAAAAAGTACAGGAAGAATATAAAAAATATTACAATATCTATGTTCAAAATATAAGCAATAATGGGAAATACATTATCCAAAACCACTCCAATGAATATGGAAAAAATGAAGATATTCTCTACAATACGCAAACAAAAGAGTCCGTTTCTATACCTAAAGGAAGTGATTATCATTTTGTAAAAGAAGATTACTTACTGATAGAAATAAATGGAGGAGTTCTCAGTAAAAATTTAAAGACCTTAGAAGAAACCACTTTTTCAGGCTTTATTCTTAAAAAAGTAGATGCCGAAAAAGAACTCTACATAGTATATTCTCCTAAAGAAAAAATATTGCAATGTCTAAGATTAGAAGGAAAGATTATTTGGCGAAAAAATAAGGTATTGCTAATGGATGTTACTTCGAAAGAAGTCGTATATCTTGAAAGTAATCAATTGGTTATAAAAGATATACTTGATGGGAAAGAAAACACTTCAGCAACTTTAGAAGATACGCCCTTATGGGCAAAAGTTGATGAAAAAGGAGTATGGGTTTATTGTCAGAGCAAAGAAGGCGATGGTTCTATTTTACTATTGAATAGCAAATTGCAAAAGATAAAAGAAAGTACAATTGATATTCCAGAAGAATATCAATTGGCTTCTCGCCCTCAAAATGGATTAGAGGTAAGAGAAAATAGATACTTAATTGTTCCTTTAACAAGAGTTACACTTCAAAAGCCTCAATCCCAGAAAGTGAAAATTTCATATACCTTTCAAAATGAAAGTGTTCCCACACATCAGCTTGGCATTTATGATACCCTTTTGCAAGAATGGTCTTGGTTGCCAAGATTAAAAAAAGGTTTTGAAGTCTCAAATTTTATGAATAACAAAGGAGATTTTGTGGTGTACAATCCCAGTGAAGACAAAATCGAAAATCAGGGAAATCTATTAGTAAATATGACCCTAATTCGGAACTATGGGAAAGAACAATATTCTCTAGGAAAAATGTATAGTAACCGAAGCAATTATTATTGGGATGCAGGGACAGAAAGTTTTATCTATTTTAAAGACCGAAAATGGTGGAGAAAAAAATTAGGAGAGAATGAAGAACATGAATTAATGGATGGTTATTCAGATGTTTGGAATGAGCCAAAATACAGTGGTTTAACGGAGGCGCCTATTCAGTCCATACTCACCACCAATGCCCCTTCTAAAATTATCATTTCAGGTACTTTTGATTTTTATTTAATTGATTTGAAAACATTAAAAATTAATCAGCTTACAAAAGGCGAAAAAGATAATATTCAATACGAAATTATTCCAGAACAACTAGAAAACCATTCCTCATGGGAAATAAAAAGAGGAGTGGTAGATTTAAAGAAAGGATTTTATCTTAAAATGTTTAATGCCAAGAATTATCATTCAGGGTTAGCATTGTTAGACCCAAATTTTAAACAGAAAACGATAATATATGGTCAGTATAATTTTTTTAGATTTATAAAAACAGAAAATGAAGTGTATGGCTTAAGCCAATGCTATGAAAAGCCATTAGAGGTATATAAATTGAAATATAAAAATTCATCTAAAATCTATCAATCTCCATTTTTTTCAAATCCGAATTCTTTTAAAATGGATTTATTTACCTATAGTACTCCATATAAAACCAGTAATGCAGTATTATTGTACCCCAAGGACTATAATCCTAATGTTAAATATCCTATGATTGTGAAGGTGTATGAAGATACTTCCAAGAGTATATTAAGTCCTTCCGTTGCAGACCTTCGTTCTGGAGATGGGTTTAATGAGCATCATTATGTAAGACAAGGATATTTTGTGTTACTTCCTCAATTGCAATACGCCTCACAAGAAGTTGCAGAACGTTATCTTCTCTCTTTGGAAGCAAGCGTAAAAACAGCCTTAGCCAGAGCATCAATTGATAAAGAAAGAATGGCGGTTGTCGGAATGTCATTTGGAGGATACGAAGCGGCGTTAGCTATGTCTAATACCTCCCTATTTAGAACAGGTAGCATTGGCGTAATGATTTCAGACCTTATTACTTTTGGATTCAGCTATAACAATATGTTACCTAACCCTAATTATGAAAGAGTAGAAAATGGACAAAATTCAATGCTGAAAAGTCCTTTTGAAGACTGGGAGAATTATGTAAAACAGTCTCCTCTCTATCATATTCCAAAAATTAATCAGCCGATATTATTATGGGCAGGTATGGACGATAAAAATGTATTGCCTTTCCAGACCAAAGCTTATTTTTCTGGATTGAAAAGAATGAGCAAGGAAGCAGTATTGTTAGAATATACTAATGAAGGACATTATCTAAAACAATCCCAAAACAAGGATGATTTAAACATTAGAACATGGCAATGGATGGAGCATTACTTAAAAGGTAAAGAGGCTCCTGTGTGGGTGAAGATTAAATGAAAAAAGAGGCTGTCTCAAAAAGACAGCCTCCTTTTTAGATTAATTTTCAGATTTATAAAGCTCAACATCGCATGTTAATGGATGGTCTTCATCAGCACCAGAGGTGCCAAAAACTTGTTGACCATTCACAGTACATATTGGTCCTGATTCTGTAGAACACATTACAACAGGGTCGCACTCTTCGGTGCTATAGTTGTAAATGTAGCCTTGGCGGTCTAGAAGTTTTTGATTGTTCTTCTTTGCTGTTGAAAGAAAAAAAAGAACAAATTGAAGAGAAGGAGAAAAACAGGCTTACCTGTATCCATTTTACTCAAGTTGGAGTATAAAATCTATCTTTTTTACTCACCCTTCACGGATATGATGCATCAAATAAACAAAGGTCAGAATAAAACGTGCATAATTATTTTTTAACCTAATTTATTATGTATTTACAATAAAGCTAAATCACAAATTCATCAACCGCCTTATCAAGCTCCTCGTCAATAATCTTGGCATAAATCTGTGTGGTTGATATCTTAGCGTGATCCATAAGTTTTGAGACGTGCTCGATACGCATACCTTTGTTCAGAGCCATTGTAGCAAAAGTGTGACGGCTCAAATGAAATGAAAGTGTGAAAGGCAACCCAAGTTCTTTCCCTATTTTTCGCAAATGGACTCCGCAAATGTTGTTGCAACTGCTCATAATTTTTCTCTTATCTTTTTCAGAAAGCAGAAAAAAGTTTTTTTCGGAAATTGCAGGGAAAACAAAATCTTCTGGATTTGGATTTTTTGGGAGGTATTTTGAAAGAATCCCTAATGCCGTTTGCCCAAATTTCAAACGGTGTGTTCTTTTGGTCTTTTTAACCTCTTTTCTGATGGTATGCTCCTCCAAATTCACATCCTGCCAACGAAGTGTTACCACATCCGAAAAACGAAGTCCTCCTGCGGAAACGGCAAAAACGAAAAGGTCTCTGTAAAGTTTTGCCTTGCCTCGTTGTGTTGTTTCATGATGTTGCAATTCCTCAAATTGTTCTGCGGAAAGAAACTGTCTTTTGCTCGGTGCAACTTTTAACTTAAGCTTGTTGAAAGGGTAGAGTGTTTCGGGAATAAGCTCTTCTTCCTGTGCATGTTTGAACATCACCGAAAGTACAATCGTACTCAATTTTTGTGAAGTTTCGTTATTTTTGAGTGTATGAGCTAAATAAATCAGATAATCTTTCAATAATGAAACCGTAATGTCATCAAACATCAGTTCATTATCTTTTACAAATTTTTTAAACTTGTCCAACTGCATCTTGTAGATAGCATAAGTATTCTCGGAATAGTTGGGACGGACTTTCTCTAATTTGTTATAAGAATAATTAAAGAAATTCAAAGCGTCCTTTCCTTTGATTGCCTCTTTTAATTTTCTTGCTGTAATGTGTTTAGACTTTCTTTCAGTATCTGCAATCATTCCAGAAGCATCAGCAATTTTCTGAGCAAGGGTGGCGTTCATCCTCGCACTGTTAGAATGATTTTTTTTAACTTTCTGTTTTTCTTCGTCCCATTCATTGGAATTCAGTTTTATTCCTGTAGTGATAAATTTTGCTTTTCGGTCTTTAATAATCCTGATGTATAGTGGGCAAAGTCCCTGCTTATTCTGCTGGTTGTTTCGTAGAATTAATTTAATTGAAGCCATAATAATAATTTTTTGATTGAAAATTGTTATTAATGCAAAACAAAGAAAACAAAAGAAAGCTTATTAAAAGGCAGATTTTCAAAGTAGTGCAACCTAAAACAAAGGTACAACATTTGGTTCAACAAATGTCATATTTTATTGCTTTTTTATGCACTTGTTTGTAATGAATAAATCTCAAATCCTTTTAATAGTGGGCAATTCAGGGAAATTGAATACTCCAGAAGAATAAATTAGTATAACACACAAATATAC
>DDFD01000021.1 GCA_002337005.1 Flavobacteriales bacterium UBA1937 | reverse complement strand
ATAAAACAGCCAAAGAATTAAGAAAGAACTGTTATAAAATAATAAAAATATTACCTGAGCAAGAAAAGTATAATTTAATTGATCAGATGAGAAGAGCATCAACTTCAATTGTATTAAATATTTCTGAAGGTTCATCAAGAAAATCAAAAACCGAGAGAAATAGATATTATGAAATTGCAAGAGGTTCTATAATTGAAATTGATTCTTGTTGCGAAATCATAATAGAAGAAAATTATTTAAAAATAGAAGAATTAACCGAATTAGGAAAAAATATTAAAACAACATTTATATTATTATCAAAATTAATGAACAGCTGAAATAGTGAATGGTGAATTTTAAATTCACTCGAAGAAATTCATTCAAAAAAATTCACTTTGCAAAGCAAAAAAATGACCCTATGAATATCATATTCAAAAAAGATACGTGGCAAGAAATCTATTACTCTCTTAAGAATAATAAACTTCGTACTTTCCTCACCATGATTGGGGTTGGCTGGGGTATGTTCTTGTTTGTAAGCTTATTAGGCGCCGCCAAAGGAATGGAAAACGGTTTTGACAAATTATTTTCGGGTATGGCAACCAACTCTATATTTCTATGGGCACAAAATACTTCTATTCCGTATGATGGCTTCCCGAAAGGAAGACCGATGAACCTGCATCTGCCAGATATGGATTTATTAGAAAAGAAAGTTCCACAGATAGACTATATCTCTCCTCAGAATTCCAGAGGTGGGTTCGGAACTCCCGGAGAACAAATGAGTTGCAACGGAAAAACAGCTACCTATACCCTAACAGGAGATTATCCTGTAGGAAACAAAATTGCAGAAAAAAAACTTATTTTTGGTAGATATCTTAATGATGCTGATGTAAGCGGAAATAAAAATGTAGCTGTAATAGGAGAAGCTATTTATAAAAACTTTTTTGATGCCAAGAAAAACGAAAATCCAGTAGGAAAATCAATCAACATCAAAGGTCTTTTTTTCAATGTAATAGGAGTTTACAAAGAATCAAAAGCTGGTGGTCCTAATAATAATGATACTACAGCATACATCCCACTTTCTACTTACACTAAAATGTATAATGACGGTGATGTGGTCGGTTTTTTTGCTATTGTAAGTAAACCTGATGCAGATTTAGCAGTTGTAGAAGAAAACATAAAACAAGAACTTAAGAAAAAAAATAACGTTTCACCAGAAGACACCAATGCCTTTGGAAGTTTCAACCTTGGTAAAATATTTGAAAAAATGACAGGTTTCCTTACCGGAATGCAATTACTAACCATTATTGTAGGTTCATTAACCATCTTGGCAGGAGTAATTGCCATTTCGAACATTCTCTTAATCACCGTAAAAGAAAGAACCAAAGAAATAGGCATCAGAAGAGCACTAGGAGCAAAACCATCTGAAGTTAGAAATCAGATTTTGCTAGAGAGTGTTGTTATTACGCTTACATCAGGATTGCTAGGCTTCATTTTTGGAATTTTATTATTAATGATTATTGATATTCTTACCAAAAACCAAGACAGCTTCCCGTTTTATAATCCTACGGTTAATTATTCACACGTTTTTGCTGCAATGGCGGTGATGATTTTATTAGGATTAATTATTGGGATGATTCCTGCACAACGAGCCGTAAAAATAAGACCAATAGAAGCATTAAGAAGCGAATAACAAGAAGCGTTTAAAAAAATTTAATCAATTATAATCAACTAAATATTTCATATACAATGAAAAAATTGTCTGTTAAAAAAGTAATTTATATCATTTTAGGATTACTATTTGCATTAGGATTAATCATGGGAATAAGCTATCTGGTAAAATCCAATTCTAAAGAAAATGAGGTTTTCTTAACCAGAAAACCAATGCTACAGGATATGGAAGACAAAGTGATGGCAACAGGGAAAATAGTACCTAGAGAAGAGATAGAAATTAAACCCAATATGTCTGGAATTATAGACAAAATTTTGGTAAAAGAAGGTGATAAAGTTACTATGGGGCAATTAATTGCTACTCTAAAAATAGTACCTAGCGTATCTCAGGTTAATGCGGCACAACAAGATGTACAAAATGCCAATCTACAGATAAACAATGCCAAAGCGAATCTTGCTACCCAACAACAGCAGTTTAATATGCAACAGAGATTGTTTAACCAAGGTGTAATTTCTAAACAAGAATTTTTAACAGCTCAGCAGAATTTGCTTTCTATGCAAAACCAATTGAAAAATGCTACACAGCAATTTCAAACAGCACAAAAAAATCTACAAATTGCTAGAACCGGTGTGGCAGATGGTTTACAAAGTCTAGCTACCACCCAAATTCGTTCTAAAGCAAACGGAACAGTACTAGAAGTGCCTGTAAAAGTAGGTTATCAGGTAATTGAAGCCAATCAATTTAATGCGGGAACTACCATTTGTAGCGTAGCAGACCTTAATTCTTTAATTTTTGAAGGAAAAATAGACGAAGCACAAGCTGGCAAAATAAAAGAAGGCATGGAAATGAAAGTAATTATAGGAGCTCTTCAAAACAAAAAATTCCCAGGAAAAGTGACTATGATTGCACCTAAAGGTAAAGACGAAAGCGGAACCATCAAATTCCCGATAGAAGGTGATGTTTTCAATCCTAATAATGAATACATAAGAGCTGGTTTTTCTGCCAACGGAGAAATTGTATTGAGTTCACAAAAAAATGCTCTTCTACTAGACGAAAGCCTTATTCAATATGAAAAAGACAAAGGAACAGACAAACCTTTTGTAGAGATAAAGCAGTCTAATGGAAGCTTCAAAAAAACTTATGTTAAGCTAGGAGCTAGCGATGGTATTAATGTTCAAATTCTATCTGGAATTGATAAAAATGCAGATGTAAAGGTTTGGAATCCATCAGACAAAGACAAAGAGGAACTGAAAGAGAAAAAAGGAAAATAATATTTCTAAAATATGATAAAAATCCGACTAATAAGTCGGATTTTTTGTTTTGTTTTGTATAAATTCGTTTTCAAAAATTTAAAAACCAATGGAAAAAACTACCATCTTTCGAGACACCAAAAAACATTACGAAATTTTAGATGCATTGCGAGGCATTGCCGCAATTCTAGTTGTTGTATTTCATTTATTTGAAATTTTTTCTGGTGGCGACCACGCCAAACAAATCATTAATCACGGCTATTTAGCAGTAGATTTTTTCTTTGCACTTTCGGGGTTTGTTATAGGTTATGCGTATGATGATCGTTGGCAAAAGATGGGCTTAAAAGATTTTTTCAAGAGGAGATTAATACGGTTACACCCTATGATTATAATGGGAATGTTAATAGGTGCAGTTGCCTACTACTATAGCTACTCTCCTATTCTATTTCCTCAGATTAAAGATACACCACTCTGGAAATTGATATTTGTTACTTTAATTGGCTGTACATTGGTACCATTAACCAAATCTTTTGAAATAAGAGGTTGGGGAGAAATGCATCCTCTCAACGGACCAGCTTGGTCTCTATATTACGAATACATTGCCAATATATTTTACGCTTTGATATTACGAAAACTTCCTACCAAAATCCTTATAATATTGGGCGTTATAGCGGCGGTTTTTACTGTTAATTTAGCGGTTTTTGGAGCTAACGGAGATGTAATTGGCGGTTGGTCACTAAATATAGCACAGACCAAAGTAGGCTTCGCGCGATTATCTTATCCGTTTATTGCAGGGTTGGTAGTTTCTAGAATTTATAAGCCAATCTACATCAAAAATGCCTTTTTATGGTGTACAGTTTTAATCCTTTTCTTTTTATCAGTTCCTAGAATTGGTACAGAAAACTGGCAAAACGGAATCTATGAGTCATTGGTCATTATTGTAGTTTTTCCACTTATTGTTTATCTGGGAGCAAGTGGTGAAATAAAAGGAAAAATCGCCCAAAAAATCAGTCAGTTTTTAGGAGACATTTCTTATCCTATTTACATTATTCATTATCCTTTTATTTACATTTTTTCTTCTTATGTAGTAGATAATAAGCTCTCTATGGTTCAGGCAATTCCTGCAGGATTATTGGTTATATTTATCTCTATAGTTGTAGCATATTTAAGTTTAAAATTGTATGACATACCTGTTAGAAAATGGTTAACCAAAAAATTTATATAACAAAAAAACTCCGAAAATTTCGGAGTTTCTATTTTATTTTACGATAATTTGTTTAGAAATAATTTTGAAATTTTCATCATTATCAAATTTTAAATTGATAATATAATTTCCTGGTGGTAATTTCTTTTTAAAGTTAACTTCTACAATGTTGTTACCTATTGTCAAATTTTTATTTTTAGTCAGAGAAACTTGTTTTCCGGTAAAATCTATAATACTAATCTCCAGATTATTTTTCTTAGTAAGAAAAAAATGTAATGTGAGTTTTTCTGTTACAGGATTTGAACCAATATTTAAGTTAAAAACCCCTTCTCTAGAAATATCATCTATTGCCAAAGTATTAGTGCAAATACTTGGGTTTCCATTACAATTCCAGCCAGATTCTACGGTACACATATTAGAACAACCGTCTCCATTAGATAGATTACCATCATCACAGCCTTCGGTTGCCTCTTTTATTCCATTTCCACAAACCGCAGTTCGGGTACAAATACTTGTAGTTCCTGTACAATTCCAGCCAGATTCTATGGTACACATATTAGAACAACCGTCTCCATTAGACATATTACCATCATCACAGCCTTCGGTTGCCTCTTTTATTCCATTTCCGCAAACCGCAGTTCGGGTACAAATACTTGTAGTTCCTGTACAAGACCAGCCAGATTCTACCGTACACATATTAGAACAACCGTCTCCATTAGACATATTACCATCATCACAGCCTTCTGGTGCTTCTACAATAGCATCTCCACAGATTGATGCAGAATTCACTTTTTTTGGCACCTCTTTGTTAAATAGAATATTTTTAAGTACATCTCCTTTCTGATAACCTACAAAGGTTTCAAAATTTTGATTCTTACTATCATATTTGATTAAAGTTGGTACTTTACTTACACCGTAAAAAGACGCAATTTCTTTTCCTTCTGGTGTAGTAATATCTACTGTAGAAACATTAAAATTCTTTTTAATTTGAGAAGATAAATTAAAATTTCCTTCAATTTCTTGGTCTAGTTTTAAACAATAAGGACAATCTGGTCTGTAAAAAATGACCAAAGAAGCTGTTTTGGATAATTTTTGGTTTTCTAAAGATTTAAAAAAATCTTTTGCCTGTAAGACTACAAAAAATAGTAGCCCTAAAAATGTAAATTTAAGCCTCATAATTATTATTACTTTTTTTTTATATTCTACAAATATAAAAAAAATCAAAAAAATTGATTGCATCCATATGTTTAGACATATTCAGGATACACCCTTAAATTATTTTTCATTAAAAGAAAGGATTGTGGTTTTTCTCGAAACCAATTTGGGTAGCATTTCCGTGTCCGCTATACACTTTGGTTTCTTCTGGCAAAGTAAAAAGTTGAGTTCTGATGCTTTCTAACAATTGCGTGTGGTTACCTCTATATAAATCTGTTCTACCAATGCTTCCTTGAAAAAGTGCATCACCCGAAATTACAAAATTTTGTGCATTATTGTAAAAAGCGATACTTCCTGGTGAATGCCCAGGTACAAAAAGGACTTTCAATTCGTCTTCGTCTAAAAACAACGAATCTCCTTCATTTAAAAATTCTATTTCTCCGAAGAATGGTTTAAAATCAAAACCATAATTTCTGGCAGACATAGGATTCCTGTCTAGTATTTCTTTTTCTTCTTGATGCATTTTAACAGACACATTGTAAATATCAAAAGCCCATTGCAAGCCTAAAACGTGATCTATGTGTGCGTGTGTAAGAAGAATATTTTGAATAGAAATTCCCTTATCTTCTATAAATTTTTGTAAAATTACTGTTTCCTTTTCGTTCCAGTTTCCTGGATCTATAATAAAACCTTTTTTGTTTTCATTAAAGACTAAATAAGTGTTTTCTGAAAAAGGATTGAAGGAAAAAATCTGAATATTGAGCATTTTTAGAGATTTTAGTTACATTTAAAGACTTCAAATTTAATAATTTTTAAAGTTTTTAATTTCAATATTTTGGCTTGATTTTCGTTATCTTCGTAAGATGAAATATATAAGATTCCTTTTTTTGTTAGTTCCGTTTTTGTTTTCTGGGCAGAAAATTAGAAGTGTGCAGCTTTTTAATCCTCAGACTAATGATGAAACTCCAGTCATAAAATTTGGTGAGCAGTTGATTCTTAATTTTGATGATCTTAGCAACAGCAGTACCGTTTATAAATATACAATTAAACATTATGATCGGAACTGGCAAGATGATGGTTTATTTTTCACTGAATTTGCCAAAGGAAATCTCAATGGTTTGATTCAAGATTACCAATATTCTTTTAATACCAAACAAAAATACACACACTACACCCTTAATTTCCCGAATGATAAAATTCAACCAAAAATCTCAGGAAATTATGAATTAATTGTTTATCTAGATTCTGCGTCTAAACCACTTTTCAAAAAGAGGTTTTGTGTAGTAGAAGATGGGGTAAATGTAGGAATTAATATATCTAGATTCGAGGATGTAAGAAAACCAAATCTTAACCAAAGAGTAGAAATAGCCGCAGTTTCTAATCAAACTAACCTCTCTTCTAATATTGCTTCTATCAGTCTGAATGTGATTCAGAATAATAATTTTAATATGGGTGTTTTTAATATAAAATCTAATTCTATGATGGGGAATAAATTGCTTTTCCAGCAGTTAGATTTAGTTTTCCCAGGAAATAATGAGTTTTATTATTTTGACAATAAAATCATCAATCAGGCTTTTGACACGGTTGCTGCGGTAGAAAATACAGATGAAGGCAACCAAACTTATTTGCATCCAGTTTGGGCGTATCCTCTTAATTATCAATATCAACCAGACGTAAATGGCGCTTTTTACTTCAGAAGAAACGATTTAGGAATAGAAAGAAATGCAGATACCGAAGCAGATTATTCTTGGGTTTATTTCGCCTTAGATTCTGATAAAATGGATAAAGAATTATATGTATTAGGAGCTTTTAATGATTATACTCCTTCCGAAGAAAGTAGAATGAATTATGATGAACAATCTAAAAAATATATTGCTAAAATCTATCTGAAACAAGGGTTTTACAATTATATTTTAGCCACAAAAGACTTCTCAGGAAATCTCAATTTCGGAGAAATCAATGGCAGTTTTTGGCAAACTGAAAATTTGTATCAAGCTTTTATTTACTATACAGCCTTTGGTAAAAATTATGACGGATTGGTAGGTTACGGAGAAACAAGAAGAAACAGATGATTTATTAAATATACAATCAAAATAAAAAATCAGTAATTATTTCACATTATAGTTGCTGATTTTTTTATTTTATGGAACCCTATAAAACAAAACCTTAAATATTAGTTTAAAATAATCAATTGATTTTGTTTTATTTACAATTCACAAATAATCAAATTATTAACATTTTACTATGATTCTTGAAATTTTCTTATTTTTTTTTATCATTGTATAAAAATAATTTCTATATTCGTATTGTTAATTAAAAAAATAGTTTTTATGAAAATTAAATTTACTCTCGCGGCAAGCCTTTTTGCTGCCTCTTTTGCTTATGGGCAAAACCCTGCTAAGTTAGTATCTGGTAAAGTTGACATGTTTGCTCAACACGTAAGATTTGACGCCTCCAAAGCTCCTGAATTTAAAGGAAAACCGACTGCTTTTGATGAAGCAACCAAAACAATGGTTGAAGTTTCGGGAAACAAATTAAAAGTAGAAAAAGATGCTTTAGGTTTTGAAAATCATAGATTTCAACAGACTATTGATGGCATTCCTGTAGAATATGGGGTAATGAATGTTTTGGTTAAAAACAATAAAGTAATTAGCCAGAATGGAGAATGGTTCAAAAAAGCACCAGCATCTTCCGCTAACGAAAGAAAAGCTGCGATTTCTGAAGCGAACGCTCTAAGTTCTGCACTTTCCTATGTAGGAGCTTCTGCTTATAAGTGGCAAGATGCAGACGAAGAAGCTTTTTTAAAAAATGAAACCAATGACAAAAACGCTACTTACTATCCTAAAGGAAAACTAGTTTACTATTCTGATCCAGATAATCCAGATAGTAAAAAAATTAAACTAGCATATAAATTTGTGGTTTACGCTGCAGAACCACTTAGTAAGCAAGAGATTTTTGTAGATGCTAAAAACGGTGCGATTCTAGGCGCTAATGCTTTAATCCACGAAACTAATTCTACAGGTTCAGCAGTTACAGGATATAGCGGTACACAGACTATAACCACAGACCAAGTAAGTACTACATCTTATAGACTCAGAGAAACAGGAAGAGCGGGAGGAACTGCGGTAGAGACATACAATTTAAAAAAAGGAACTAGCTATGCCAAAGCAGTAGATTTTACAGATACTGATAATACTTGGAATAATGTAAATACAAGTCTTGACCAATACGCGACAGATGCACATTGGGGAGCAGAAAAAACGGTAGATTTTTACTGGACTAAATTTGGTAGAAAAAGTATTGATAATAATAATTTTGCTATCAAATCTTATGTGCATTATTCTAGAAGTTATTTTAATGCATTCTGGGACGGTTCTAGAATGACCTATGGAGACGGAAGCTCTACAAACGGCAACAAACCCCTTACTGCATTGGATGTTTGTGGACACGAAATTACTCACGGATTAACAGAAAAATCAGCAAATCTAGCATATCAAAAAGAATCCGGCGCATTAAACGAAGGCTTTTCAGATATTTTTGGAAATTCTATTGAATTTTGGGCAAGGCCTTCTAAAGCCTCTTGGAAATTAGGCGAAGATTTCAACTATGTAATTAGAGATATGGCAAATCCTAATGCATACAGTCAACCAGACACTTACCAAGGGACTTATTGGAAAACAACCAACTGCACACCGTCATCTACTAATGATTATTGTGGAGTTCATACCAATTCTGGTGTTCTTAACTTCTGGTATTATTTATTAGTAAATGGAGGTTCTGGAACCAATGATAAAGGTTTTGTATATAATGTTACAGGATTAGGATTAGATAAAGCAGCACAAATTGCATATAGAACTCTTACCACTTATCTTACATCCTCTTCTACATATGCTAATGCAAGAACCTATTCACTTCAAGCTGCGGCAGATTTATATGGAGCAACAAGTGCAGAAGTTACCCAAACCACCAATGCATGGGATGCTGTAGGTGTAGGAGGTGGAACCGCACCAGCTGCTGCTGTTACAATTCCTACTGCTGTTACAACCTACAAAGTTGCTGCCACTAATGATTTAGTACAAGTTAATTTTGACAGTAAATTGTCTGATGTTAAAAACATTGAGTTGATTAGTGTAACTGGTAAAAAAATTGCTGTAAAATCTGCTAGAGCTGTAGAAGGAGCTAATAGAATGGAAATTGCAATTCCTGCTTCTGCACAATCTGGTGTCTACCTAGTGATTGTAAATGGAGAAAAAGCAGGATCGTTTATCAAAAAATAAACAAACATCTTTAATATATTGAACAATAAAGGCGTACAGAATTTTTTGTACGCCTTTTTATATTATAATTCTTCTTCGCAAAGCTGTTTTACCACTTTTATCCATCTGTCTTCATCATTAAGACAAGGAATATAGTGGAATTTTTCTCCACCTGCGTGTAAAAACTCTTCTTTTCCTTCTACCGAAATTTCTTCTAAAGTTTCTAAACAATCACTCACAAAAGCTGGACAAACAATTGCCAAATTCTTAACTCCATTTTTAGGTAAATTTTCTAGCGTTTCGTCTGTATAAGGCTCTATCCATTTGTCTTTTCCTAATCTAGATTGGAAGGTAGATTTCACTTGATTATCTTCTAAACCTAGTTTTTGTTTCACCAATTCTGTAGTTTTAAGGCATTGATGTCTGTAACAATATTGATGCGACGGATGATCTTCTTTGAAACAACAATCACCTATTTTACAGGTTTTGGTAGGGTCTGTTTTGTAAATGTGTCTTTCTGGAACACCATGATATGAAAACTGCAATAAGTCAAAATTATCAGGCAATTTTTCTTTGATGCTTTCTGCTAAACAATTGATATAAATATCTCTATTGTAAAAAGGTTTTATATAATTAATTTTAACATTTGGGAAGAATTTAGCCTGAACTTCCTTCGCTTTTTCCACCACCGTTTCAGTAGTACTCATTGCATATTGAGGATAAAGCGGGAAAAGTACAATTTCTTCCACACCTTTTTCTACCAAGCTTCTAATGCCAGTTTCTATGCTTGGTTCAGCATACCTCATCCCAATTTCTACAGGAATATCTACTAATTTTTGTAATTTTTGTTGAATTTGTTTGGTAATGACAATCAGTGGTGAGCCTTCCTCCGTCCAAACGGTTTCATAAGCTGCCGCAGATTTCTTGGGACGGGTTTTCAAAATAATTCCTTTTACCAAAAGTGCTCTAAAAAACCAACGGTAATCTATCACACGTTCATCCATCAAGAATTCATCAAGATATTCTTTTACATCTTCAACTTTTGTAGATTTCGGCGAACCAAGATTTACAAGAAGTATTCCTTTTTTTTGGTTATTGGTTGTTGGTTGTTGGTTGTAGGTATTCAAAATTTTGTTTTTTTTAATATTATCGAAAGCTATCAGCGTAAATACGATTAACTGACAACAATCAACTAAAAACTAATTATCCATTTACAGCCTCTACTTTTTCTACCAAATCTGGTAAGAAATTTCTTAGCACTTGTTCTATTCCTCCTTTTAAAGTTGCGGTAGAACTTGGGCAACCGCTGCAAGCTCCTTGCAAGAGCATTTTTGCAGTTTTATTATCTGCATCGTACTCTAAAAGTGAGATTTTTCCGCCATCATTTTCTACTGCTGGCGAAACATATTCTGTTAAAATATCCGAAATTTTTTGTTCATCATCGGTGTAATCTCTGTTAATGATTTGCTCTACAGGATTTTCGTGTTTTTGTGGAGCTTTATTGGTAATGGCATTCCCAGTTTGTAAAAATTCTGCCACTACATTTCTTACCAAAACCATCACTTCGTGCCATTGCACAGAATCATCTTTGGTTACAGCAACAAAATTTTCTGAAACAAAAACTTCTTTCACAAATTTGAATTCATCATAAAGCGCTTTTGCCAATGGAACTTCATCCGCTTCTTCTTTAGATTTTACTTCCACAAAACCATCTAATAAAAGTCTGTTTCCGCCGAATTTCATCACAGCAGGATTCGGAGTCATTTCTGCGAAAATTTCGTATCTCTGTTGAGGCTTTTGTCTGTAAATTCTAGGATTTGCCAAAAGTTCGTCCTCGATTACATTTTTAAGACTAGCTGCTATGTATTCCCATTCTACGTGGTCTTCTTTGGCAACCGCTACAAAATTAGCAGAGATAAAAATTTTAGCAACAAAAGGATAATTAAAAAGTTCCTGAGCGAGAGGAATTTCAGAAATATCCGAAGTTCTATCAAGCTCTAATGAACCTGGAATTAAGGTATAATCTGCCACAAATTTTATAACATTTGGATTTGCGGTAGGTTCTATAATTATTTTATGCATTTTTTACTTAAATTTGAGAGTACAAAAATAGGGATTAGGTTTTAGGTTTTATGAAATTGATGTTAGATTTTCTCTATTTTTTGAATTTTAAAAAAACATTTTCAAATTTCAACTTTTAATTTTCAATTAAAATTATGGCATTAGTAAGAGAACTTTTAGGAAAAACTCCCAAAATAGGAGAAAACACTTTTTTAGCAGAAACCGCCGTCATCATTGGTGATGTAGAAATGGGCAGAGATTGTAGCATTTGGTATAATGCAGTGATTAGAGGAGATGTACATTATATAAAACTAGGAAATAAAGTAAATGTTCAAGATAACGTAATGCTTCATTGTACTTATGAAAAATTCCCGCTGAATATTGGGAATAATGTTTCTATTGGGCATAACGCTTGTGTACACGGTTGTACCATTCACGATAATGTTTTGATTGGGATGAGTGCTGTGGTGATGGATGATTGCGTGGTAGAAAGCAATTCTATTGTAGCAGCAGGAGCTGTAGTAACACAAGGAACGCACATAAAAGCCGGTGAACTTTGGGCAGGAGTTCCTGCAAAAAAGGTAAAAGATGTTTCTCAGCAATTGCTGGAAGGTGAAATCAATAGAATTGCCAATAATTATGTGAAATATTCTTCTTGGTATAAAAATAATGACTAATTTCCCCATACTTTCTACAACCAGACTTATCCTTTCTCAGCCTACTGTTGAAGATACAGAAGATGTTATTCTTCAGATGAATTCTACCTCAGAAATTTCTGAAAACACTTTAACATTGCCTTTCCCGTATCATAAGCAACATGCAGATTATTGGTTTCAAATGGCAGAATTTAGCTTCAAGAAAAAAGAAGCCTTTATTTTCGGAATTAGAGAGAAAGAAAACCTGAAATTAATCGGTGCAATCGGACTTCATATAGATATTGGTAACAACAAGGCCGAGGTTGGTTATTGGCTCGGAAAATCTTTTTGGAATAATGGCTATGTTTCCGAAGCATTACAAGAAGTCTTAAATTTCGCTTTCGAAGAATTAAAACTGAATAAAATTTATGCCTCACACTTTCATCACAATCCAGCTTCTGGTAAAGTTTTAGAGAAAAATGGCTTTGTTTTCGAAGCTGAGCTTAAGCAAGAAATTCTTAAAAATGGAAAGTATTTAGACCTGTTTCGATATGCCTTGTTTAAAATAAAATAATATTTTTATAGAATGATAATCAATGTTTTAAATATTATTTTCAAGTTTTTTAGGTTTCGCATTTAACTTTTTGTTTTTTTATTCATCTTACCATAGAATACTAAAAACAAAATAATGAAACTTACAAAATTTTTAATCGCACTTAGTGTTGTTGCAGGATTTACTTATTCTTGTAACAGAGAAGACTCAAACACCAATTTATCATTAGACCAAGAGAATTTACAAACAGAAGCCAATGCAGATTTCGTGTCAGAATCAGATATCGATTTGGCTACAGATTTTGCTGCTAATTTTGAGAACACTACCGCACTTAGAACTTCCGCAGGTGGACAGTTAGGTGCACATCCAGATTATCCTTGTGCTAAGGTTACCGTAACATCTACTAATGGTACCTTTCCTAAAACAATTACTGTAGATTTTGGTACTGGCTGTACAGACAAAAGAGGAATCACCAGAAAAGGAACCATCACTATTACGGTTACTAATCCTATTTTTGTTCCCGGTGCTTCTATCACAATTACACACCAAGATTTTTATATAGACGGCAGAAAAGTAGAAGGAGATGCCAAACTTACCAATCTTACCACAGACCTTACGGTTCCTACGTTTAGCAAAGAAGTTACCAATGGTAAAATAACCAACGAAGACGGCACCTATTTCACCTTTTCTAGCAACAGAAAATACAGAATGGTAGAAGGTGTAGCCACTCCTAAAAATATTGGAGATGATGCTTTTGAAACTTTCGAAGGAAATAGAAATGTAAACAGAAGTAATGGCACCTACTTTACATCTACCATCAAAACACCTTTATTTAAAAGAAATGCTTGCCGTTTCATCTCAAAAGGAAGCGTTATTTTAAAAGGCAGCAAAGTAGATGGTACATTAGATTTCGGAAACGGAGAATGTGATAATCTAGCCACATTTACAGATGCAAATGGAAACGTAAAACAAATCACTTTAAGAAAATAAATTCAATTAACATTTTTAAACATTTTTAAAAAAAGAATGCCCAGAATCTTTTCTGGGCTTCTTTTATGCTGCCCCCTTAGAATGTAAACTGAAGTGGAAAAGAGGAAACAGCATAGCATTGTGTGCTAATTTTGAATTTTTCTTGACTTTGGATAAACTACCCATGATTTTCTTGATTTCATAAAAACCCTTATTATCAATGTCTCAATAACCATCAGCAGTTCAGCCAATAAGAAAAACCCAAAGAAAAAAAAGAAATATTAAGGTGATTAATATTCGAAGAATTATTCTTCCTTAAACTCAGTTGCAAAATTATAAACAAAATTCCGAAATTGCATTATGATTTATATCATCTATTAATTATAATAGATTCTGTAAATTAAAATCGATTTTCATGCGCCTTTTCCAGCTCTCGCCAGTCGCTTTTTTATAATTTTCTCAAAAAAATTATAAAAAGAGCTCCAACAATGGCTCCATCTGGGGCGTGCTATTTACGATTTATAATTGATGATTTCAGATGCATCCCCCATTCTAAAGTTCTCCATTCTCCTAACTTAAAAATTCTGAAAATTCCCATATCATCATCCAATCATCACTCAAAAAAAATCACTATTTTTGAAATTAGAATGAATAATCACCTTTTTGACCTCGTAGAAAACACCAGCCGAAACATCTTTCTCACCGGAAAAGCAGGAACAGGTAAAACCACTTTCCTCAATAATTTTGTGAAGAAAACCCACAAAAAACACATTGTAGTAGCACCTACAGGTATCGCAGCCATCAATGCTGGTGGTGTTACCATTCATTCTATGTTTGGGTTTCCTCTCAGGACTTTTATCCCAACTTTAGACAGAATTGATGGAAATCTTGCCATGAACATCCAAGATTTAATGCAGCATTTCCGCTATAGAAAAGATAAGCTAAAACTGCTTCGCGAGGTAGAAATTATCATCATAGACGAGGTTTCTATGCTGCGAGCAGACGTACTAGATATGATGGATTTTTCTCTGAGACACATCAGAAGAAATCCTAATAAATTTGGTGGTGTTCAGATGCTTTTCATAGGAGATTTATATCAGCTTCCACCTGTGGTAAGAGATGAGAATGAATATATTATGAAAAAATATTATCATTCTCCTTTCTTTTTTGATGCTTTTGCGCTCAAAGAAACCAATCTTCTCACCATAGAATTAACTGAAGTTTTCCGACAAAAAGACGAAGAATTTCTAGAAATTCTCAACGAAATCAGAGATGGTAATCTATCAAAAGAACATTACGAAAAACTCCACGAAAGATATATTCCAGATTTTGAACCAAAAGAAGAAGCCTACGTTTATCTCTCTTCTCATAACAGAATTTCGGATGATATTAATGCCAAAAAACTCAATGAATTGGGTGGTAAATCATACTTCTATAAGGCAAATGTAGTAGGCGATTTCAGAGATAATCAGTTTCCTAATGAAGAAACTTTAGAACTGAAAATTGGAGCGCAGATTATGTTCATCAGAAATGATGCTACTCAAGAAAAAAAATATTTTAACGGAAAACTAGCCGAAGTAGTAGATTTAGATGAGGATGAAATTTGGGTAAGAATAGATGGTGATGATGAAGATTACAAACTAAAAAAAGAAATCTGGGAACAGAAAAAATACACATTAGATACCGAAAAAAACATCAAAGAAGAGGTTTTGGGTAGCTTCGAACAATACCCTATTCGCTTGGCCTGGGCAGTTACGATTCATAAATCTCAAGGTTTAACATTTGATAGATTAATGATAGATGCTGGTAAATCTTTTGCTTCTGGTCAGGTGTACGTTGCGCTTTCGCGTTGCAGAACTTTAGAAGGAATAGTGCTGAAATCCAGAATTTCTAGTGACGTGATTTTTAGTGACAAAAGAGTTGCTCAGTTTCAAGATTCTACTAATGCTAATGATCAAATTGAAGAGATTTTACATTCTGAAAAGTACGATTATAGCATTAGAAAAGTACTGAGATATTTAGACACTTCTTGGATGAAACAATCTCTAGAAACATGGAATAACGCTTCTAAAGAAAGTAAATTTGTGAATCAGCAAAATGCTTTTCAATTGTATTTTACTCTTAAAACTTCGGTGGATAATTTGACCGAAATATACCTGAAATTTGAAAAAATCATTTGGCAAAAAACCAAAAAATTCATTCAAAATCAAGAAAATTGGCAAGAAATAGAAACTAAAGCAGAAGGCGCAGTTAATTTCTTTTTTGGAAAGGTAAAAGAAGAGGTTTTCAAACCTTTTAAAGATTTTTACGCCGAAACCAAAGGTGTAAAAGGAATGAAACAATATAATGAAGATACCAGAACTTTTCTAGATGATTTAGAAGAATATCTCAATGATTTAAAAAACGTACATTTGTTAGACAAACCACTTTTTGACCAGAAAAATGACGAAAAAATTTCGGTAAAAGTGGTTAAAATTCCTACCCAAAACATCACCTTTCAACTCTTCGAAGAAGGTAAATCTATTGGTGAAATTGCAAAAGAAAGAGGCGTTTTGGTGCAAACTATTTTTGGGCATTTAGGGAAATTTGTAGAAAATGGACAATTAGAAATCGAAAGAATTATTGCCAAAGAATATATACAAGATTTTGAGATTTTCTACAAAACTAAATTCAAAGAAAATCCAGAAAAATATGAAAGTCTTAATGAATTAAAACGCGATTTGCCTCATATGGAATTTCACGAATTAAGGGTTTTGAGAGATTATTTTAATAAAAAATAAAAATTTAAACAACATCAAACAATATAAAAATATGAAAATTGCAATCATCGGAGCAGGAAATATGGGCGTGGCGTTCTCTCGTTCTTTTTTGAAATACGAATTGGTAAAACCGCAGAACTTGCAACTCATCATCAGAAGTGAAGAAAAAATCGGAAAAATAAAAAAAGAGTTCCCAGAACTAAAAGTTTCTTTTTTTGAAGAAGCTAATATAGACGATGCAGAACTCATTATTGTTTCTGTAAAACCTCAGGATTTTCCTTTTGTAGCACAAAATTTACCTTTCAAATTCAAAGAAAAACAGATTATTCTTTCTATAATGGCAGGCGTAAAAATTGAGAAAATTCAAGATTTACTACATCATCAAAATGTAGTGAGAGCTATGCCAAATTCTCCAACGCTAATCGGAATGGGAATTACAGGTTACACCGCAGCAGAAGGCATTACTTTTAATCAAATTTTGCAAATCGAAAGATTACTAAACAGTTCTGGTAGAGCAGTTTATCTAGAAGACGAAAATCTTCTAGATGCGGTAACTGCATTAAGTGGAAGCGGACCTGCTTATTTTTATTACTTTGTAGATGCGATGATTAAGGCAGGAATGAAGATGGGAATTAACGAAAATCTATCAAAACTTTTTGTAAAACAAACCATGATTGGGGCGTACCATCTGATCAACAATTCTGATAAAAATCTAGACGAATTGGTGAAAGAAGTGGCCTCAAAAGGCGGAACTACTGAAGCAGCTCTGAAAATTTTTAATGAAAATTCATTAAAAGAAATTGTTGAAAACGGAATCTTTGCCGCCGAAAATCGTGCTAAAGAATTGAATAGGTAAAAGAAAAAATACCGTGTTTGATAATAAATTGTCATTTTAGGAAATAATTTATGTCAATATTCTATACAGAATAAACTGATTAAAAATTTGGGCAACTTGACCAAAATTTACTAAATTGCGTACTAAAATTTTTAGTAAACTAAAAAATGGCAAAAAATAACAAGTTAGTAACACCATTTTTGAAATGGGTTGGAGGCAAAAGACAAATTATGCCTACAATTGTTGAGCATTTGCCCGAAAACATTAAAGATTATAAATATGTTGAGCCATTTATTGGTGGCGGTGCAGTATTATTTAATTTACAACCTAAAAATGCTATTATTAATGACTTTAATGAAGAATTAATAAATGTTTATCAAGTTATTAAAGAGAATCTTGACGAATTAATTACAGACCTTAAAAAACATAAAAACGAAGCTGAATATTTTTACTCAATAAGGAGTTTAGATAGAAATAGAGAGTTTAAAAGACTTACTGCTGTTCAAAGAGCATCAAGAGTTATTTTCTTGAATAAAACTTGTTTCAACGGTCTTTACAGAGTTAACAATGCTGGTGAGTTTAACTCGCCGTTTGGGCGATACAAAAATCCGAATATCGTTAATGAACCGACACTTAAAGCTGTAAATAAATTTCTAAAAAGTAATAATATAGAAATTAAAAGTGGGGATTATTCTGAAATTTTAAAACAAACAGATAAAAAATGTTTTGTGTATTTGGATCCTCCATATCATCCAATTTCTGAAAGTTCAAACTTTACAGGTTATGTACAAGGTGGTTGGAATATGTATGACCAAATTGACCTAAAAACAGCTTGTGATGAATTGCATAAAAAAGGAGTGAAATTTCTACTTTCAAATTCATCCGCTGATTTTATAAAAGACCTATATAAAGATTATAAAATAACTATTGTAAAAGCAAATAGAGCAATTAACTCAAATGGTGCAGACCGAGGTGAAGTTGATGAAGTATTAAAAATGGTTGCGTAATGGATTTAAAGTTTGATTTAAATTTAGTAAGTAATTACACAAGCAACTCTCAAATCTCAAGAGTATTGACTGAAAGTTGGGTAAAAAAAAATTCTTTTTGCCCTAATTGCAATAATCCATATTTAGAACAATTTAGTAACAATTCACCGGTTGCAGATTTTTATTGCAAAAATTGCTCTCAAGAATATGAATTAAAAAGTAAAAATGGATTAATGTCAAAAAAGATTGTTGATGGAGCTTATCACACAATGATAAATCGCATTGAAGCAGATAACAATCCCAATTTTTTCTTTTTAACTTACGACAAATCAAATTGGAGTGTCCGTGATTTTTTAATAATTCCTAAACACTATTTTGTTCCTGATTTCATTGAAAAGAGAAAACCACTTTCTGAAAATGCAAGAAGAGCAGGTTGGACAGGTTGTAATATTTTATTAGATAAAATTCCTTCTTCTGGAAGAATTTTTCTCATTAAAAACTCAGAAATAATTGATAGAGATTTAGTTATAGACAAATGGAAAGAAACAGAGTTTTTAAAAAGTGTAAACCAGAAATCTCGAGGCTGGCTAATTGATATTTTAAACTGTGTTGATTTAATTCCAAATAGAAATTTTAGACTAGAAGATGTCTATAAATTTGAAACTGAATTGAAATTAAAATATCCAAATAACCACTTTATCAAAGATAAAATTAGACAGCAACTTCAAGTATTACGGGATAAAGGTGTTATCGAATTTGTTTCAAGAGGAACTTATAAGAAAAAAAATTAAACCAAATATTATGATTTATACAGGCGAAAAAGCAAGTCAAATTCTTAAACAGAATTTAGAAAACAGAGAAAGTCATATTTGTAGTGGTTATTTTCTAGAAGGAGATGTTTGGATAGCATTTGATAATTACACCGAAGATTGTTGGGTTGAAGAATTTACTACAGAGGAAATGGCAATTTGTTGGATTGAAGATTTTTTTGAAATATCAGAAAAAGAAGATTTCAATGTGCGAAAAATAGGTAATGATTTACTTTATATTCCAAATGAAGGGCATTTACAATATTTTTCAAAAGATAATATTTATAGTTCTAAATTTCATCCGCTTTTTGCGTGAGGGATAGAAGCGAAAAGCCCACAGCGAGGAACGAGCGAGGACTTGTAGCGGATAGCCCGACCCGAAGGGACACGCCCAAAACTTTTTGCAGAAAACAAACTTTCAATTTTACCAACTTCAAGAGGTGGATATGTAATTGGTGAATTTGAAGCCTTTTGCAAATTCAACTCAAATGATATTGAAGTTACACCAATTGAATTTCCTACATTTTTAGAAAGTCTTGATTATCGTGATATAACAAGTGAAGCAACTGCAATAAACTGTGCATTTGTATCCAAAATTCTACATGATTTTACAAATGAGGAAAATCTATTCCCAACAGTAAGTGGAAGAATGAGTTCGTCTTCTTTTTCTTTTGGAATCAATTCGCCAAAAGGACTTTTTAATATAAATGTTGGAAACTCACAAGTAGAAATTGACGGAGGTTATGAAGGCGACAATTCTCTAAATCTTATAGAAGCTAAAAATTATATATCGTCAGATTTTTTGGTTCGTCAACTTTATTACCCATATAAACTTTGGAGTGGTAAAATTCAAAAGCAAGTTCGTCCGATATTTTTAACTTATTCAAATGGTGTATTTCATTTAAGAGAGTATTCGTTTTCTAACATTGAACATTACAATTCACTTGTTCTCATTAAACAAAAAAAATATGCTATTCAAGAAGGAAGTTTTAATCTTGAAGCTCTATCGCAAATAATTGATACAACTAAACTCACAAAAGAACCTGAAATTCCTTTTCCTCAAGCCGACAGTTTTGAGAGAGTAATCAATTTGTGTGAGCTAATTAATCAAAATCAATTTATGACAAAAGAACAATATCTTCAAGACTTTGATTTTGGTACTATCGATCCAAGACAACACGATTATTACACTAATGCAGCAAGATATTTAGGATTAGTTGACAAAATTCAAGACACAACAATAAAACAAACTTGTTTTATATTGAGTAAATTAGGTCAAAAAATAATGAATACATCATTAATTGACAGACAAAAGGAGTTCATAAAATTGATATTATCACATAAAGCATTTAAAGATGTAATAAGACTTCATCTTGATAACGGAGAAATGCCAAATAAAGAAACTATAGTCGAAATAATGAAACGTTCCAAACTGTATAATGTTGGTTCTGACACGACATATTTCAGAAGAGCATCAACAATTATAGGTTGGACAAATTGGATTATAAATCAAACAGAAGAATAAAAAGCCATCAACTGTTAGGTATAATTAAAGCCTTTACCAAGGATTTTTAAAGAAATTTAACTCCAAAATTTAATGCATATTCAAAATAATTTCAAAAATTTTTGAAAAGAAGGTCTAATACTTTTTCATATAAAACCGATAAACCCAAAAACCAATGGCAACCCCCATTGTATTCAGAATTACATCATCTATTTCTGCATAACCTCTTCTGGTAATGAATTGTAAAAACTCTAAAGTACTAATTCCTAAAATAAAAATAGGGAAAAGAAATTTTGCTTTTTTTAATTTCTCAAATACAATTCCTAAAAAACCAAATGGAATAAAAACAACAATATTCCCTATAATATTGATGCTAAAATACTTAAAATCATATACTTGAGTAAACATTTTATAAATGGTCGTAAAAGGAATAAGTTGCACCGTTTTTTCTACGTTTGAAGTTCTGCCAAACCCAAAAAATAGCCAATACAAAAGCAGTAAAGTATATAGAATAATGAAACCAGAGTATAATTTTTTAATCATTTTAGCTCATCATTTCTTGTAATTCTAACCAGCGCATTTCGTGTTCTTCTAGTTGTTCAGAAATTTTTTCTAAGTCAGTAGAGAGCACCGAAATTTTCTCGTAATCAGCTTCATTATTGAGTTTTTCTAAAATTTGCGCACGTTTTTTTTCTAGTTCTGGCATTTCTTTTTCTATGGTTTCCAGCTCACGCTGTTCTTTGAAGCTTAGTTTTTTCTTGGTTGAGTTTGAAGGAGTTTGATTCTGTTTGAAATCGTTTGAATTTGTTTGAGTAGTTTCTTTTTTGGGCTCGGAACTCGTACCTCGTACCTCAGAACTCGCTCGATATTCCGAAAAATTCCCTACAAAATCTTTAATTTTTCCTTCACCTTCGAAAGCCAGAACGTGATCTACAATTCTATCCATAAAATAACGATCGTGCGAAACAATAATTAAACTTCCTTGGAAATTCAATAAAAAGTTTTCCAAAACCGTTAAAGTTGGCAAATCTAAATCATTGGTAGGTTCATCAAAAATCAAAAAATTGGGATTCTGGTAGAGAACGTACATTAAGTGAAGTCTTCTTTTTTCACCACCAGAAAGTTTAGAAATTGGGGAATATTGTGTTTGGTCATCAAATAAAAATAATCTCAAAAACTGTGATGCAGAAATCGTTCTACCATTGGCTAAAGGAAAATTTTCTGAAATTTCTTTAATGAAATCAATTACACGTTCGTCTTCTTTAAACTGCAAACCTTTCTGAGAAAAATACCCGAATTTAATGGTTTCACCAGTTTCTATTTCGCCAGAATCTTTCGGCTCTAAACCTTGAATAATATTGAGAAGTGTAGATTTTCCTGCTCCGTTTTTGCCTATAATTCCTACTTTTTCGCCTCTTTGAAACGAATAAGAAAAATCCTTAAGCAAAACCAAATCTCCGAAACTTTTAGAAATATTTTTCAGTTCTAAGATTTTATTTCCTAACCGTTTCATCTCAAAATCAAGTTCCAAACTTTCTTTTTTGGTATTGGTCTTGGCTACTTTTTCAGTGTCATAAAAGGCATCAATTCTCGATTTAGATTTGGTGGTTCTCGCTTTTGGTTGACGGCGCATCCATTCTAATTCTTTACGATACAGATTGTTAGCTTTATCTATAGTGGCGTTCAGATTATCTTCACGTATCATTTTGTTTTCCAGATAAGTAGCATAACTTCCTTGGTGGAAATACAAGTTTTTATCTTCCATTTCCCAGATAATATCGCACACAGAATCTAGAAAATATCGGTCGTGAGTTACCAAAAGCAGTGTAATTTTTTCTTTACTCAAATAATTTTCGAGCCATTCTACCATTTCCACATCGAGATGATTGGTAGGTTCGTCCATAATTAACAAAGTGTGAGTGTGTTGTGCTCTGGTTTCTGTTAATAATTTTGCCAAAGCCACACGTTTGATTTGTCCGCCCGAAAGTTTCCCCATTTTTGCAGATAAATCGGTGATTTTGAGCTGAGAAAGAATTTGTTTCATCTCATTTTCTAAATCCCAAGCTTTCTGAATTTCCATTTCGGCGATGGCTTTTTCCATTTCTTCGGGATGGTGAGAAACCAATGCGTGATGGTATTTTTTAAGTGCTAAAATAGGTGGAGAATCTAGCGTCATCATAAATTCATCAATAGATAAATCAGAATTAAACTCAATTTCTTGGTCGAACAAAACCACCTGAATGTCTTTGTTGATGGCTACCGTACCAGAATCTGCGATTTCTTTCCCTAATAAAATTTTAAGTAAAGTAGATTTTCCGCTTCCGTTTTTGGCAACGATGGCAATTTTGTCTCCTTCATTAACGTTGAAAGAAATGTTCTCAAAAAGAGTTTTAATGCCGTAAGATTTGGTAAGATTTTCTGCGGAAACGTAATTCATTTTATAATTGATAAATAATGATTGATAAATGAGTTGCGAAAATACAAAAATGATATTTGTTATAGAATTTTTGATTCGGAAATTGTTTTATTTAGTATTTTTGATGAAAGTTTACTATGAAAAAATACATCTTTCTATTTCTTATTTTCTTCTTGTCTGAAAAAGTTTTTTCTCAAAACATAGAATACGGCAACAATCCAAAGGTTGGAAAAATACTCCATTTAAAAGATGCAGATATTTATTATGAAATTTATGGCAAAGGTAAACCACTATTTTTACTCCACGGAAATGGTGGTAGCATAGATGCATTCAAACTAGAAATCCCTGAACTCTCCAAGCATTTTATGGTGGTTACGATGGATACACGTGCGCAAGGAAAAAGTACTGATACTTCTCTAGAACCTTTGACTTATAGAAAATTTGCCGAAGATGTAAAAGCTTTGGCAGACAAATTGGGGCTAAAAAAAATAAACATTCTAGGATGGAGCGATGGAGGAAATACAGGATTGGAATTTGCTATAAAATATCCTGAGAATACCAATAAAGTGATTACCAGTGGTGCCAATGTTTTTCCTGATGGAGTTGGTGAACAAGAAGTAGAAAACATGAAAAAAGACGCCTCTAAAATGAAAACCGAAAATAAACCACAAAGAGAAATACGATTATTACAATTAATGATTGATGAACCTAAAATTACTAAAAATCAATTAAATAACATTAAGGCAAAAATTTTTGTTTTGGCAGGAGAAAATGATTTGATTCTGAAATCTCACACTGAATATATTGCTAAGGAAATCCCAAATTCTCAGCTTAAAATCTACAAAGGAGCATCACACGGAGTGCCAATAGAAAGAGCAGAAGAACTGAGCCAAGATGTTATTAAGTTTATTAAAAAATAAGCTATTTTTCCTTTAAGGCTACTCCATCAAAAGAAATACCGTCCCAACCGAACTCCATAAAATTTCTGATGTTTTGGTGGTCAGTTCCTTCGGGATTATTGAGAACACCTTCTGTATAAAATTCCCCGAAAAGCCAGAGTGTTTGTTCTTTTGATAAGTTATTTAGTTGAGCAAAGCTAAAAACTTTGCAAGAGCCATTATTTTGATTGGCTTCATTAGTCGTATTTCCGTTGATAAATTTTGTAGGCTCAAAATCATAATTTTCATCAATGTAAGCCATTACTTCTTTGAAATTAATGGTTTCTGGAGCTTGTTCTAATTGTTCTAACAACATTTTTATTTTTTTTCAAAAATAGTTAATTCAATCACTTTCTCAAAAAAAGATACAACAAAAAAGTCACCAATAAATTGGTGACTCGGTTATGAGAAAAAATGTAACGAAACGTGAGATTACTTCCAACCTCCACCGAGGCTTCTGTAAATCTGTACAACGGAAGCAAGCTGTTTTTGTTTAGTTTCTATTAGATCAAGTTTTGCTTCCAAAACGTCTCGTTGCGTCATTAATACTTCAAAATAATCAGCTCTAGCTGCTTTGAACAAATCATTAGCAGCATCAATCGCTTTATTGAGTGCTAGTACTTGTTGGTTTTGCATACTAAAGTTTTTTTGAAGATTATCTATATTTGAAATTTGTGTGTTTACTTCTAAATACGCGCCTAAAACCGTCTTTTCGTATTCGTAAAGAGACTGTATTTGTCTGGCATTAGCACTGGCAAATTCTGCTTTGATAGCATTTCTATTAATAAGCGGAGCAGCCATATCCGCAGCCAAATTGTATAATAACGATTCAGGAATTTTCACCAAATAAGTTGGTTTAAAAGCTTGTAAACCTACACCTGCACTAATTTCGAATTTCGGAAAAAATTCTGCTCTTGCTATTTTTACATCTAGCTTAGAAGCATCTAATTCTAGTTCTGCCTGTTTAATATCTGGTCTATTAGCTAAAAGCTGAGAGGGAATTCCTGTGTAAACATCTGCAATCTTTTCGTTCATAAAGACAGATTTATCTCTAGGAATTTCTTGCGGATATCTTCCTAAAAGGAAATTAATTTTATTTTCGGTTTCCTTTATTTGTTGTAAAATTTCGTATTCTTTATTTTGGGTAGATAAAACCTCAGCTTGAAACTTTTGAACAGCTAATTCGTTAGAACGAGCTGCTTCTTTTTGGATTTTAACCACTTCTAAGGCATTTTTTTGAATTTTAATGGTCTGCCTAATGATATCTAATTGATTATCAAGAGCCAATAATTCATAATAAGAATTGGCAATTTCTGCCACCAAATTGGTAACCACGAAATTTTTTCCTTCTACCGTTGCTAAATATCTATCTACTGCAGCTTTGCTAGAATTTCTGAGTTTTTTCCAAACATCTACTTCCCAATTGGCAACTGCGCCTACTGCAAAATTACCAAGCGGATCTGGCATTTCTTTTCCTGGTTCTATTTCAGTATTGGCATCACCAGCTCCTTGGCTGGTATATCTTCCTACTTTATCTACACTAGCACCTGCCAGAAGTGAAACCGATGGTAATAACGCACCCTTCTTAACTCGGATGTCATTTTTTGCAATTTCTATTTCTTGTAATTGAATATTCAACTCTTGATTGTTATGTAGAGCAGCATCAATTAAAGATTTCAAATATTGGTCTTTGTAGAATTCTTGCCAAGGCTTTACTGCAATATTGGTGGTATCAGCAGCAAGTGCGGTATAGCTTGCACTTGGCTGATAAACTTCTGGAAGCTGAGTTTTTGCATTATTTTCTACAATAGCTGGCACTTTACAACTGATGACTAAAGAAAGTAAGCCAACAGAAAGTATGATTTTATATGTTTTTAAAAAATTATTCATGAGTAAAGTCTTCTGTTAAAGGGTTTTCATCTTCTTCTTTCACAAATTTGTATTTCTCTGAAATGGTAGCAAAAATGTAATACAATCCAGGAATTACAAACAAACCGAATACCGTACCGATAAGCATACCACCGGCCGAAGCAGAGCCAATAGTTCTGTTGCCAATAGCACCAGGTCCTGTTGCGAATACTAAAGGAATTAATCCGGCAATAAATGCAAATGAAGTCATTAAAATAGGACGGAATCTCACTTTAGCTCCTTCTAGTGCAGAATTAAATGTGGTTTCGCCTTCGCTGTGTTTTTGTGCAGCAAATTCTACAATTAAAACCGCATTTTTCCCTAATAGCCCTATCAACATTACCATAGCAACCTGAGCATAAATGTTATTTTCTAATCCAAATAAGAACAGAAATAAAAAGGCTCCGCATATCCCCACAACTAATGATAAAATGATAATTAATGGCAGTATGAAACTTTCGTATTGTGCTGACAATATAAGATAGACAAACGTTAAACATATTAAGAAAATATAAATAGCTTCGTTTCCTCTACCTTCTTCATCCTTAGAAATACCTGCCCAATCTATACCATAACCTCTTGGTAAAGTTTTTTCTGCCACTTCTTTTATCGCACTAATTGCTTCACCACTACTATAACCTTCACCAGCTTGACCACTAATTTCTGAAGCATTGTACATATTATGTCTTGTGATTTCTGAGAGACTATATACTTTTTCTAAATGCATAAATGCAGAGAAAGGTACCATTTCGTCTCGGTTGTTTTTCACATATAATTTTAGAATATCTTCTGGCAAAGCTCTGTACTGAGGTGCAGCCTGAACAATAACTTTGTACTGACGACCGAATTTAATAAAACTGATTTCGTAGTTACTTCCTAATAATGTAGAAAGTGTATTGGTAGCATTGTCAATGGTTACCCCTTTTTGCTGAGCCAAATCATTGTCAATTCTCATCATATATTGTGGGAAACTAGCACTATAGAAAGAGAAAACAGACGAAAGTTCTGGACGTTTATTTAATTCTTCCACGAAATTTTTATTGACTTCTTCCATTTTTTTGTAATCATTAGTGCCGTCTTTATCCAGAAGTCTTAGTTCAAAACCTCCTGCTGCACCATACCCCGGAACTGCTGGCGGTTGGAAAAATTCTATCTGAGCACCTTTTAGGGATTTAGATTTTTTTTCTAATTCTTCTATAATTTCTTGTGAAGAATGCCCTCTTTCATTCCAAGGTTTTAGGTTGATAAGACAAGTACCAGAGTTAGACCCTGTACCTTCGGTTAGAATTTCGTAACCTGCCAAAGCGGAAACAGATTTTACATCATCCATATCTTCCGTCATTTTCTGAAGTTGTTCCGCTACATTATTAGTTCTTTCTAAAGATGAACCAGGTGGCGTTTGGATAATTGCATAAATCATTCCTTGGTCTTCATTTGGAATAAATCCCGAAGGAACATTTTTGTTCAGGAAGTAAATTCCAGCACAAAAAATGGCTAAAATACCGAAAGTAACAGTTCTTCTGTCAATAATTTTGCTAAGAACATTCAGGTATCTGAGAGACGTTTTATCAAACCATTTATTGAAACTTTCTACAACATAATTTATAGGGGTTTTCTTTTTAGGTTCACTGTGCGTATTTTTAAGAATCATAGCGCATAGTGCAGGTGTAAGTGTAAGCGCTATAATACCAGAAAGAATAATAGACGTAGCCATTGTAATAGAAAACTGACGGTAGAAAATTCCTACAGGACCAGACATAAAAGCTACTGGAATAAATACGGCCGCCATTACAAAAGTGATGGCAATAATTGCTCCACCTACTTCTTCAATCGCTAATTTAGCGGCTTTTCTTGCAGAGATATGGTGCGTTTCCATTTTATGGTGTACCGCTTCTATCACCACAATAGCATCATCTACTACAATACCAATTGCCAAAACCAACGCAAATAGCGTTATCAAATTGAGCGTAATGCCAAAAAGTTGCATAAACATAAACGTTCCTACTAACGAAACAGGCACCGCCAAAACAGGAATTAAGGTAGAACGCCAGTCTCCTAAGAATAAGAAAACTACGATAGCTACCAAAACAAAAGCTTCAAATAAAGTGTGAACCACTTTTTCTATAGAAGCATCTAAAAAAGTAGAAACGTCATAAGAGATTTCATAGTCCATTCCTTTTGGGAAAGATTTTTTAAGTTCTTCTAATTTAGATTTTACATCTTTTATTACTTGGGTTGCATTACTGCCATAAGATTGTTTTAGAACAATAGCAGCAGAAGGTTTGCCATTAATACTAGAATAGATGTCATACATAGAACTCCCGAATTCTATATCTGCTACATCTTTTAATCTCAATAATTCACCATCAGGATTGGCTCTTATAACTACATTTTCGTATTGTTCTTTGGTGGTGAAACGCCCAGAATATTTCAAAACATATTCGAAAGTTTGAGACCTTTTACCAGAACTTTCCCCAGTTTTTCCGGGAGAAGCCTCTAAGCTTTGTTGGGCAAGAGCTCCCATTACTTCATCTGCCGAAATTTTATAGGCTAACATACGATCTGGTTTTAGCCAAACTCTCATAGCATATTCTCTATTTCCCAAAATATCTGCAAAACCTACTCCATCAACTCTTTTTAATTCAGACAAAAGATTAATATCTGCATAGTTAAAAAGAAATTTTTGGTCAGCCTTTTTCTCATTACTGTAAAGGTTGACATACATCAACATATTACTTTCTTCTCTACTAATTTTTACCCCTTCTCTTACAACCAAAGGTGGCAATTTATTTACTACTGAAGCTACTCTGTTTTGAACATTTAGTGAAGCCTGATTAGGGTCTGTTCCTAAGTTAAAAACCACCTGAATAGAAGCTTCGCCGTCATTACCAGCGTCAGAAGCCATATATTTCATTCCAGGAGTTCCGTTTAGCGCTCTTTCTA
>DDFD01000108.1 GCA_002337005.1 Flavobacteriales bacterium UBA1937 | reverse complement strand
GTTTTGCACCTCAACCTGTAGCTTATCAAGCGCCTGTAGCCACACCTGTAGCTTCCGCGCCTGCTACCGCACCAGTAGCAACAGAGTCTAAAGCAGATTCTTCTGCAGATGAAAGCAAATATGTTACCATTAAATCTCCAATGATAGGGACCTTCTACAGAAAACCTTCTCCAGACAAAGACCTATTTGTAAATGTAGGAAGTGAGGTTAAAAACGACACTGTAGTATGTGTAATAGAAGCAATGAAATTATTCAATCAAATAGAAGCAGAGGTTTCTGGTAAAATTGTTAAAATTTTGGTAGATGATGCTTCACCAGTTGAGTATGACCAACCTTTATTCTTAGTAGATCCATCTTAAGCAATTTTAGATTAAAGATTATAAATTTTAAATGGAGTTTTTTTCATTTAAAATAATTTAAAATTCAAATTTATAATTTAAAATTCGAAAAAGATGTTCAAAAAAATATTAATTGCCAATAGAGGCGAAATTGCTATGAGAATCCTTCGTACCTGTAAAGAAATGGGGATAAAAACCGTAGCAGTATATTCTACCGCAGACAAAGATAGTTTGCACGTAAGATTTGCAGACGAAGCGGTATGTATAGGTCCACCTATGAGTAAAGATTCTTACTTAAGAATTACCAATATTATAGCTGCCGCAGAAATTACCAATGCTGATGCTATACATCCTGGATATGGATTTTTGTCAGAAAATGCCAACTTTTCTAGAATTTGCCAAAAAAACGGCATCAAATTCATAGGAGCAACTCCTGAACAAATAGAAAAAATGGGAGACAAAGCTACTGCTAAAGCTACAATGAAAGCTGCTGGCGTACCTTGCATCCCTGGTTCTGAAGGCCTTATCGCTTCTTATGAAGTAGCGGCAAAAACCGCTGAGGAAATTGGCTATCCTGTAATGATAAAAGCTACCGCTGGCGGCGGTGGTAAAGGTATGCGTGCCGTTTGGAAAGCAGAAGACCTAAAAGATCATTGGGATTCTGCCATTCAAGAAGCAGTAGCTGCATTCGGGAATGGAGGAATGTATATGGAAAAACTGATTGAAGAACCCAGACACATCGAAATACAAATTGCTGGCGACCAATATGGTAAAGCTTGTCACCTTTCTGAAAGAGATTGCTCCGTACAAAGAAGAAATCAAAAACTGACAGAAGAAACACCTTCTCCTTTTATGACAGAGGAGCTAAGACACAAAATGGGAGAAGCAGCCGTAAAAGCCGCAGAATCTATAGGTTATGAAGGTGTAGGTACCATAGAATTTTTGGTAGATAAACATAGAAATTTCTATTTTATGGAAATGAATACCAGAATCCAAGTAGAGCATCCTATTACCGAACAAGTAGTAGATTTTGACCTCATCAGAGAGCAAATTTTACTAGCATCTGGTCAACCTATTTCTGGTAAAAATTATCTTCCAAAATTACATTCTATTGAATGTAGAATAAATGCTGAAGATCCTTACAATGATTTCCGACCTAGCCCAGGGAAAATTACAGAACTCAATATCCCGGGTGGTCACGGTGTAAGAGTAGATACCCATGTTTATAAAGGTTATACCATCCCTTCTAATTATGATTCTATGATTGCCAAATTAATTACAACAGCACAGACTAGAGAAGAAGCTATTGCTAAAATGAAACGTGCCTTAGAAGAGTTTTATATAGAAGGTATCAAAACCACTATCCCATTCCATAGACAATTAATGGAGCATCCTGATTATTTAGCAGGAAACTATACTACCAAATTTATGGAGGATTTTGTGATGGATAAAAAATTTGAAAACATCACCTAATTCAAGTAAAAATATTTGATTATTAAAGTTGTCTTTTGTAAGACAACTTTTTTAATTATTACATTCTTTCTTTTGTAAAAATATTCTCTACATTTATCAAAATTTTATCATAATATGACTGTAAAAATCAAAAATTCTCAAGACTTTATCGATTTAGAAAACCAATATGGTGCTCATAATTACCATCCACTTCCTGTAGTTTTAGAAAGAGGAGAAGGCGTTTTTGTATGGGATGTAGAAGGGAAAAAATATTATGATTTTTTATCTGCTTATTCTGCAGTCAATCAAGGGCATTCTCACCCTAAGTTAGTAAATGCTCTCATAGAGCAAGCTCAAAAATTAGCATTAACTTCTAGAGCTTTTTATAATTCAAAATTAGGAGAATACGAAAAAAAGATAACCTCTCTATTTGGTTTTGATAAGGTTTTGCCCATGAATTCTGGAGCAGAAGCTGTAGAAACCGCCATTAAACTAGCCAGAAAATGGAGCTACGAGGTAAAAGGAATTAGTGATGGTTATGCAAAAATAATTGTCTGCGAAAATAATTTTCACGGGAGAACCACTACCATCGTATCTTTTTCTAATGACAAAGACGCCAACAATAATTTCGGGCCTTTTACGCCAGGTTTTATCAAGATTCCTTACAATGATATAGAATCTTTAGAAAAAATTTTAGAAGACGAAGCTCAACACATTGCAGCATTTATGGTAGAACCAATACAAGGCGAAGCTGGCGTATATGTTCCCAATGAAGGTTTTCTAAAAAAAGCTTCAGAACTTTGCAAAAAACACAATGTGCTTTTTGTTGCAGACGAGGTGCAAACTGGAATCGCTAGAACAGGCAAATTAATTGCCTGCCATCACGAAGAAGTACAACCAGACATTCTTATTCTAGGGAAAGCACTTTCTGGAGGTATGTATCCTGTCTCCGCTGTTTTGGCAAACAATGAGATTATGAATGTTATCCATCCTGGGCAGCACGGCTCTACTTTTGGGGGAAATCCTTTGGCTTGTGCAGTTGCTATGGCAGCGTTGGATGTAGTTATAGACGACAATTTATCTGAAAGAGCCGAAAAACTAGGAATAATTTTTAGAAACGAAATCAATAAAATTATCGAAAAAACGGATCTAATCTATAAAGTGAGAGGCAAAGGATTATTAAACGCCATCTTGGTAAATGATTCACCAGAAAGTTCTACCGCATGGAATATCTGCCTAAAATTAGCAGAAAATGGTCTATTAGCAAAACCTACTCACGGAAACATTATAAGATTAGCACCTCCACTGGTCATTACAGAAGAACAATTAATAGAGTGTGTTTCTATTATTGAAAAAACGATTTTAGAATTTGAAAAATAATAGACTATATATTGATATTTATTAAGGAGATTTATTTAAAATAAATCTCTTTTTTAGTGTCTCAAAAATAAACGCAACAAATTTTATATCTACTCATAAAAATTTATAAATAACTGTTAAAATTTTTATAAATTGCAATATGGTGACATTAAAAATAAAATGAAAAAACTGGCAGTAGTAGTACAGAGATATGGCATTGAGGTAAATGGTGGCGCAGAATACCATGCTAGAGTTTTGGCTGAAAAATTAGCTAAAAAATACTCTGTAGAAATACTAACTACTACCGCCATTGACTATAAAAATTGGGGAAATCATTATCCTGAAGGAATAGAGTTTATTAATAATATCCGTGTTTTTAGATTTCCTACGATTAATAAAAAGACAAAAGCTACTAAAATAGCCAGAAGAAAACTTATTTTAAGTTTCAAAATATCTCGATTATTACAAACTTTTTCAATCCTTAATTTCTTTGAAAAAAAAATAAATATTACCAATGTAAGTGAAAAACATATAGAGAATTGGATTGATGGACAAGGCCCCTATTGTCCAGATTTAATTCAATATATTGCTAAGAATAAAAATAGCTATGATATCTTTATTTTTTTCACTTATCTATACTATCCAACGGTAAAAGGAATGCCACTAGTTGCAGAAAAAAGTATTTTTGTTCCTACCGCTCACAACGAAAAAATACTCTTCACAAAAGCTTATGAAGAAATCTTCAGCATTCCGAAGTTTATTATGTACAATACAATATCTGAAAAAAAATTGGTTGAAAATCATTTTAAAAATATATCTGAAAATTCCGATTTTGCAGGTGTAGGTATTGAAAAATATAATGATGAAATTGAAAGACTACCTGAAGGACTGAATCCTAAAAAATACTTTTTGTACATCGGCAGGATAGATGCCGCTAAGGGGTGTGAGCAATTACTGAAATATTATATGAGTTTTATAAAAAAACATCCCAATTATAGAGATTATCTGTTGGTTTTAGTAGGAAAAAACCATATGAAAAAAATCAATCACCCCAACATAATCTATACAGGTTTTGTAAATGAGGGTTTAAAATATTCTTTATTAAAAAATGCCAAAGCTTTATTGATGTCATCCTTCTATGAAAGTCTTTCTTTGGTTACTTTAGAAGCGATGAATGAAGGCATTCCTGTGATTATAAATAAGAAATGTGAAGTTCTATACAATCATATTTTAGCAAGTAACACAGGGGCAGCTTATGAATCTGAAGAGACATTTTCTGTGATTCTAGAAAATTACATCAACAAATCTTTAGAAAGCCTTATCAATGAAGGTAATTTAGCTCAGAAATATGTAGAAAAAAACTACAGATGGCAGTTAATTTTAGAGAAATTTGAAAAAGCAATAAATCTAATCACTCAAAAAGGCTAGTTTAAAATTTTTTGATATAGTTTTAAATAATTTTCTGCCATCACTTTATAGTCGAATTTTTGTGCCCATTTTTTTATTTCGTTTTTCTTTTCTGGTGAAGATTTATATGCCAAAATCCCCTGTTTTATGGTTTCTGCCATAGATTCAGCTTGAAAATCATCGAAATAAAAAGCCACATCTCCTCCTATTTCTGGCAGACTGGTAAATCTAGACAAAAACACAGGTTTACCAAATCCCATTGCTTCTACAGGAGGCATCCCAAACCCTTCAGCTATCGATGGATGACAAAGTGCTTCGCAGTGATTTAAAAGTGAATTTTTATCTTCATCACTTATATTTTTATATATATGAACTCTGTCTGACAATTGATTAGCCTTTATTTCACCTAGTACTTTTTCTTCATAATCACCTTTAGACTCAGAAGTTACAAAAACCAAGTTATAATCAGTATATTTCAAAGCTTGGATTAAAGATAGTTGATTTTTTTTATCAAAAAAAACACCTATGTTTAGAAGAAATTTTTTATTCTTAAGTTCAGGAAAATTATCTAGATTATTGTTTTTATTTTCTGGAAGAACTATTCCGTTATGAATAACAAAAGTACTTTTAAGCTTTTTGAGGGTGAATAAGTACTTATTCCTTTCAAAATCTTTTTTTACAAAATCTGAAATACAGACAATATAATCAGCATATTTTAAACTTTTAGAGACTTTACACAACATTTTATTCTTTTTCTGATCAGAAATATTTTCATGCAAAAAGTTCAAATCATGAAGTGTGACAATTTTAATTGCTTTTTTATAATTTTTAGAAAAATAGGGTGACAGTTGATGGCTGATGTGTATTAACTGGTAAGAATTACTGAAATATTCTATGAATTTATGATATAATTTTCTTTCTCTATTTTTTAGATGGATTTTGTTCTTTTCAATTTCTAATTTTGGTCCAAAAACATCAACCTGAAATCCATTTTTAATACTTTGGAAACCCAAAGCTAGATTAGCAAAGACCTTAGCAATACCAGAATTAGGGTAACGCAATCGTTCTAAATCTAAAAGAATTTTTTTCATTAATTTTTATTTCTATGATTAAGACTATTATCTAATACATTTCTCTCATGATATAAAGTGTGATTTTCCAGAAAATATTTTTTGGCAGTAGCTTTAGTCTCTTCATAAAAATCTTCATCTGCTAGCAATTTCATGATATTATTTGCAAATTCTTTTCCGGTATCTGTAACAATGCAACCATTATTGGCTTTACTCATTAATCCATCTACACCTCTTCTAGTAGCAACTACAGGTAAGCCATAAGAAAGTGCCTCTAATACCTTAATTTTAATACCTGTACCAGTAAGCATAGGGCAGATAGATATTTTAGCATTTCTATAATATTGGTCTATGTCTTCTACCAAATAGTTCTTTTCTACTAATGGATGATCTTCTACATCATAACAAATTTTGCCAATCATCTGAATTTTACAATTTTTCAAATATGGCAGAACCTCGTCATAAAGCCATCTTGCACCATATATATTGTGAGAATTTTGGCTGGCAATATAAATAATATCATACTTATATTCGTTTTTTGTTTCTTTTATATTATTTGTGAAGGAAACAGGCAATAGTACAACTTTTTTATTAGTAAACTGTTGATAAATATATTCTTCTTCTATAGAGTAGGTCCAGACTTCATCATATTTACTCAAAATCCTAAGCTCTGATTGAAATAGTTTACCAATCCATAATTTCATATGCCTTTTTTGAGCAGTTATAAAATCATGAGTATCAATAATTTTATATGTTTTTTTACTCTTAATTTCATCTATAATTTTACCCCAAGATGCGTAGCTAATAATCGCAATATCATAATCATTTTCTCTAAAAATTTGTCTAGCTCCCCTTCTTATCATAAAACTTGTAATATCTACAGAGAACCCCCTTATCAACTTGGTAAATAAATTGGGAATTTTATATAAAAAGAAACTTCTGATAGGATATTCCAATGAAATTTTCCTAGATTTTAAAAGCAATTTGATATTAGGATATCTTTCCGTAAAGAGTTTTAAACTATCTGTATCCCACTCCCCCCAATCTTTTACAGAGAAAAAATCCACTTGATAAATGCCTTCATTATCTTTGAAATAATCAAGCAATTGCCTAGCTCTAGTAAGATTACCAGCACCACTAGACAATGGGTTATCTGGCATAAAATACAAAACTCTAATTTTCATATATTTTTGTCAATACACAAAATAGCAGGAGAGATATATTATGATTCAATCTTGCTATTATTCATTCTAAACTTACAAAGTTAAAATATATTCTTTCAGTTGTGTTAAAAAATCTTTAAAATAAAGCATTCCAAACAGATTTAACATTAATATAACATTGTTTTATAATTAAAAAAATAAATCTACAAATAGTCATTTCTTTTTTATTTTAAGTATTTTTGAAAATACTTAAACCCTGATTTTCATTTATGGAAAAATTAGTTTTATACATTAAAACCTACGAACCAGATTTTGAAAGAGTTTATAAATTAATAGACTCTATAGAACGTTATAATAGAGACAATATACCACTCATAATTTCTGTAAATGATGAGCATTTCGAAAAATTGCCTTCTCAATATCATCAAAAATATAGAGTCTATAAAGACTCTGATATTACCTCCACCACAATAAAAGAGGGATGGAGGTATCAACAAATTATAAAGGCAAGTTTTTATAAACTAAAAATAAGTGAAAATTATGTGGCTATAGATTCTGATTCTTTATTCATCCGTGATTTTTACATTTCTGATTTTATGTATGATAATGATACTCCATACACCATAATGCACGAATCTAAAGACTTAATGGAAATTTCGGAAAAAATAGGTTTAGATTCTCACGAAATTTTTTTCCAAAAAACATTGAGAGACACCCGTCCTTTTTTTGGAAATTACGGCAAGAAATGGGACTATGGACCATCTCCATATTCTTGGAGTTGTAAAGTTTGGGAACACCTTCATGAAGTTTATCTGAAGGCAATAAACCTGACTTTTGATGATTTTTTTAATCAAATTGACCAAAAAAGTCACTCTCCTGGCGAATGCTCTATCTACGGCGAATATTTATTGAAAACCAAATTAATAGACATTTATCCTATAGAAGGATATTTCAAAGTATATCATTACAAAAAACAATACAGAAAAGAAAAAAATGATCTCAGTATAGAGCAACTGAGGAAAATCTATCTTGGAATCATTTATCAAAGCAATTGGGACAAAAAGAGGAAACATTTTTGGCAAATCTGGAGAAGAAAATAAAAAGTGTAAAAAACCATCAAAAAGTAAAAAAATAATTTATTATAAAGATTCAGATGATTTTTTGGCATAAAAAAAGTGTTCAGAAAAAACTGAACACTTTTTTTACTTACAATGATTTGACTATTTTTTAGAAGCCCAAATTGGTCTATTACCACTTGTATAAATTACCAAATTACCATCATCTTGCATTCTAAGAACATTACCTCCTTTATTGTTTGTATTAGATGCCCATACTGATCTTCCAGAATAATCATATACTACTAGATTACCATCTTTTTGAAATTCTGCTCTAGCACCTCTATTTTGAGTATTAGAAGCCCAATATACATTTTTGTCTCTATCATAAATTACTAAGTTTCCATCTTCTTGAAAAACTAAATGATACTCACGATTTGGAGAGTGAAGTTTGGTGTTTTTTATAAATTTATACCCTGTATACATTCTATCATTATTACTCCAAGAGCCACCATTACCTCCCCAATTATTGTTATTATTATCCGAAGAATCATTAGAATTACCATCACCAATTAAGCTAGACTGCCATAAAGCTCTGTTACCATTAGCATATACAATCAGTTTACCATTGTTAGCTACATTTAATCTATTAGCTCCTCTATCATTAGTTTTAGTACTAAAAATTGCATTTCCAGAAAAATCATACACTACTAAGTTACCATCTCTTTGGAATTCTGCTCTATCTCCTCTATTTTCGGTCTTAGAACTCCACTTTGCATCTTTACCATATCCATATAAAACTAAGTTTCCATCATTTTGAAATACCAAATTATACTGGCCGTTGGAAGAATAATACCTTCTTTCCTTTTTTAGATTTGTACCTAAATACAAATTCTGAGCTACTAGATTAAGACTTAAAAACAAGCCTACAAACATAAACAAATACTTTTTCATAGGATCTAATGTTTTAATAATTTATTTTCATCAAATTTACTAAAAAACCAACACTATTAATATTATGTTAAATATTTTTTTTAGCTTCTTTGATAATCATCCTCTATTCTAACAATATCATCCTCCCCAAAATATGTGCCAGTCTGAACTTCTATAAAAACCAAAAGTTCTTCTCCCACATTTTCTATTCTATGCTTTGCAGAGAGTGGTATTAATGCCGTCTCTCCGTATTTATAAATTTTATCTACACCATCTAAGGTAATTTGAGCAGTTCCTTGCACTATAGTCCAAGCTTCTTGCCTCTTGAAATGGTACTGATAAGAGAGTCTTTGCCCGGGCAAAACCTCTATTCTTTTTAATTTAAAATTAGGTTCATCTGCCAGCACGTAGTATTTGCCCCAAGGTCTTTCTCCAATTTCTAACATAATTTTATATTTTTTATCAATGCAAAATTATAAAATTAAGATTACATAAGTCTAAATATTATTTATCCCTCAAAAATTCCGTAAATTTGCGACTTAAAATTTCACACAAAATGAGTAAAGTAAGAGTGCGTTTTGCACCAAGTCCTACTGGTCCATTGCATCTAGGCGGAGTAAGAACTGCCTTGTATGATTATCTTTTTGCAAAAAATCAAGGAGGAGATTTTGTACTTAGAATAGAAGATACAGATACTGCCAGATACGTAGAAGGTGCAGAAGACTACATTATGCAAGCACTAGAATGGTGCGGAATAATCCCAGATGAAAGCCCAAAACACGGCGGAAACTACGGACCATACAGACAATCTGAAAGAAGAGACATTTATGATAAATATACAGAGCAAATTCTGAAAACAGACTATGCTTATTTAGCCTTTGATACCCCCGAAGAACTAGACGCCGCCAGAGCAGAAGCAGAAGCTAATGGAGATGTTTTTTCTTATAATTACTTTACTAGAAACAGGATGAGAAACAGTATATCTCTTTCTGTAGAAGAAGTTCAGAAATTGTTAGATAATAAAACACCTTATGTGGTAAGATTCAAAATGCCTTTAGACAGAATTATCAATCTGGAAGACATCATTAGAGGGAAATTTTCGGTAAATACCAATACATTAGATGATAAAGTTTTGGTAAAAAATGACGGAATGCCAACTTATCACTTCGCCAATATTATTGATGACCACGAAATGGAAATCACACACGTAATCCGTGGCGAAGAGTGGTTACCATCTATGCCATTACACGTTTTATTATATGAAGCCATGGGATGGAACGCTCCAGAATTTGCACATCTTTCTTTGATTTTAAAGCCTGAAGGAAAAGGAAAATTAAGCAAAAGAGACGGTGCAAAATTCGGTTTCCCAGTATTCCCGATGAATTTCTTTGATGTCACAACTGGAGAAACATATAAAGGATACAAAGAAGAAGGTTATTTACCCGAAGCTTTTGTTAATTTCTTAGCACTTTTGGGCTGGTCTCCTTCTGATGATAAAGAAATTCTTAGTTTAGAAGAAATGGCTGCTGAATTTGACCTTCATAAAGTGCATAAAGCGGGCGCAAGATTTTCTAAAGAAAAAGCAGAATGGTTTAATCATCAATATCTTCAGAAAAAACCTGATGTAGAAGTTTTAGAAATTTTCAAAAATTTAGATGAAACTAAAAACATAAATCTTTCTGATGAAACTTTACTGAAAATCATCGGCTTAATGAAGGAAAGAGCAACTTTTGTTAAAGATATTTACAATGAAGGAAAATTCTTTTTTGAAGCACCAGCCTCTTACGATGAAAAAGCGACTAAAAAAGCATGGAACGAAGAAACTTCTACCATTTTAAAAGAGTTAATTACAAAATTAGAAGCATTAGAAGATTTTAGTTCAGATAAAATCAAAGAAGAAATTCATCATTTGGTAGAAGAAAAAGGACTAGGTTTTGGCAAAGTAATGATGCCTTTAAGGCTAACTTTGGTGGGAGAACTGAAAGGACCAGATGTACCAGACTTGGTAGAAATCTTAGGAAAAGCCGAAACCATCAGCAGAATAAAGGCTGCCATCGAAATTTTAAAATAAATTTCGGTAAATAGAAATAATTATTAAATTTGAAGGATTAATTCTAAACAATAAAATGGAATATTTAGATTTTGAATTGCCTATTAAAGATTTGATGGAACAGTACGAAACCTGTTCTATCGTAGGTGAAGAAAGCGGTGTAGATATGAAATTGGCTTGTAGCCAAATCGAAGATAAAATCATCGAAAAAAAGAAAGAAATCTACGGAAATCTTACACCTTGGCAAAGAGTGCAATTATCTCGTCATCCAGACAGACCTTATACCTTAGACTTTATAAATGGTGTAGTAGATAAAGACAGTTTTGTAGAATTACACGGCGATAGAAATTTTGCAGACGATCCTGCTATGGTAGGTGGTATGGCAAAAATAGACGGACAAAGTGTAATGATTATTGGTACACAAAAAGGAAGAACTACCAAAGAAAGACAGCGCAGAAGATTCGGGATGAGCAATCCTGAAGGTTACAGAAAAGCGTTAAGATTAATGAAATTGGCAGAAAAATTTAACCTTCCTATCATCACTTTTATCGATACACCAGGAGCATATCCTGGTCTAGAAGCAGAAGAAAGAGGACAAGGTGAAGCTATTGCCAGAAACATCTACGAAATGTGCCAAATGAAAACGCCTATCATCACCATTATCATTGGTGAAGGTGCAAGTGGTGGCGCACTAGGAATTGGCGTAGGAAACAAAGTGTATATGCTAGAAAACACTTGGTATTCTGTAATTGCACCAGAAAGCTGCTCTTCTATCTTATGGAGAAGCTGGGAGCACAAAGAAACTGCTGCAAATGCATTAAAATTGACTCCTCAAGATATGCTAAAAGAAAAAATAATAGATGGCATCATAGAAGAACCACTTGGTGGCGCTCATTATGCTCCAGAAGAAGCTTATCAAAATGTAAAGAAAACTATTCTATCTAATATTAAATCTCTTAAAAACTTTAACCAAGAAGAATTGGTACACCATAGACAAGAGAAATTTATAGAAATGGGTAGATTTACCGGATAATATACCAAAAAAGGCAAGAATTTATTTCTTGCCTTTTTCACTTATCCCTAATACAATCTGAGTATCTTCGGTTAAATTTTTTGTAGATTGATAGTAGGCATCACAGATTCTAGTCGTAATTTTATATGTTCCTTTTGGCACTAATAAATAATTATCACCTCTCTTAGGAACATCTAAGTTAAAGAATTTTTTACCATCTACTTTTATAATCAAATTACAATCAGAATTATTTTTTATCATAACAAAAACTTCTGACTTGTTTCTGTCTGTACTGAATAAATTATTGAGTAAGTTTACCGTCTTATCTGTATTAGCATCAGCTTTCCCTTTTTCTACTTTTCTCTCTACTTCTTTATTAAGTTTATCTGTATTTAGTGGCTGAATTACAGGTTTTGCTTTAGGAGATTGTACAGCTCCAAGGTTTTTCATTCTATTGTTAAGAAAATTTGCATTAGGATTATTAGGATACTTTTTAATAAAAGCACTAATCTCTTTGGGGTCTTGACTTCTCATAATTTTATCTATTTCTTCTTTTGTCTGAGAAAAAAAGAAACTCGTTGAAAATAAAACCAATAGAGAAAATAATTTGTGTTTTTTGTAATTCATATTTAGTTTAATAATTGACTTTAAAAATTTAAACTATAACGCAAAAAC
>DDFD01000036.1 GCA_002337005.1 Flavobacteriales bacterium UBA1937 | reverse complement strand
CATCTTCAGCTTTATCTGTTACCGTTTCTAGATATTCTAGTACAGATTTTACTTTAATGATTTTGATAGGATCATTGCTCTCAAAAATTGAAACTATACCTTGGCTTAGAACATCGTCTGCGATATTTTCGAATGAATTAATCTTAATACAAGCTTCTTTTACCTCAGCAGGATTTTTAAATTCTTTCAAGTTTTTAATAGCATTTTGAATTTCTAAACAAGATTTGTAGATAAGCAAAGAAAATTCTGAATATTCTTTTACTTCTGGGCTTTTGTAAAGATAGATGTACTTAGAAGAAGCATAGATATAATCAGCAATATCATCTAATCCTGAAGTAAGTAGATTGATGTCTTCTCTGTCAAATGGAGTAATGAAATTCTCTCCGAGCTGAACAAAAATTTCGTGAGTAAGATCATCCATTTCGTGTTCATAATCGCTCATTTTATTAAGTAATGTTTCATCATTTAGGTCAAAATCTTTCAATCCTTCGTGAAATTCTTTTGACATTTCTACTAATTTCTGTGCTACTTTTTCGAATAGTACAAAGAAAATTTTGTCTTTAGGTTGAAACGCTCTAAAAATGTTTCCGATTCCCATATTTTTATGATTTTAAATTGTTGCAAATTTCTTAAAAAAAACACTATATTTTTGTCAAATATTATTAAGTTTTATTAACATTAGTCTGCGATTGGTATGTGATGCATTTCATTAAATTTTAGCCTGTCAAAAGTGAAATTGAGGGCAAAATATAAAAAATGTAAATTTCTGTTTCCTGTGGTGGAAAATTCTCTCTGCCAGAGATAACCAGCATTAGCATTTACATAATCATTGAACTGATATCCCAAACCTCCAAAAACTCTATTTCTTTTGAAAGTAGGCGCATTAGGACCTACAAATATTTCATCAAAAGCATTTGCAAAAAGAGTATTAGGTTCTACTTTATCTTTGTTTATAGGCAGTGTAAGTGCCATTCTATAGCGAAATCTAGAGGTATTATCTGTGATGTCTTTTTGAGGATAGTAAAAGAATCTTTTTTCGGCTCTAAGTCTGTGGTCTATTTTTAGTTTATTAATTTTTTGTGAAAAAATGTACTGTAACCAAATACGTAATTCTTCTTGATAAAATTTAGAATCTTTGTATGTTCCATATCTTCCTAAGCCTATTAATGGTTGGTTGTTTTTGTCTATATTATAACCAATTCCTCCTTTTACTTCATAGTAATCAGGTTTAGAAAATTCTTCTATAGACCTAGTTTGTAATTCTAGGTAAGCCATCCATTTTTTGTCGTGTTTATAGGTGAAAGATACCATATTAAAACTAGACAAATGTTCATTTGTTTGTGAGTAAACAATACCACACATTAATACAAATAAAATTAATATTTTTTTCACAATTATTTAAAATTGGTGGCAAATATATCCAAACTATTCAATGCGAATATTAACATAATGTTAAGTTTGTGTAAAGATAAAATTTATCATATTACGAAAGGTTATTTAATTTAGTTTTTTATTCAGAAACAAAAAAAACAGCGAAAAAATCCGCTGTTTTATATAATTATTTTTTAGAAATTAGTTAGCTACTTCGGCTCTCATTTCTTTTCCTTTGTACTTTTGAGATGCAATACCTTTTAATACTTCTTCTTTAAAAGATTTTTCAACTTCGAAGAAAGAAAATTTCTCTAGTATCTCTATATCGCCAATATCTGCACGTTTTTTAGACTTCGCAGTAGCTTTGTTGATGATTTCTAGCATGTCCATCTTCTTGAGTTGGTCTCTTTTACCGAGATTAAAGAAAAAACGAGTCATATTTTCATTTTTACGTTTAGGTTTTCCGCCTCTGTCTCTATCACCGCGTTCACTTCTAGAACCTCTATCTCTGTCTCTTCCTCTATCTCTGTCACGGTCTCTTCTGCTACCTCTGTCATCTCTGTCATTAGAGAATTTTTGGTCTGCTAAATCTTTCTTGTCTTTGTAAAAAAGAGCCAAATCTCTCAATTGCAATTGAAGCAATTGGTGAACCAATTCTTCTTTTGAGAATGCAGATAAATCTGGGATAAGGCTGTCATCAAAAGTAAATAAATCTTCGTGCTCTGTAAATAATTTTTCGAAAACACCTTCTACCTGAGCTTTGATAATTTCTTCACCTGTTGGTATTTTTTTCTCAATAATCTCAATTTTTGTAGAAATTTTGATTTGTTTTAGTTTTCTAGATTCTTCAGGTTTTATTAATGACATCGAAATACCATCTTTACCAGCTCTACCAGTTCTACCACTTCTGTGTACGAAAACTTCTGGATCATCTGGAAGCGAGTAATGAATAACGTGCGTAAGAGAATCTACATCTAAACCTCTAGCTGCTACGTCTGTTGCAACAAGAATGTCAATATTTTTTAAACGGAATTTTTTCATTACCGTATCTCTCTGCGCTTGTGATAGATCACCGTGAAGTGCATCTGCTGCATAAGCATTTTGCATCAAGAAGTCTGCAACTTCCTGAGTTTCCATTCTTGTTCTACAAAAGATAATAGAATATTGATTAGGATTAGCATCCAATAATCTTTTTAGTGCTTCTTTCTTTTGTCTGTAACCTACCACATAATATTCATGAGTGATGTTTTTCTTAACTTCGTTAATAGAACCTACAGAAATTCTGTGTGGATTAGTTAAATAATTTTTGGTAATACGTTCTACTTCCTTGCTCATTGTAGCAGAGAAAAGAAGCGTTTGTTTTTCGTTTGGTGTTTCACTTAAAATGGTTTCCAAATCATCTTTGAAACCCATAGAAAGCATCTCATCAGCCTCATCTAAAACGAGCCAATGGATTTCTGAAAAATCTAAAGCTTTTCTACCAATTAAATCAATTACACGCCCTGGAGTTCCTACAATAATCTGAGGTTTCTCACGAAGTGAACGGATTTGTTCTGTAATACTACTTCCTCCATAAACTGCGGTAGTTTTTAGGTGTGGTAGATATTTTGTATAGTTTTTAATGTCTTTGGTAATCTGAAGGCAAAGTTCACGAGTAGGGCAAAGCACTAATAACTGGATTTTACGACTGGTATCGTCTATCATATCCAGAATAGGTAGCGAAAATGCTGCTGTTTTGCCTGTTCCTGTTGCCGCAAGTGCGATGAGATCGCGAGTATCCGAAAGGATAAAAGGAATGGTCTGTTTCTGGATTTCTGTCGGCGTTTCGTAGCCGAGTTCGCCAATTGCCTTCAATAAATCAGGACTTAAATTGGATTCCGTAAATAAATTCATTTAAAGATCGTCTATTAATTAAGTGGCAAAGATAGTGATTTTATTTTTAATAATAATATTGGAGGTTTTTTGGGGATTTTTTAAAGAGAGATGGATGTTGGAAGATGGATTTTGGAAGATGGACGTTGGAAGATGGATGGAAAAAATTGATAAATGCTCAAAATTTTGCTCTGTAAGAGTAAAAAGTTTGTAGAGAAGTTAGATGTTACTACGTTGAGCTCCGTAGGAGCGAAAGGTTTGTAAGAAATTTATTATTTTTGAAAATTATATTTTATATTATGCAATCATCCACCCTTCAATTCCTGAAAAATCTCGAAAAAAATAATAATAGAGAATGGTTTAACGAAAATAAAACCAAATACCAAGAAGCGCAACAAGATGTGGTTTCTTTTGTTGAGAAATTAATAGAAGAAATGACCACTTTTGATGAAGAAGTAGGTAAAGTAGATGCTAAAAAATCACTTTTTAGAATTTATAGAGATACTAGATTTTCTAAAGATAAATCTCCTTATAAAACCAATTTCGGGGCGAGCTTAGGAATGGGAAAAGGAAGCCAAAAAGCTGGTTATTATCTTCATATAGAACCTGGAAAATCATTTCTTGGTGGCGGAATTTATATGCCAGAACCTTCGGTTTTAAAAGCAATAAGAAAAGAAATTTCTGCTCTAGGTGATGAATTTCAGACAATTTTAGAAAAAGATGATTTCAGAAATTATTTCCGAGGACTAAGTGTAGAAGATAAATTAAAAAACGTGCCTCAAGGTTTTGAAAAAGATGATAAAATGGCTGAATATTTGAAACTCAAGCATTTTATTGTAACGCATCCCGTTTCAGATGAACAACTTTTAAGTGAAAATGCACCTAAAGAAATTGCAAATGTTTACCGTGCTATGAAGCCTTTGGTAGATTTTTTAAACGCAATTTAAAATGAGCAGTTTAACAAAAAATCACAATGAATTTTCATTGTGATTTTTTTATTTTACCAATTGATTTTTTATTATTTTGATAGTTCATCTATCGTTTTTTGAATTTCCGAATCTTCTGGTGTAATCGCATAATATTTAGCAATTTCAGATTTTTGGTTGATTACTAAATACCTAGGGATCCAGTTGAGGTCTATATAATTGTTAAAATTATTTTTCCAACCTTCATTAAACCAATAGTTTTCCTTTGTTTGCATATTGTGTTTTTCTATACCTTTTTTCCAGGCTTCAAAATTTCTGTCTAGAGAGAAAAATACAAAATCAATATTGGTATTTTTTTCTTCTAATTCTTTAGCTTTTGGCATTGCATTAAGGCAATCTCTACACCAGCTTGCCCATAAATCTATCACCAAAACTTTACCTTTGTGTTTTTCTAAAATTTTAGAAATGGTAGTAGTTTTACCATCTGTGTCAGTTATTTTTTGTGCTAAAGCTTCTTTAGAAAGACTAGTTTTCATTACAGAAGGAACTTTCTGTGCAAATGCCTGACTCATCATAAATAATGAGAATAATAAGACAATTCTTTTCATAAATATTATACTTTCTATACTTTTCAAATACAAAAATATGCCAAAAGTTGAATTTTACATCATAATTATACAATTTATATTATAGATAAAAAAATAAAGCGCAGAATACTACGCTTTATTAATGTTTTATGTTTAATCTTTTTAGTCTTTCTCTAATAAGACAATTTGGTAATTGTTGGTCAAAGAAACTTTGCCATCTATTACTGGCATTGTAGCACCAGAATATGCGTCTTTTAGTTTTGTTCCGTTTTCAAAAATTCCAGACACATTTACTACTTTAGTTCCTACTGGTAAATCTAAACCAATCACTACTTTATCTGTTTTATAAGTTCTAGAAAACCAATAAGGCGAATTAGAAATCATTTTGTGAAAACCAGCTCCTACAGCAGGATGATTTCTTCTAAATTGACCTAGTTTTTGCCAATGTTCTAATAATTTTTTGGTTTCGGGATTGTTTTTGATGTCGTCCCAATTCATATTACTTCTCAGATTGGCATCACCTTCTGCACCTGCAACAATTAATTTTCTGCCCGTTTCGTCTCCATAGTAAATTTGTGAAATTCCAGGTGTTAAAAGCAATTTCGTAGCAGTTTCATAAGTTCTTTTTCTTTCTTTGTCAAAGGGCCAACCATCATCGTGAGAAGTTGCATAGTTCATGACGGTTTTTCCTGCCAAATCTTGGTGTAGAATTTTATCATAATTGCTGAAAAGTTCTTCGTAAGATTTATTGGCATCTCCTTTAAAATCAAAATTGATGAGAGAGGTAAATCCATTTTGGAAATAATTTACTTTTTTGTCTCCAAAATCATAGATTTGCTTGCCCGAAATGCCATAACCATACACTTCTCCCACCGTAAAAAATGGTGTATTTTTATCTAAAATCTTATCAGGATTATTGAGCTTAAATTCTGCAAAAGCTTGGTCGCAAACTTTCTTGAAATCCTTCCAGACGTCTTCGTTAGTATGTTTTACGGTATCTACTCTGTATCCATCAATCCCAAATTCTCTTACATAATCCGAAAGCCATTTCATAATGTAATATTTCGGAGCTCTAGGATAACCAGTTTTTACAAAAAATTCGTTCAGTTCAGACATTTCTTTTTCGTATCTGCCTTCTTTTCTCCATTTTTTTTCTAAGAGAGTAGGCAATCCTGCTTTTTCGTTGCTTTCAGTCAAAACATCAGGCAAATTGGCAACCAAGGTGCATGCAGTGGTGTTTTCGTAATTATTGTATTTGCATTGTGGTTCTGTTCTCACCCATGTCATGGGATAGGTCTCGTCTAAATTTGTGGTAGGACCTGTGTGATTAATTACCGCATCCAAAACAATTCTGATGCCTTGTTTATGAGCTTTTTCTACCAATTCTTTTAAATCTTTTTCAGTTCCAAAATTAGGGTCTAGCGCAGTCCAATCTTTAGTCCAATAACCGTGGAAACCATAGGTTTTCCCCGTTCCTTCGTCGGTAGCGCCGTGAATTTGTTCTACGATAGGTGTCATCCAAATAGCATTAATTCCTAATTTTTTGAAATAGCCTTCGTCTATTTTTTGGATAACGCCCCGTAAATCTCCTCCTTCGAAACCACGCAGAACGGCAGCTTTTTCAGTTCTGTTAAAATTGACATCATTTTTTGCGTCTCCATTGTTGAATCTATCTGTTACCAGAAAGTATAGATTGGCGCCTTCCCAAGCGAAAGGTTCTGATGGAGTGGTGTTTTGAACGCTGGAGCAACTTGCCAAAAAGGCAAAAGCAGAGAGCATTACTATTTTTTTCATAGGTAGATTTTTATTTAGGGTTATATGAAATTGCTATATCTTTATTGGTTTTTACACTTGTTAATTATGGCGATTTCATAGAATCAATTTAAAGTCTATAAATTTAAGAATTAAAACTAGGATAAAGATAAAAATTAAATATGATATTTTTTATTTGCTTAATTTCCCGTAAGTTAATTTGGTGAAACAACTTATAAAAATTACCTTTGTAAAGTCTAATAAAAGTAAAAAAATATGTCAACTTACGTTGTTGTGGGTCTTCAGTACGGTGATGAAGGCAAAGGAAAAATAACCGATGTTCTTTCGGCAAAATCAGATTATGTAGTTCGTTTTCAAGGTGGTGACAATGCTGGTCATACCGTTTATGTAGGCGAAGATAAATTTGTTCTTCACTTGCTTCCTTCTGGAGTTTTGCAGTGTAGAGGTAAATGTATTATTGCTAATGGTGTGGTAGTAAATCCGAAAGCTTTCATTAAAGAAATAGAACAAATAGAAGCCAAAGGTTACAAAACAGACCACGTTTTTATCAGTAGAAGAGCACACGTGATTATGCCTTATCACATTATGCTAGATACCTATAGAGAAGAAGAAAAAGGAGGTACACAGATTGGTACAACCAAAAAAGGAATTGGCCCTTGCTACGAAGATAAAATTGCCAGAGTAGGTATCAGAATGATAGATCTTCTAAATCCTGAAGTTTTAAAAGAAAAAATCGAAAAAAATCTTAAAATTAAGAACAATCTTTTCGAGAAATATTTTGAAAAACCTGCCATGAGTTTTGATGAAATTTATAATGAATTTCTAGAAATTGGTAAAAGATTACAAGATAGAATTGTAGATACCGAATTAGAACTCAACGAAGCGATTAGAGATAATAAAAATATACTTTTCGAAGGTGCGCAGGCGCTGATGCTAGATATCGATTTCGGGACTTATCCTTATGTTACGTCTTCTTCGCCTTCTACAGGTGGAGTTTGTACAGGTGCAGGTGTTCCGCCTACCGCATTGCAAAATTTAATTGGAGTTTCTAAGGCTTACACCACCAGAGTTGGTCACGGTCCTTTCCCTACAGAATTGGATAATGAATTAGGAGAAACCATCAGAAAAATTGGTCACGAATATGGGGCTACTACAGGAAGACCAAGAAGAACAGGTTGGCTAGATTTAGTTTCTTTGAAACACGCTTGTATGATTAACGGAATCAATAATTTAGTGATTACCAAATTAGACGTTCTTACAGGTCTTGGTACGATAAAAGTAGCTACTCATTACAAAACCGAAGACGGAAAAATCATAGATTATTTCACTTCTTCTACTACTAAATTGTATAATTATGAGCCAATTTATGCAGATTTAGAAGGCTGGACAGAAGATATAACCCAAGCAAGAACTTTTGATGAATTGCCAGAAAATGCCAAAAAATATATTGCTTTCATTGAGGAATATTTAGGGATTAATGTATATTTGGTTTCGGTAGGGCCAGAGAGAAGTCAGAATATCATCAGAAAAGAACTTTTTTAAGAAAAATTAAATATTTAAAATAAATATTATACAAATCGCGCAATTTTTTGTGCGATTTTTTTATGTTTCGTAATTGTTAGAAAATTAAGGTGATTATTACTTTTAATTTTTTGAAAGTGAATAAATTGTTGTTGTTTTGATAAAAATTTTATTTAAAAATGACATTTGTGTAATGGTTAAAAGTTGGATTTTAATTAATTTTCTTAAATAATTTTAAAATTTTAAAGAGTGTGTAATATTTTGGCAAGATTGTTGGATAAGCCTAAATACTTTTTGCAAAAAGGTAATAAACTAATAATTGTGTTTATATATTAACCATTAAATTTTCCACAATGAACAAAAATTTCTTTACTCACGATGAGCATCATGCTCTCAATGAAATCGTATTCGAAAATAGAAATAAAGAATACGGAGCCTACGCATTAAGAAATGAAGCTAATGCAGTACTTCAAAAAGCTTTATTTGTAGGGATAGCCTTATTTGCAACAGTAGCAATTGTACCTTTTGTAGTGTCTCAGTTAAAAAACACGGATAAAATAATTACTGATCAAGGCCCTATTGTTTTAGTTAATGTAGAGGAGCCTATAGATAAGCCTAAAGATAATGTGAAACCAATAGTAGTTCCACCAAAACCAGATGTACCCGTGAAAACTCAAAGCTTAGATCCTCCTATACCTACTAGAAATCCACCTGTAGAAACTACCATAAATCCAAAGGAAAATGACGCAGTGATTTCTACCGTTACTTCACCAGGGCAGTCTGTAACTAATCCTAATCAGCATATAGAAACTGGTACAGCAGTAAATACAACGCCAACAGTAGATACTACACCGAAGCCAGACCCAAATGTAATCCCTGCGAGTGTAGATTTTGAAGCTAGTTATGCTGGTGGTATCGATGGTTTTAGAAATAAAGTTTTAAATAATTTTGATACATCTGTAGTTGGTAGTGAAAGCGGCGAAGTAATAAAAGCAGTGGTAACTTTTGTGGTAGAAAGAGATGGTACAATTTCTAATATCAAAGCTGCTGGTGCAAATGCAGATTTTAACAAAGAAGCCGAAAAAGTAATTAAAAGCATTAAAGGCAAATGGAATCCTGCAAAGTTAGGCGGGCAAAACGTTCGTTCTTACTTCAGATTTCCTATTTCTATGCAATTTGAATAAGACATAGTTTTAAATAAATTCAATCAATTTGTTATTTCTTATAATTATCCACATTTTCTAAAAATTGTGGATAATTTTTTTGTGCTTTAACCCATTAATTAACAGTATTTTAATATTTTTGGCAGTTATTAACAATCAACGGAATTACAAATTATTGTATTTTTGAAAACTAAATAATTTTTATGGGAAAAATAATAGGAGTTGCCAATCAAAAAGGAGGTGTAGGAAAAACTACTACAGCGGTTAATCTTGCAGCAGCTTTGGGCGTTTTAGAAAAAAAAGTACTTTTAATAGATGCAGATCCTCAGGCTAATGCTACCTCTGGTCTTGGTATAGAAGAAGTTAATAATTCTACTTACCATCTTCTAGAGCATAGTGCAGATGTTAAAGATTGTATTTATAAAACCACTTCTCCTAATTTAGATTTAGTACCTTCTCATATAGATTTGGTAGCTGCCGAAATAGAGTTGGTAGATAGAGATAAGCGAGAATATATGCTGAAAAAAGCACTAGAATCCGTAAAAAATGAATATGACTATATCATTATAGATTGTGCGCCTAGTTTAGGTCTTATTACTGTAAATGCACTTACAGCAGCTGATTCTGTCATTATTCCTATTCAATGTGAGTATTTTGCACTAGAAGGTTTAGGTAAATTATTGAATACCATCAAAAATGTTCAGAAAATCCATAATAATGATTTAGATATAGAAGGTCTTCTTCTTACCATGTATGATTCTAGATTGAGACTTTCTAATCAAGTAGTAGAAGAAGTAAATACCCACTTTCCAGAAATGGTTTTTGAAACGATAATTTCTAGAAATGTAAGATTGAGTGAAGCCCCAAGCTTTGGAGAAAGCATCTTAATGTATGATGCTGAAAGCAAAGGAGCTATTCAATACCTTCAGTTAGCAGAAGAAGTACTTCTTAAAAACGAAAAATTACAACAAGCATAATTTTGAATATTGATTTTTGATTCGTGCATCAATCATCAAATATCAATCATTAATTATAATATGAAAGACAAAAAAAGAGCAATGGGACGTGGCTTAGGAGCCATTCTTAGTGCCGAAAGCAAAAGTACTATTAATTCTGCTACAGACACAGGAGCAGAACAATTGGTAGGAAATATGGTAGAAGTAGCTTTAGAAGATATCTATCCTAATGCTACACAACCTAGAACTTATTTTGATGAAACGGCATTGCAAGAATTAGCTCAATCTATCCGAAATTTAGGTGTAATTCAGCCAATTACTCTTAGAAAAGACGGAGATAAATTCGAGATTATTTCTGGGGAAAGACGTTTTAGAGCTTCTAAAATTGCAGGTCTTAAAAGTGTTCCTGCATACATAAGATTGGTTAATGACCAAGAATTGCTAGAAATGGCATTGGTAGAAAATATTCAGCGTGAAGATCTAGATGCTATAGAAGTTGCCCTTACTTATCAAAGATTATTAGACGAAATAGGGCTTACCCAAGAAAACCTAAGCCAAAGAGTAGGTAAAGAAAGAAGTACCATTACCAATTCCATTAGATTATTAAGGTTAAATCCAGACATTCAGCAAGCAATAAGAGCTGGCAAAATTTCTGCGGGACACGGCAGGGCCATCATCAGTGTAGAAGATGAGAATAACCAACAAGAATTATTCAATAAAATTATAAAAGAAGGTTTAAACGTAAGACAAGCCGAAAAAGCAGCCTCTGAGTTTAAAAATCCTAAAAAAGAAGTGGTGAAAAAAGAGGTGGAATTACCTAATCACCTCAGAAAAGTACAAAAATCACTTTCAGATGTGCTAGATGTAGCTGTAGAAATAAAATCTTCGGGCAAAGGCAAGAAAGGAAAAATTATTTTAGATTTTACTAACGAGGAAGAATTAAGCAAAATCCTCTCACATTTTAATTAATGAGAACATTATTCTCCGCGCTATTTGTCTTGTTTTTTGGATTCTATTTTTCGCAAGAAATTAAACCTTTAGATACCATCAAAACAGAGAAACAGGTAGTAGAAGACATAGAAAAAGCCAATGCAAAAGCATTACCAAAATACAATCCTACGAAAGCAGGGTTGTATTCTGCTGTTTTACCAGGGCTAGGGCAGTATTACAACAAGAAATATTGGAAAATTCCCATCGTTTGGGGCGCTATAGGAACTGGTGTAGGCGTAATTGTTTATAATGATAAACAATACAAAAGATACAGAACCGCCTATATTGCAGAACTTAATGGTCAACCGCACGAATTTTCTAACATCCCAGGTGTAGATAAAACAGTTTTAGGAAACTCTCAAGATGCCGCAAAAAGATATAGAGATTATTCCATAGCCATCACTGGTGTAGTATATATTCTCGCCATTGTAGATGCAGTAGTAGATGCGCATTTGTATGAACAAAGACATGACCCAGATTTAGCGCTTAAGCCAACCATAATTAATGATAATGTAGGGATAGGACAGGCAAAAGCAGGCTTGTCTTTAAGTTATAGATTTTAAAAAATCAATAAAAATTTGGGCAGCTTGAACTTCGTTCGCGGACTTCAATAAAAGCATTCGCTTTCATTTTGTCTGTGCCTTCCGCTCCCAATCTTTTTTTGGTAGCTTCGACAAGCTCAGTTACCCAAAAAAGGATTTCCGCTCAAGTCGGGCTGCAAAGACGCTTACAGATTTTTAGAAAAACAGCGCATAAAAGACAATTATAAAATAAATTAGGGTTCATTCCCAATAAATAGAAAATATAAAAATATGAAAATAGCACTTGTAGGATACGGTAAAATGGGGAAAATTATCCATCAGATTGCCCTTAAAAGAGGTCATGACGTGGTAGCTACATTAGATGAAACACCTACCTTAGAGAAACTGAACAATCCAGATGTGGTAATAGAATTTTCTTCGCCAGAGTCTGCTTTCGGAAATATAAAATTCTGTCTAGAAAATAAAATTCCAGTGGTTGCAGGCACTACAGGTTGGCTAGAAAAAAAAACAGAAATAGAAAAAATGGCTCTAGAAAACGGAACAGGTTTTTTATACGGTTCTAATTTCAGTTTAGGTGTAAATCTTTTCTTTGCGCTTAACGAAAAATTAGCCGAAATGATGGCGCCTTTTCAAAATGATTATGAATGCCAGTTAGAAGAAATTCATCATATTCACAAGTTAGATGCCCCAAGTGGAACCGCTATTTCTATTGCTGAAGGAATTTTTAAACATTCTGATTTTAAATCTTGGAAACTAGACGAAACTCAAGGCACAGAATTAGGAATTACCGCCATCAGAGAGGGCGAAGTTCCGGGTATACACAGTGTTTTTTACCGCTCAGAAGTAGATGAAATCGAAATTAAACATACTGCGTTTAACAGAAATGGGTTTGCATTAGGTGCCGTAATCGCAGCAGAATGGTTGCCTGGTAAAGTAGGGAATTTCGGAATGAAACAAGTTTTAGGATTGTAAATTTATAATTTTAGATTTGAAATTTCTTAATTTTAAAAATATGCCATCAAACAAAATCAAACCATTCAAATCTTTAATTTTGTAACAAATATCAAAATGAATTACTAATAGCCTAAAAGCTTAAAGCAAATTGCTAAAAGAAAAAAAACTATGGATTACATTATTCAATATTCTATTTATGTACTGATTTTGTCAGTTTTATTAGGTGTTTCTACCTTTAAATTATACCAGAAAATGGGTTACAAAGGTTGGGAAGCTTTTATTCCGTTTTATAATTATTACATTATTTTAAAAGAAATTGGCGAACCAAAATGGTGGATTATATTTGCCTATTTGCCAATTGTAGGGCCAATAATGATGACGGTTTTTCATCTTTTCTTGATGAAAAAATTTGGCAGAACTACCACCGCAGAAAAACTATTGACGGTATTTTTGCCGTTTATTTATTTGGCTTACATTAGTTATTTTCAACCAAATAAAGTAGATCGTTTTGCGGTAGATGATGCAAAGAGCAAGAAAGAGTCTTTTGTAGGTTCTATAACCTTTGCGGTTGTTTTTGCGACTATCATTCACGCATTTATTACACAGCCTTTTGCTATTCCTACAGGTTCTATGGAGCGTACCCTTTTGGTAGGAGATTTCTTATTTGTAAACAAATGGAGCTATGGTTATAGAATGCCAAGCAGACCTTTAGCACTACCATTTTTACAAGGAACTATTTTTGACAAAGGAAAAGACGGAAATCCTAAAAACGACCCAAAATCTTATGTAGATGCCGTTAAATTACCTTATTTCAGAATAGGTGAATTTAAAAAACCTAAGAAAAATGATATTGTAGTTTTCAATTATCCTGGTGATTCTGTACATACCGCTATAGATAGAATGGATCCTTATGTAAAAAGATGTGTAGCAGTAGGTGGTGATGTGGTAGAAATGAGAGCAGGGAGACTATACATCAACGGTCAACCAGAAAAATTAATGGGTGATGCTGAGGTGCAACACGCTTATGTTGTTTATACAAATAATGAGATAGATATCAATGCGTTATATAAAAATTTAACTTATTTACCTATTGTAAATTCAGGTCAAGATTCTAAAACAGGACATTATTATTATCAATTTCAAGGGCTTACAGATAAATTATTGGCTGATATAAAACAATTGCCAGAATTTATAAAAGCTGAAGAAGTTTTGGATGAAAAAGGAAAAGCTCAGGTGCAATATTTTCCTCGTTTTGCAGAAGACGGTACTTACCTTAGAGATGCTGCTGGAGATGTAGTTGTCTCTAAAAAAATGGATATAACCAATACTATTTTTCCTTACAACAAACCTTGGAATACAGATTGGTACGGTCCGCTTACTATTCCTAAAAAAGGAGATGTAATTACCATAACTCAAGAAAATTTACCAGAGTACAAAAAACTAATCACAGTTTATGAAGGGAATATTTTAGAATACAAAGGTGGTAAATTCTATATTAATGGTACTCAAACAGATAAATATACGGTGAAACAAGACTACTATTTTATGATGGGAGATAATAGAGACGCTTCTCTAGATGCGCGTTTCTTTGGTTTTGTACCAGAAACTCATATTGTAGGTTCTCCTATGTTTACTTGGATGAGTGTGCAAGGTATTTTTGATGATGGGCCAAAAAAAATGCGTTGGGATAGAATGTTCAAAGCGACCAATACTGGCGAAAAAGACAAAACTTCGTATTGGTGGATTGCTGTGGCAATTCTTGTTCTTTTCTTCGGTTGGGAGTTTTTTGTGAAGCTTTTCAAAGGAAAAAAAGAAGAAGAGTAATCTTGAAAATATATAAATAACATCAACCCCTTTTTGCCGTAACACGCAGAAAGGGTTTTTTGATTAAAAAGACATTTTATTTTTATAAATTTGAAAACTTTTTTAAAACAATAATGAAAGCATTACTCCCTATATTTTATTTACCACCTATTTCTTGGTTTTCAGAATTTCTGAAAGAAGAAAATGACGTAATTTTAGAACAATCAGAAAACTTCCCGAAGCAAACTTATAGAAACAGAACCAATATTTATGGTGCAAACGGAAAACTGTCTCTTATCATTCCTATCCATCATACTGGTAAAAGATGTATTAAAGATGTAGAAATATCGTATGCGGAAGATTGGCAAAAACTCCATTGGAAATCCATCAAAAATGCTTATCAAAGTTCACCTTACTTCGAATATTATGAAACGAAGCTTGAAAATATTTTTAAAGACCAACCCAAAACGCTTTTGGCATTCAATTTGAAAGCATTAAAAGTGATTTTAGAAATTCTAAAAACGGAAAAAGAATATTCTTTAACAGAAGAGTATGTGCAATCTGTTGAATTTCTTAATTTTAGGGAAAAATTTTCTGCAAAGAAAGATTCTGAATATCAAATGAATGAATATTATCAAACTTTTAGTGATAAACTTGGTTTTATCAAAGATTTATCCATTATAGATTTGATATGTAATTTAGGGCCAGAATCTAATAGTTATATCAAAAATATCACAAAATAAAACATTAAACAAAATGAAAAAAATATTAATAGCAGCGGTATTTTTAGCTGGTTTGGGTTTCACTTTTGCACAAGAAACTAAAGAAGATGATAAAGACCTAAAAACTTGGTATCATAAAGACTTTTCAAGCACCAAAGTCTATGGTGTAAATACAGAAAATGCGTATAAGTTTTTTGAATCAAAAGGTTTAAAGCCGAAATCTGTAGTAGTAGCAGTGGTGGATAGTGGGGTAGAAGTTGACCATCCAGGTTTAGTGAAGAATATGTGGAAAAATGTAAACGAAGTCCCAAATAATGGCAAAGATGATGATGGTAATGGTTATGTAGATGATGTTTATGGCTGGAATTTTATTGGTGGAAAAACCGAAGATGTAGGCGTAGATAATACAGAAGTTGCTAGAATAGTGAAGCAGTATAAACCATTCTTCGAAGGTGATAATGCTGTCAAAAACAAGGAAAACCAAAACAAAATGGTTGCTGAATTTGATATGTACCTTAAAGCTAAAGAAATTTTCACTAAAAAAAGTACAGAAGCTCAGCAACAATATCAGTTTTATTCTGGTTTTCAAAAAGAAATCCCAAGTGTAGTTGCTACCTTAGGTGGTAAACCGCTTACGGAAGAAAATTTGGCCACCATAAGACCTACCACACAAGTAGAAGCTAGAAATTTGTCAATTCTAAGTAGTGTGGCTAAAGATCCTTCGGTTCAAGGGAAAACGCCAGCCGAAGTACAAGCATTTTTAGAAAAAGAAATTAAAGAAGCGTTAGAATATTTTGAGCCTCAAGCTACCAAACAATATGATTTGAATTATGACACCAGAAGTATTGTAGGTGATAATTATAATGATATTAATGAAAAATATTATGGCAATAACCACTACGAAGGACCAGATGCTAAACACGGAACACACGTTGCAGGTATTATAGCTGGATTACCTCAGGGCGGAGAACCTCAGTACGGTGTGGCTTATAAAGTGGCAAAAATTATGACGGTGAGAGCTGTGCCAGATGGTGACGAAAGAGATAAAGATGTAGCTAATGCTATTAAATATGCAGTAAATAATGGCGCAAAAGTTATTAATATGAGTTTTGGGAAACCAGTGTCTCCAGGAAAAGAAAAAGTATGGGAAGCTTTTAAATATGCAGAAAGCAAAGGTGTGGTTTTGGTACACGCCGCAGGAAATGATAACGATGATTTAGAATTAAATGATAATTATCCCACCAATTTTAAATCTCAAAAAGATACAAAACCTTTCCTAAATAATATGATAACAGTAGGTGCTAGCACCAATGATTCTCAGAGTTTGAAGGCAAGTTTTTCTAACTTTAATTCCAAAATGGTAGATGTATTTGCTCCAGGCGATAAAATTTATTCTACTGTTACAGATGGTAAATATGAATATTTGCAAGGTACTTCTATGGCAAGTCCTGTTGTAGCAGGTGCAGCTGCGGTACTAATGTCTTATATGCCCTATTTGACTCCTTCTCAAGTAATTGAAAGTTTAAAAAAATCTGTTAATAAAAGCACTATCAATGATTTTGGCAAATATTCTGAAACAAGTGGTGTAATAGATACCTACAAAGCTGCACAATATGCATACAACCATTTTTATCAAGGAAAAACTACGAAGCCAGCTCCGAAATCTAAAAAAGTGGTAAAAAAGAAATAGATATCTTAAAACATGTAACACATCATTAAAAAGTCCTTTAATAGAGGACTTTTTTCTATTTTACAAAAGATTTTGGCACAATTTTTATTAGATAAGTAATATCTTTACAAAAACAAATTCATATTATGAAAAAAATATTATTGGTCGGAATTTTAGGAACTACGTTTTTAGTTTCTTGTTCTACAGCAAAACAAGCTCAAAATACTAGAGCGGAGGTGTTGAAACTAAAAGGGAACTGGGAAATTACCAGTGTAGATTACGAGAAAGAATATAAAATAAAACCATTTGATGAAGGTGCAGATGCTAAATGTTTTGTAGGCAGTCAATGGACTTTAATACCAAACAACAATACAGGTTCTTACAGTTTATCTGGTGGAGGAGATTGCCCTACAGTAACCAGAGCTATTAAATTTGATGTAAATTCTGAAAAGCAATTTTCTTTCAAAGTAATAGACGCTGGTGTAAAAGCTAAAAATGTAACTGCTGGTTATGTTCTTGATTTTCAAAATCAAACACCTACCACATTTACTCTAGTGCAAAACGTACCTTTCGAAGGTAAAATACTAAAAGTATATTACAATTTTACCAAAAAATAACCATCTAAAAAATTAATTATGAAAATATTTAACACAAGTAATATAGCTGCCGTATTCTTATCATCTACCTTGATGTTAACTAGTTGCGAAGCTATTCAAAACTCTAACAATACACAAAGAGGTGCCGCAATAGGTACAGCATCTGGAGCAGTAATTGGCGGTATTTTAGGAAATAATATTGGTAAAGGGAAAAATGCAGCGTTAGGAGCGGTTCTTGGAGGAATTGTAGGTGGTGTAGCTGGTGGTGTAATTGGTAATAAAATGGATAAACAAGCCAAAGCCATCAAAGAAGCTTTACCTGGTGCGCAAGTAGAAAGGGTAAATGAAGGTATTAAGATTACTTTAAGTGAGAATACCGTGAATTTTGATTTTAATTCTGCTGCACTTACTTCTATTTCTAAAACTAATCTTGATAAATTAGCTGGAGTTATGACTCAATATCCAGATACCAATATTAATGTTTATGGACATACAGATAGCAAAGGCTCTGATGAGTATAACCTTACTTTGTCAGAAAAAAGAGCGAATTCTGTAATCGACTATATGGTTTCTAAAGGAGTAGCAAGAGCTAGACTAAACGCAATGGGAATGGGCGAAAAAGACCCTATCGCAAGCAACGATACAGATGCAGGAAGAGCCAAAAACCGTAGAGTAGAGTTTGCAATCACTGCTAATGAAGAAATGATTAAAGACGCTCAACAAGGACAATAATTTGTTTTAAAATATACTATGATAATCGTCTCGTTTACACGAGGCGATTTTTATTTTTTTATTCTTAAATTTGTAACTCATAAAAACATTAATGATTAAATATCTTAGACTACTTCGTGTTGAACAATGGGTAAAAAACTTTTTCGTTTTTATTCCACTTTTCTTTTCGGGGAATATTACGCATCCACATTTTTTAGTTAAAAGTGTTTTTGCATTTATCGTTTTCTCGTTTATTGCTAGTTCAATTTATATCTTAAATGATTATAAAGATATAGAAGCAGATCAAAAGCATCCAGAAAAAAAAGATAGACCATTAGCTAATGGTTCTATATCAAAAAGTACGGCTTTATTTCTTTTTTCAATACTTATTTCTGCGGTAGCAATTTTTATATTTTTTGGACAAGAATATTTTCATAAAAATCTATGGAAATTTACAGTGATTATCGGTTCATATTTTATTATGAATTTGGCTTATACATTTAGGCTAAAACATGTAGCAATAGTAGATATTTTTATTATTGCCATTGGTTTTGTTCTAAGAGTATTGGCTGGTGGCTATGCTACTGGAATTAAAATTTCTCAATGGGCAATTTTATTAACCTTTGTATTGGCATTGGTTCTAGCAGTTGGTAAAAGAAGAGGAGAACTCATCAATGCTGCTATTTCTGGGAAAACCAGAAAAGCTTTAGATGGCTATAATGTACAATTTGCTGATATTGTATTGTCTATCTCAGTTACATTGGCAGTAATTTGTTATCTTATGTTTACTCTTACACCAGAGGTTCAAGAGAGATTTGGGGTTAGAGTTTTTTATACCGTTTTGTTTGTTGTTTTTGCTTTTCTTAGATATTTACAGCAGACTTTGGTGTACAACAAAACAGAATCCCCAACTAAAATAGTCTATAAAGATCACTACATTCAAGTTACGATTTTAATTTGGTTGATTACATTCTTACTTTTAATTTACTACAAATCATGAAACCAAATTTTGAAAAATTAGTTACCAATTGGGGGAATTATCCCGTGGTAAAAAAAGAATTCAAGTCTGAAGAAAATTATCAGAAAATCAAAGAATTTGTATTAAATCATAATGAACTAATAACCCGCGGAAATGGTAGATGCTATGGTGATGCCGCACTTGGTGAAGCTATTTTTTCTACTTCAAAACTTAATAAATTTATTAGTTTTGATAGATTAAACGGAGTGATAGAATGTGAATCTGGAGTTTTATTATCAGAGATTTTAGAAGTTACAGTGCCTCAAGGTTATTTTTTATTGGTAACACCAGGTACTAAGTTTATTTCTGTTGGTGGCGCTATTGCTTCGGATGTTCACGGAAAAAATCACCATGCAGAAGGCTGCTTTGTAGAATGTGTTTTGAGTTTTAAATTGATGGACGAAAAAGGCGTAATCCTTAATTGTTCTAGAGAAGAAAATCCTGATAAATTTTGGGCAACTATCGGTGGAATGGGACTTACAGGCATCATTCTTTCTGCCAAAATCAAACTGAAAAACATAGAATCAGCATACATTCGTCAAGAAAGCATTAAAGCAGAAAATTTAAGCGAAATATTTCAACTTTTTGAAGAAAGTGAAAGCTGGACTTATACCGTAGCTTGGATTGATTGCCTCCAAAAAGGTAAAAATATTGGCAGAAGTATTTTGATGAGAGGCGAGCACGCACTTAAGGTAGAATTGCCTTTTAAATATGCTGATAAACCGCTTAGATTGAAGAAAAAATTCAGTCCTACTGTTCCTTTTTACTTCCCGAAATTTGTTTTGAATAAATTTACGGTTAAAGCTTTTAATTTTTTGTATTTTAACAAGCAGAGACCTAAAGTTGTAAAAAATATTATCGATTACGAAACGTTTTTCTATCCTCTAGACGCCATCAATGATTGGAACAGAATCTACGGAAAAAACGGTTTTATCCAATATCAAATGGTAATCCCAAAAGAAAAAGGCGAAGAAGGAATGAGAAGGATTTTAGAAACTATCGCCAATAGCGGACAAGGTTCTTTTTTGGCTGTTCTTAAACTTTTTGGCAAGAACAATCCTTTGGCATATAATTCTTTCCCTTTTGAAGGTTATACCTTAGCTTTAGATTTTAAATTGAATAGAGAATTGGTGCAATTGGTGAATAATCTAGATAAAATTGTAGAAGAATTCGGAGGTAGAATTTACTTGACTAAAGACAGTATGAGCAAATCTTCTCTTACCAATTACCTCAAAAATGTAGAAAGCTCTAAGTTTACTTCTTTGCAGAGCAAAAGAATTGCAAGAGGCGCTTAAATGAATAGTAGAAAGGTAGTGTGGGAGAATGGGAGAGTAAGAGAATAAAAAAAACATTTGTAATCAAACCATATCAAACAACTTCAAACTACATCAAATAAAATTAAACAAGAATTATGATTATATTGGGTTCCACTTCAGAAGTTGCGCAGGCATTTGTAGAAAAAACATTGAATGCTGGAGAAAAGTTCGAAAAAATTTATTTTTTTACCTCGAATAAAGAAATTACAGAGCGTTTTGCAAAGCATATAGATGTGAAATATCTACAGCAATCTGTAGTGTTGGAGCTAGATATAACCAAAGAAATCAATTACAGTATTTTTGATAAAATAGACAGCAATTTGCTTTTTTGTGCAACAGGTTTTCTAGGCAAAGGTACAGAAGAAGGGCTTTATGATCATTTTAATACAGAAAAAATAATAGACATTAACTATGCTAGATTAGTTCCTATTATTAATTATTTTGCTCAGAAATTTGAAGGGAAAAGAGAAGGAACAATCATTGGTTTGTCTTCTGTAGCTGGTGATAGAGGCAGGCAAAGTAACTTTATCTATGGCAGTTCCAAGGCAGCTTTTTCGGCTTATCTTAGCGGACTTAGGAATTATCTTTTTAGCAAAAAAGTTCACGTAATGACGGTAAAACCGGGTTTTATGGAAACCAAAATGACCGAAGGTTTACCTCTTAACCCCAAATTAACCGCCAAACCGAAACAAGCAGCAGAATATATTTACAAAGCCTACAAAAAGCAAAAAAATGTAGTTTATGTTTTGCCTATTTGGAGGTTAATTATGCTTATCATTCAGCATATTCCTGAATTTATTTTTAAAAAATTGAAATTGTAATTGAAGAAAAAAATTTTGTATAAATCAAACCCAATTTCTATGATGAATATTTTTTTCGTCATAGGAATTATTTTTTGTGCATTAATGATAAAATTAATTTTGAATAGTAATTTTTCACTAAATAATTCAGAAGAGTTTTATATTGTCTTAATTCTTATTTTTGGTTTTTTGGTAATGATAATTGGTTGTTTTTATTATTTACTTAAAACTCAAGTTTTAACAATAACAAAAGACAATTTAGTTTTATCTTATCTATTTTTTCCTTTTAAAACAAAAATTGAGTTTTATGAAATAAAACAAATTAGACAAATTTCAAAAGAAGTTAAAACTTCTGGAACTCTTTTTTCAGAAGGGATTCACTTGACAAATGCTTTTGAGACATATATAGATCTAGAAAACGGGAAATCTATAAAAACTTTTGCATTAAATAAATATGAATTTCAAGAAGTTTTAAAATTATTAAGGAAACTAAAAACTGGCGAAGGAAAATTAAATGCTTATAAATTGTCTAAAATTTTATTTTTAATTGAAAATATCTCTGCAATTTTGTTTATTATCATATCTTTGGCATTAATTTCGGGGCTATCATATAACTTACTATTTAAGTAAATGAAAAAACTCTACCTTTTCGATTTTGATGGAACACTTACGTACAAAGACACTATGTTTTTGTTCTTAAAATACTATGATTCTAAAAAATATTTTTGGAATTATCTGAAGCATATCCCTGTTTTTATATTGGTAAAATTAAAACTAATGGATGCAGAATTGGGTAAAAAAAGTTTTATTGCTTCTGTCTTAAAAGGAGAAAGAGAAATAAAAATTAATAGAAAAGTTTTAGCATTTTTTGATGAATATTACCCCGAAATTATCAGAGAATCTGCTCTAGATTTTTTTAAAAATATAGATAAAAACAATACTACTTTTTACTTGGTTTCTGCGTCTTTAGATATTTGGGTAAGACCTTTTGCCAAAAAAATGGGAATGACACTTATTGCTACCGAAGCTCAATTTGTAGAAGGGCGCTTTACTGGGGATTTCCAGACAAAAAACAACAATGGCGAAGAAAAAGTAAAACGCATAAAACAAGTTATTGGCGACCAAAAATTTGATAAAATCATTGCTTTTGGAGATACTTCTGGTGATAAACCTATGCTTGCTTTTGCGCACGAAAGTCATTATCGTTTTTTTAATTAATTTTGCACTTTAAATTTTAACAAATTTATCATTAAGATTATTCTTTAGTCTTGATAAAATTCTACGTAATGAAAAAAATATATTTAGATAATGCAGCTACTACTCCCATTTTGGATGAAGTAATAGATGCGATGATGACGGTGATGAAAACCAATTTTGGGAATCCTTCTTCTACTCACAGTTTAGGGCAAGAAGCGAAAATGATTTTGGAAGAAAATAGAAGACTAATAGCTCAGGAATTGCATGTTTCTCCAGCAGAAATTATCTTTACATCTTGCGGTACAGAAGCCAATAATTTGATTATAAAATCTGCGGTTGAAAATTTGGGTGTAAAAAGAATCATCACGACAGAAATAGAGCATAAATGTGTGTATGAAACCACATTAGATGTTCAGCAAAAAAGTAATGTAGAGGTTGTTTATCTTCATGTTAATGAAAAAGGTGATGTAGATTTAGACGAACTAGAAACTGCATTGAAATCTTCTGATAAAGTAACTTTGGTTAGTCTGATGCACGCTAATAATGAAATCGGTAATCTGCTAGATTTAGAAAAAACGGCTAAAATATGTAAAGAAAATCAAGCCTATTTTCATTCTGATACTGTACAGACAATGGCGCATTTAAAACTCGATTTTTCACAAATTCCCATAGATTTTGCGAGTTGTAGTGCTCATAAATTTCACGGACCAAAAGGTGCTGGTTTTGCATTTATTAGAAAAACTACCCATTTAAAAGCTCAAATTCACGGAGGTACACAAGAGCGTAGCTTAAGAGCAGGCACCGAAAATGTAGTAGGAATTGCTGGATTAGGCAAAGCTTTTGAAATTTCTGTAGAAAAAATGAGTGAATTTTCTGTGTATATTCAAGAAATTAAAGATTATGCCATAGAACAACTTACCATAAATATACCAGGCATTTTGTTTAACGGAAGAAGCGCCGAAAAAGAAAAAAGTCTTTATACTTTGCTAAGCATTTCTTTGCCTTCTATGAATCCTTTGATAGGATTGCAACTGGATATGAAAGGAATAGCCGTTTCACAAGGAAGTGCTTGTAGTTCTGGTGCTGCCAAACCATCATCTGTATTATCAAAAATACTTTCTGAAGAGGTTCAGCAAACTACTACACCACTTAGGATTTCTTTTTCTCACCAAACTACTAAACAAGATATAGATGAATTGGTGATGGCTTTGAAGGATATTTTGAAGCTGTAGTTTTTTTAAATTATAGATTTTTAAAATATTCCAGATAGACAATTCTTTTATGAATTTGGCAAGAATATTGTAACTTTGCATCTTAAAATAATAAAAAAAATAAACAAATTAAATACTT
>DDFD01000081.1 GCA_002337005.1 Flavobacteriales bacterium UBA1937 | reverse complement strand
ACGGTAACAGATAAAGCTGAAGATGTAGCAAACACTATTGAAAACATCGTGATTAAATACGCATAATCTATTCTAATTAAATAACTTAACTTAAATTTCGAATGGATTTTCCTATACTATTAATCATTATTATTGTTTTGGCTTTAATATTTGATTTTATCAATGGATTTCACGATGCTGCCAATTCTATTGCCACCATCGTTTCCACAAAAGTTTTAACTCCGTTTCAGGCAGTTTTGTGGGCTGCTCTTTGGAATTTTGCTGCGTTTTTTACAGCATTATATATTATCGGAGAATTTAGAATTGGCAACACCATTGCAAAATCTGTAAATGAGGACTTCATTAACCTTGAAGTAATTTTTGCAGGTCTTATTGCGGCTATCATCTGGAATTTACTTACTTGGTGGTTTGGGATTCCGTCATCATCATCACATACTTTGATAGGTGGTTTTATGGGCGCTGCACTTATGCATGCTTTTTATACGCAATATCAATTGGTAAGTGGCGCACATGCAGATGCTGGTGTAATGAACAATATAATACAGGCTTTCAAAAATCTACTCACACTGGATGTGGTAAAATACGAAAAGGTAATTCCTATATTTTTATTTATATTTTTGGCTCCTGTAGTAGGTATGATAGTTTCTGTAATTATTACTTTAATCATTGTTTTTATCAGCAGAAAATCTGTGCCACATAAAGCAGATAGAGTTTTTAAAAAATTACAGCTACTTTCATCCGCACTATTCAGTTTAGGACACGGAACTAATGATGCTCAAAAAGTAATGGGAATTATAGGTGCTGCAATCATCTATCACCACGTACAAACTTTACACGATCCTATTTACCTAGCTTTAGAATCTAAAGAAAGATTTTCTTATTTTGTTACTCATTATGTTTGGGTACCTTTTGCCTCTTTCCTTGCTATTGCATTAGGAACTATGAGCGGTGGTTGGAAAATTGTAAAAACCATGGGTACTAAAATTACTAAAGTAACACCATTAGAAGGTGTAAGTGCAGAAACTGCGGGTGCTATTACTCTATTTTTAACAGAGCATTTAGGTATTCCTGTTTCTACCACACACACTATTACAGGTTCTATCATTGGTGTAGGACTTACCAAAAGAGTATCTGCGGTAAGATGGGGAATCACCGTAAGTTTACTTTGGGCATGGGTACTTACCATTCCTGTAAGTGCTGTAGTAGCCGGACTTACCTATTTACTGGTAGTATTTGTAAAATAAAAATTGATAAATATTAATCAATATCATAAACTTTGCTAAAATTTAGCAAAGTTTTTTATTTGTAATCACTAACTCTCTCACCCAAAATCCTTACTTTTGCGTTAAACCATTTTTATATGAATTTTTTAGAAAATTATCAACAAATTATTGCCAAAGCAATAGAAAAACATACTTTCAAAAACAAACCTGCTGAACTCTACGAACCAATGAATTACATTATTGGTAATGCAGGAAAAAGACTAAGACCTATTATGGTTTTGATGGCTTGTGATCTCTTTAACGGAAACACAGACAAAGCTATAAAACCAGCCTTAGCGATAGAATATTTCCACAATTTTACATTAATTCATGATGATATAATGGACGAAGCTCCACTTAGAAGAAATAATCCTACCATACATACTCTACACGGAATAAATGTGGGTATTCTTTCTGGTGATGCACTTCTAATAAAAGCTTATCAATTCTTCGAAGATTTAGAACCAGAATTATTCAAAAAATGTATCCAAATTTTTTCAAAAACTGGTGCTGTGCTGTGCGAAGGTCAACAAATGGATGTGAACTTTGAGACTATGGAAGACGTAACCTACGATAACTACATAGAAATGATCACCAACAAAACTGGAGTTCTAAGTGCAGCATCATTCAAAATAGGAGCATTAATTGCAGATGCTAAAGAAGAAGAAGCAGAGCATCTTTATAACTTTGGAAAACATATTGGTATCGCTTTCCAAATTATGGATGATTATCTAGATGTTTTCGGAGATGTAGAGCAATTTGGTAAAAAACATGCTGGCGATATTTTCGAAAATAAAAAAACCATTCTTTACCTTCTGGCGATGGAACACGCTACCGAAGAAGAGAAAAAAGAACTCAATTTCTGGTATTCTAAAAAAACCGAAAACATAGACAAAGTATATAGCGTAGAAAAAATCTTCAGAAGAGCCAAAGTTGACGAAAAAGTATTGAGATTAATCCACAAACACAACGAAATTGGTCACGATTACTTAAGTAAAATTAACCTTCCTGAAGAAAAGAAAAAACCATTCAAAGAACTTGCTGGTTACTTGCTAAGAAGAGAATCTTAAAAAATAAGATACAAGTTTCGAGATATGGAATGTGAAATTTTAATCCGAAAGTCAAAAAAATGAAATTCAGAACTGAAGTAAACCTAGAAAATTCAGAACAAAAAATTCTATTAACCGACCGAGTTTTTTCTGTCGGTTCTTGTTTTGCAGCAGAAATGAGCGAAAAACTGAAAGACGGACAAATACAAACACACTGTAATCCTTTCGGAACTCTATTTAATCCATATTCATTAAACACCGCCATCAAAAATCTTCACGATTGTAAAACCTATAAAAATGAAGACTTAATTTTGTATAATGAAGAGTACATTTCTCTCAACCATCATTCTTCTTTTAATAGCAATTATGCGCACAAAACTTTAGAAAAAATCAACCAAAATATAGAAACTGGCAATCAGTTTTTACAAAAAACAAATTGGGTTCTCATTACTTATGGTACATCTTATATTTATGAATTTTTGCCCAAAGATCAATGGGTAGCCAATTGTCATAAAATACCCCAAAAATTCTTCAAAAAGAGGTTTTTAACAACCGAAGAACTTCACAATTCCATAGTAGAAACCATAGAATTACTAAAAGATATTTGCGAAGAAAATGTACAAATTTTGTTCACCGTTTCGCCAGTTCGCCACACCAAAGATGGTATGGTAGAAAACCAATGGAGCAAATCTAAATTAATCTGCGCTATTCAAGAGGTTTTACCCAATTTTAGAAATTGCCATTATTTACCAATTTACGAAATTTTAATGGATGATTTGCGTGATTATCGTTTTTACAAAGAAGATTTAATTCATCCTAATAATCAAGCCATTCAATACATTTGGGAGAAATTTGGCGATGCTTATTTTTCTGATGAAGTTAAAGATTTTATTAATGAAAATTATAAAATAAAAGCTTCATTAGAACACCGTCCAAATGATGAAAAATCACCGAAATACCAAGATTTTTTAGAAAAATTGAAAGAAAAAATAACCATCCAACAAAGTAAAGTGAAGCATAAAATTTTTTAATTTTTCCAACCAAAAACTGTAAATAACCATCTATAAAATAAATATTTATTATTATGAAAAATTTTATTACTATCATCGCTTTATTTATGATGAATTTCGTGTTCTCACAAACCAAAAATTTTATAGACCAACCTTATTTAGAAACTTCTGGAGAAGCTGATACACTAGTCATTCCTGATAGAATCTATCTAAAAATCACTATTTCCGAAAACGACACTAAGAACAAAAAATCGGTAGAAGAACTAGAAAACACCATGGTTCTGAAGCTTAAAAATTTAGGAATAGACACCAACAAACAATTGTTAATGAACGACTTAGGTAGCAGTTATAAAAAATACGTTTTAAAATCTGCAGATGTAATGAAAACCAAATCTTATGATTTACTGGTTTTTGATGGGTTAACTGCCGGAAAAGTAATTCAAGAGTTAGAAAAAGAAGATATTTCTAATATTCAACTTCTAAAAACCCAGCACTCTCAGCAAGAAAAAATATTGGCAGACCTAAAAAAAAGAGCGATTATTAAAGCAAAGAAAAATGCGAATAACATTGCCAATGCAATCGGACAAAAAGCTGGCAATGCTCTTTTTATTTCAGATCTTAAAGTAACAATTCCTACTAGTTCTGTACAATTTCTTAACACATCTTTTGGCTACAACTCTCAAAAACAAAAAGAAGAATTTGAGCCTACAGATTTGAATTTCAGAAAAATAGGATTTTCGGCAAGTCTATCTGTGAATTTTAAATTAGAATAAAAATCAAAACAACCAATAAAAACCAAAAAACTATGGCAGGAATTAAAAATCTAGAAAATTTATCAGACGAACAAATTAATAACGAGCTGAAGAAAGGAGCAAAATTTGTAATTTTTTCTTATACTATTTCCATCATTATTATGACTTTTAGAAGAAATAGTGATATTTATTTTATAAAATCAGGAGAATCTGCTGTAGCTTACAGTTGGAAATATTCTCTAATTACCTTTTTTGCTGGTTGGTGGGGAATTCCGTTCGGTCCTATTTTTTCCATTGCTTCTTTTTATAAAAATTTTACTGGAGGAAAAGATGTTACCGCTGAAGTTATAAGAGCGATAAACTCCGAACAACCGATGAATCAGCAAGGTTAATACAACTATTTCTTAATAAAATTTTAGTCAAAACTTAAAAATGCAAATCAGAAAACTCAATACATCAGATTTAGAAAATCTAAGAAAGATCAGCATTCAAACCTTCAGAGAAACTTTTGAAGAAGTGAATTTTGAAGAAGATATGCAAAAATATTTAGATGAAAATTTGAGTTTAGAAAGATTAAAAAGTGAACTAGAAAATCCGGATTCAGAATTCTATTTTATTGAAAATGAAAATAAAAATTTGGGTTATCTAAAATTAAATTTCGGGAATGCACAAACCGAAAATTTCAAAGAAAATCATCTTGAAGTTGAAAGAATTTATGTTTTGAAAGACTTTTTAGGTCAAAAATTTGGGCAAATTCTATTGAACAAAGCAATTGAAATTGGCAAAAAAAAGAACTTAGAATTTCTATGGCTCGGTGTTTGGGAAGAAAATCACAGAGCTATTAAATTTTATGAGAAAAATGGTTTTAAAGTTTTCGGAAAGCATAAATTTGTACTCGGTAAAGATGTTCAGACTGACTTATTGATGAAACTTCTCATAAATTAAAAAATAAAGAATTAATAATTAAAAAAATAGAGTTAATTTTCAATTCTCCATTTTCAATTTTCAATTAAAAAAATGATTGACACGCATACACACCTCTACTCAGAAGAATTTGATGAAGACTTTTCAGAAATGCTCCAAAGAGCATTAAAAAAAGGCGTTACAGAGTTTTATCTTCCTGCTATCGATTCTGAATCTCACGAAAAAATGCTTCAACTAGAAACTGATTTTCCGAATCAAATTTTTGCAATGATGGGGCTTCATCCTTGTTATGTAAAGCCAGAAACTTGGGAAAAAGAGCTAGAAATTGTAGAAAATTATTTGAATCAAAGATCATTTCCTGCAATTGGAGAAATCGGGATTGATTTGTATTGGGATAAAACGACTTTAGATATTCAAATCAAGGCTTTTGAAAAACAAATTGATATGGCTATTAGGTATGATGTGCCAATAGTAATCCATACCAGAGAAAGTTTTGACGAAACTTTTGAAGTTTTAGAAAGGAAAAAACACCCGAAATTACGAGGGATTTTCCATTGTTTCAGTGGAAATTTAGAACAAGCAAAACATGCAATAGATTTAAACTTCCTTCTCGGAATTGGCGGTGTTGTTACTTTTAAAAATGGTAAGATAGACCAATTTTTACACGAAATTCCTTTAGAAGAAATCGTTTTAGAGACAGATTCTCCTTATCTTGCACCAGTTCCGCACCGTGGTAAGCGCAACGAAAGCTCGTATTTAGATTTAGTCGTAGGAAAACTGGTAGATATTTACAAAAAGGATTTTTCGGAAATTGATAGAATTACAAGTGAAAATGCTAAGAAAATATTTAATTAATATATTGAAAATAAGAACTTTCTTATTTTTCAACATTATTATTTTTATTGCCAAAATAATTTATAGTTTTTATACTAATTTTACTATTAATTCTTTTGAAGACTTTTCTATTGCTTATAACCTTGCAAAATATGGCATTTACTCAGAATTCTTAGAAGTGGGTTCTACTGCATATAAACTTCCTATTTATCCTCTCTTTTTAAGTTCAATTATTTATTTATTTCCAAAAAGTTATGTAGAAATAATCATTTTATTTCAACATCTATTTTATTTTTTCATCCCAGTATTGATTATAAAAATCACCAAAATTTTTGATGCTGAAAAAATAGGATTAATAACAGCCTATTTGTTTATTCTTTCGCCTGCCTATTTTTATTATTCGAATATAATAGAAGTTACCAATATTTTTATCCCAATTCTATTAATTTGGATTTACTTTTATTCTAAAATTTATAAAAAAATATATAATAGTAATTACTATTTTATCCTATTTTCTTTAATTACAGCTATATTATTCCTTACGCAAGTAATAATTATACCACTCGCTTTGTTTCTTATATTATTTTTAATTATTTCTAAAAAAATTGTTATAAAAAATTTATTTCTTATAGCTATTCTATCATCAGTTTTTTATTCTCCTTGGATAATTAGAAATTACTTTGCCTTTGACCGATTTATTCCTACCAAAACACCAGTTTGGCAAAATATCTACCTAAGTTATACACCTATGGTAAACTTATTAGATAAAGTAAAAGTTATTTCTTCGGAAAATGAAAAAAAGACATTCCAAATGAGAAAACATATTTCTGAATTTGAAATGGAAAAAATGTATAAAAGAGAAACACTATATGCATTAAAAGGAAAAGAAGAAATTATTCCTTTAAAAATGGCTCAAAACATACTATTAATTTGGTATGTGCCATCAAGATATTTTTATGACAACAGCTTCAATATTCTTTTCGGAAGAAAGATTTTTTTAATTTTTTTTAATATCCTTACCATAATTTCTCTTTATCAACTTTTCAAAAGAAATAAAAAATTATTTTTCCTATCTATTTTAGTTTTCATAAACTTCACTTTTCCATATACTATAGGTCATGCAGCGAACACTAGATTCAAACTAGATTTTGAATGGTATCAGTATTTTTTAGTAGCCTGCTTATTTTACAATATATATGAAAAAAGAATAGAAACAAAAAAGTCGGAAACTTAATCCGACTTTTATTTTATTTTTTCTTCCTAAAAAAATTGCTTTTATTTTTGGGTTTTTTAAATCCTATTTCTTCTTTTTTCTGAGGTTTTGGCTTTGGCACAAAAGGTTTGTTATTAGAATCTCTTTTTTGTTCTACTAATTTCTCTGGATGAAATGGATGGTCTTTTACTACCGGAATTTTTTTCCCGATTAGTTTTTCTGTATTTCTAAGATTTACTAAATCTAAGCCATCTACAAAAGAGATAGAAGTTCCTTCTGCTCCTGCTCTACCCGTTCTTCCAATTCGGTGAACGTATGTTTCAGAAACGTCTGAAAGTTCAAAATTGATCACATATTTCAAGTCATCAATATCAATTCCTCTCGCTGCAATATCTGTAGCTACTAAAACTCTGGTCTTTTTATTTTTAAAATTACTAAGAGCGGTTTGTCTTGCATTTTGAGATTTATTTCCATGAATGGCTTCTGCTGAAATTTTGCATTGATTAAGTTTTCTAGCAATTTTATCTGAGCCATGTTTTGTTCTGGCAAAAACCAAAACTTGGTCTAAGGTTGAATCTTGAAGAATATGTATCAACAAGTCTAGTTTATCATCCTTTTCGACAAAATAAATAGATTGATTAATGGTGTCTGCGGTAGATGAAACGGGTGCTACTTCTACTTTTACAGGATGATGGAGCATAGAATTTGCCAATTCTTGAATTTCTTTAGGAAAAGTTGCCGAAAAAAACAAAGTTTGTCTTTTCTGTGGGAGCAATTTTACCACTCTTTTTACATCGTGTACAAACCCCATATCTAGCATTCTATCTGCTTCATCTAGAACAAATATTTCTAAATTTTTAAGCGAAATAATGCCTTGATTGATAAAGTCTAATAATCTACCTGGTGTAGCCACCAAAACATCTACCCCTTTCTTAAGAGCTGCTTCTTGAGCACCTTGTTTTACTCCACCAAAAATTACCAAAGTTTTCAACGGAAGAAATCTACCATAAGCTTGGAAACTTTCTTCAATCTGTATCGCCAATTCTCTGGTTGGTGTAAGAATTAGGGCTTTAATCTGATGATTTTTGGTGTTTTTATGTGATAAATTTTGCAAAATTGGAATGGCAAAAGCTGCCGTTTTTCCTGTTCCTGTTTGTGCAGTTCCTAGTAAATCTTTACCTTCTAAAAGATGTGGAATCGCTTGTGCTTGGATAGGAGTTGGTTTTTCATAACCTTCTTTGGTAAGCGCATCAAGGATGGGCTTAATTAGTTGTAAATCTGTAAATAACAAATGTTTAAATTTTAAAAAATGTGTGCGGACGAAGCATTTTACTTCAACATTTTTTGAGCAAAAAATCAATGAAAAATTTCAGAAATTTTTAAAAAGTATAAATACTTTTGGCTAAAGAATGCCGCGAATAATTTGGTAAAGATAGTCTTTTAGAAATAAATGAAAAAAAGCGTTCAGAAAATGAACGCTTTGTGTTTTTTATCCGTGTAATTTCTTCCAAATAACATCTTTAAGTTCTACCAAACCTTCTTGTGTAACACCTGAAAAGAAAAGTGGTTTTAGTTTTTCAGGAAATTCCGCTACTATTTCTTTTTTAAGCTCATCATCTAATAAATCTGATTTTGAAATAGAAACAATAATATCTTTATCTACAAGCTCAGGATTGTATTCTTCTAATTCATTCAATAGAATTTGGTATTCTTTGTAATGATCTTCAGAATCTGAAGGAATCATAAAAAGCAAAATAGAATTACGTTCGATATGTCTTAAAAATCTATGTCCAAGACCTTTTCCTTCGGCAGCTCCTTCTATAATCCCAGGAATATCTGCCATTACAAAAGACTTGTAATTTCTGTATTCTACAATTCCTAAATTGGGAGTAAGTGTAGTAAAAGCATAATTAGCTATTTTTGGTTTTGCTGCAGAAACAGCAGCTAAAAGTGTAGATTTTCCTGCATTCGGGAAACCAACTAAACCAACATCTGCCAGAATTTTCAACTCGAAAACTACATAACCTTCTTCGCCAGGCATTCCTGGTTGTGCATATCGTGGTGTTTGATTGGTAGAAGATTTGAAATGTTCATTTCCAAGACCTCCCATTCCACCTTTCATAATGATAATTTCTTGTCCGTCTTCTAAAATTTCTCCTATAACTTCTCCATCTTCATTTTTAGCAATAGTACCAATAGGAACATTAATGTAAACATCTGCACCAAAAGCACCTGTTAATTGATTTTTACCACCATTTTCGCCTCTTTCTGCTTTTACATGACGGGTATAACGAAGCGGAAGCAATGTCCATTCTTGTGCATTACCTTTCATAATTACGTGACCACCTCTACCGCCATCACCACCATCAGGACCGCCTTTTGGGATGTATTTTTCTCTGCGAAGGTGTGCAGAACCAGCACCACCGTGCCCGGATTTACAATGTATTTTTACGTAATCTACGAAATTGCTCATATTTTATAAGAATTTAGGGTTTAGGATTTAGGATTTAGTTTTTTTGAAATTTCAATGCTATTTCCTAAATCCTATTACCTAAAAATCTATTTTATTTTTTCTACTTCTGCGAAGAGTTTTTCGGAAATTTCAGAAATTTCTCCTACACCATTTATCTCTACATACTTTCCTTGTTGTTTGTAAAGTTCTGCTACTTCTGCAGTTTTAGCATAGTATTCTGTAATTCTGTTTCTGATAATGCTTTCTTCGCTATCATCTACTCTACCAGAAGTTTCGCCACGTTTAACCAATCTACTCACTAATATTTCATCATCTACTATTAAAGAAAGACATACAGAAATTTCAGAATTGAGTTGTTCTTTTACGATTTGGTCTAATGCTTCCGTTTGAAAAGATGTTCTAGGGAAACCATCTAGTATAAAACCGTTCGTTTCTGTTGGCTTTTTCAGTTCATCAATAAGCATATCAATAGTAACTTGGTCTGGAACCAATTCACCTTTATCAATATAAGTTCTTGCTAATTTACCCAATTCTGTTTCGTTTTTCATATTAAAACGAAATAAATCTCCTGTAGATATTTGTTTTAGGTTGAATTTTTGGACTAGATTCTGAGCTTGGGTCCCTTTTCCGCTTCCTGGAGGCCCGAATAGAACGATGTTTATCACTTTTTTAGATTTTAGATTTTAGATTTTAGATTTTAGATTTTAGATTCAAAAATCTGAAATAATTGTTAATAAAATTTTATAATAATCATCAACTGGCAACTGATAACTATCAACTGACAACCATTAATGATTAATCCTACCTTCTTCTAATTGGTATAAATCTGGCAGGTTTCTTCCCAACTCATCATAATCTAATCCGTAACCTAATACAAATTTATTTGGAATTTCTTTTGCTACGTAATCTATCGGGAATCTGTTTTTGAAAACTTCTGGCTTCATCAAAAGTGAAGCTACTTTAAGCGATTTTGGACGCTGCGTATTTTTAAAATATTCGAATAGACTTTCTAGAGTATTTCCTGTATCTACAATATCTTCCATCAGGATAATATGTCTGCCTTCTACATCTTTAGTCAAATCCATTTTTTTGTAAACGATACCAGTAGATTGGGTACCAGTGTATGAACTTACTTGTAAAAATGCGATTTCGCATTTGCCAGGATAATATTTCAGAAAATCTGAAAAAAACATAATTACCCCATTTAGAACTCCTACAAAAACAGGAACTTCGTCTTTATAATCTTCGTAAACTTTAAGGGCTAGCTCTTTGATAACCTCTTGCAGCTCGTTGTGCTTAAGATAAGGAACGAAAGTCTTGTCGTGAATTTTTACGCTTTCCATAAATATTTAAGTATGTGCAAATTTACGTTTTTTTTATGAATTTTATCAGTAAAATTGGTTAAATGGTATATGTTTTTGCAATAGGGATAGCAATGAAAATCCTTTTTATAAATTTTTTGTGGAGCAATAATCTGGGAAAATTTATAAAAAGATTGTAATGAATAGCCCGACTTTTTCTTGCGATGATAACAGCTTGGGAAGAAAAAGATTGCCCTAGTAATTTAAGATTTGAGATTTGGAATTTGAGATTTTCTAAAATTTAAGAATAGACTTAAAAAAATCTTTATTAAGGTATTTTTCTACGGGATAAATTTTCATAAAGTAATTACCTACGAAGAAAATAGCTAAAACCAATGCTGGTTTGTACACCAAATTAAAAAAATGATTGCTAAAATCTGGCAAAATAATGGCAACTGAAATAGCTAAAGTGGACAGAATAATACTGTATAACATCTCTATAGTAAACGGAGAAACCTTGAATTTATAATAATTAAACCCAATTTTTGCCAGATTAAAAGAGGTAAGCGAAATGGCGTAAGAAATGGAAATTCCTAAAATCCCTAAAGATGTTTTGTGAATAAAATAAAAATTAAGACCCGTAGTAAGAACCGCCAAAAATAGCATAACATAGATATTAAAACGGTAATATTTAGACATCGAAATAATATGCCCATTAAAACCTGTAGCCAATTCAAAAAGCAATGCAAAACCAATGACCCAAATTAGAGGCTGCGCTTCTAGCAAAGATTTACCTGCTTTCGGCATAAATTCTGTGAGGTAAGGATAACCAACCGCAATGCAGGAAAACAAAACCAAACCTAGAAAAAATAAACTGAGTGATGTTTTTTTGTAATAAATATCTAAGTCTTTGATGGTTTTTTCGGCAATATGTTTTCTGATAATTGGTGCCGAAATATTATACAATCCCATGGCTGGAATAGAAATTAACTGAACAATAGAAAATATGGTACTGTAAACTCCATTTTCCTCCATTCCGATGGATTCACCAATCATATAACTAGAAATATTAAGTGCCAAAACACTACCTAAATTTCCCAAGAATCCGTAAAAACTATAACTGAAAACTTCTTTCCAAAAATGATTTTTTTTAAGGTAATCTGTACTAAAATCTAATTGTATTTTTTCTAATCTGTTGGTATAAAAAATATATCCGAAAAAACTTAGAAGAAAAATCACAAAAAAAACAACGAAAGAAATGCTTTCTACATCTACAAATACAAATAATCCAAAGGCAAATAAATTAGCAATTTTCGGGAACAAATTCTCAAAAATATTAGGAACTACAATTCTCTTAAAATTAGAAATATATTTATTGAAAACCGAAGAAAGTGATAAAACCAAAATAAGAGGAACAATTATTTTTCTGAGATTCCATAATTGAGAATCCTTTTTTAAATCTGGAAAAAAGTAGAAAACTGCAAAAAAGCCTGCGGTAAAAACCACAAAATTAATCGCGACCAAAAGCAATGACCAAGACAAAAAATTCTGCTGTTTGTTAACTTCTTTTAATCTTCCAAAAAAATAAACATTAGAAAAAGAAAGACCAAAAACCACCACCGTCATATACATCTGTGCCGCTGGTAATATGTAGCGCAGTTTGCCATAATAAGTTAAATCACTCGGAAAAATGAAAACAGCAGAAACCATTCCCAGTAAAAAACCAAGATAACCAATGATGGAATATTTAAAACTTTGTCTGGCTACTACACTCATTTTTCTATAAAGTTGTTGAATTGTAAAGTTGTAAAATCGTTGAGTTGAAAAAACATCTTAACAGTTTTACGACTTTACGTTTTCACGATTTTGCTATAAAAATAATATTATTAATGTAGTTTTTATAATCCTTCACGAAAACCGCATCTTGAGAATTGATAAATTCTTCTGTTAATTTCTTTAAGCTAAAGGTTTCTCTATCCAAATAATTGGCGGTAAAACCCCAATTTTCTACTTCTGAAATCAAAGTCCAAAGTGGTTCTTTGTGATGGCGTTGTTCCATTTCTACCATTAAAACTGGTTGGTATTTCAAAATAGTATCTTTAGCACCACGAAGCGTTTTCATTTCGTTTCCTTCTACATCAATTTTGATGAAATCTAATTTTTTCAAATTCTTAAAAGGCTCAAAATCATCTAATTTCACCACTTTTACTTTTTCAATCACAACTTTTTCTTCATTTTCTTCGTGAAAATCTACCTGAAGTGTACCTCTAGAATTTACTTTTTCGCCTTTCAAAATAGGAATTTTAAATTCTGCAACAGTGTTTTCATCAGACAAAGCCACCGAAAAAAGATTTACTTTTGGGAACAATCTTTTCAATTTTTTATTCAAAGATTTATTCGGTTCAAAAGCATAAATATTTTGTGGGAAAAGATAATATTCTAATTGATACAAAAAATGACCAACATTAGCACCAACATCCATAAAAACAGCATCTTTCGGGAGAAATTCCGTCAACCAAAGCAATTCTGGTTCTACTTTTCTTTCAAAAATATTTTCTCTAGAAAGTCTAGCCTGCTTCTTAAAAAATCGTTGCTTATAAACCTGCGGAATAATATATTGTGAAGTTTCTGTTAAAAAATGATAAATGCTCATTGATTGAATGATAGATGTTTGATTTTGATTGTTTACAACAGTGCAAAAATAGTTTTTTCTAATTGTTTTAAGACTTTTTCTTTGCTAAATTCTGAAAAATCTATTTCTTTTTTCATAAATAAAGCATCTTCCATACTTCTCTTTTCAGGAATAATAAAAGGATATTTCGAAGGATAATTCTCTGGAAAAATTGCCAATTTTCCAAATTTGATGGCATCACCAATGTTTCCGCTCATTTTCGTCACTCCGTAGATTTCTTTTTGACTAAAAAACTCCGTTTCTGGTTGAATAGGACACCACAAAATATCAGCTTTTTGCATCAAACTATCAAACTCATTTTGAGAAACTTTTTCTGTAAAATACTGAATAGAAATATTTTTTGGTTTTGATTCCTCAAAATCTTGAAGCATTTCTAATTCTTTTCTTTGTGCTTTTCCTAGGAAAATGATTTCTATATTTTGTGTCGTTCCTACGGAACTTCCTTTTTCTGAAAGCCTATTCTCTACAAACGTTTCGCTCCTACGGAGCTCACTTTCCTCAAAATTTAATTCTAAATTTTTTAATTTTTTAATTACACTTTTGTAGTCTCTCCTCTTCTGCGAAACCGCTCCTGGAATAACGATGTTCAAATTTTCATTTTCAGATTTTTCAGAAAATTTAGTGTAAAAAATCTGTAGATTTTTATAATTATTATTTGCTAAATTATCATCTAAAACCAAAAGATTTTTTGCTTTTTGGTAAACTTCTGATTTCCTCAACAAACCTTCTTTCAACAATAATTTCAAACGGTACTGAAAATCTTCTTTAAAAATAGAACTCAATAAATCAAAATTTGAATCTTTCACAAAATTCAAATTATGACAAATTATAGATGTATTGAATTTCTCTACAACTTTCTCAAAAACATTGAAATAACGATGCACCGTTCCAATGATAACTAGTTGATAGTTGTCGGCTGATAGTTGTTGGATAAGATTTTCTGGAGTTGCTTTTTTGATGTTCTCAGTTTCTTGTAAATCGAGCGCTTTCAAAATTTTCTCGCTGAAATAATAATCCACAGAAAATTCGTTAGAATCATTCATTAATTCCATAAAATTCAGCGCAATTTCAGCGTGAGTATCGAGTTCTATGTATGCGATTTTTTTCAATTCAAAATTCAAAAATTCAAGATTTAAAATTTATTTTTGAGATTTTTTAACACCTTTATTTGGAACCATATTTTCTAAAATTTCTGAAACTCTTGGTGTAACATTAAAAGCATTTTTTCCGTCAACCCAAGTTTCCAAAACCTTTGTTTTTAAAATATCCATTTCATCAATTTTCATTAAATCTTGGTTCAAAATAATAAAATCCGCATTTTTACCCACTTCTAAACTTCCTCTTTCATTCTCTTGAAACACCGATTTTGCAGCCCAAATTGTCATTCCACGCAATGTTTGTTCTCTGGTTAGAGCATTCTCTTTTTGGAAACCATTTTTAGGATAATTCTGAGCATCTTTTCTTGCTACTGCTGCCAAAAACGTTTTAAAAGGATTGATATCTTCCACAGGAAAATCTGTTCCCAATGCAACCCAACCGTTTTGTTTCAACAAATCTTGATAAGCATACGCCATTTTTATGCGTTCATTTCCCAATCTTTCTTCCGCCCAATACATATCAGAAGTGGCGTGAGTTGGTTGAACAGACGGAACGATATTGTATTTTCCAAAATATTGAAAATCAGCAGAATTTACAATTTGTGCGTGTTCTATTCTCCATCTTTTATCATTTTTGCCTTTTAAAACATCACCATAAATTTTTAGAATTTCTCGGTTAGCAGAATCACCAATGGCGTGAGTACACATTTGCAAATTACTGTTTATCAATTTTTTAGCTAAATCTTCAAAATGCTCTTTATCGCTCAAAAGAAAACCTTTCCAATTTGGTTTGTCGTGATAATCGCTGAGCAAACACGCGCCTCTACTTCCCAAAGCTCCATCTGCATAGACTTTAAAACCTCCAACAGTGATTTTCCCATTCGTGTAACGTCCCTTTTTTATCCATTTTTCGTAATAATTAGGATTGTCTTCTAGCAAAGCGAAAATATTCATTTTCAGCACATTTTGCTTTTGAGATTTTTCTAAAAGCGACAAAGTATGCTCAGAAATTCCACAATCATGAAGCGAAGTTAAACCATATGCAAAACACTCTTTTTGTAATTCACCAAAATATTGTATCGCCAAATCATCTTCAATCTCTGGAATCACTTTTTCTACCAAATCCATCGCATTATCAACTAAAACCCCTGTCAATTTTCCGTTTTTTTGCTCGATTTCTCCTCCTGAAATTTTAGTATCAACCGTAATTTTTGCTAAATCCAATGCTTTTTGATTGGCAATAGCAGCGTGACCGTCAATTCTCTTTAAATAAACTGGACGATAAGGAAACAATTCATCTAATTTTTCTTTGCTAGGAAATTCTTTAACCTGCCAATCATTCTGATCCCAACCTCTTCCATACAACCAAAATTTAGGCGCTGTTTCGCTATATTTTTTGATTTTTTCTACAATTTCTTCCCAAGATTTAGTACCAACCAAATCACTCTTCCAACGGTCTGTTGCATAACCTGTGAAATGGCAATGTGCATCTATAAATCCTGGACAAATTGGCTTTTGTTGAGCATCAATCTTTTGATTTGAAGTATAATTTTTAAGAATTTCTTTTCCGCCAATTGCTACAATTTTCCCTTTAGAAATCGCCATTGATTCTGCCATATCAAAATTCTGATTTACGGTATAAATTTTGGCATTATAAACAATTAAATCTACTTTTTTTTGGGCGGGAAAAATTCCGAAGAATAGAAGCAAGAATATGATGAATATATTTTTCATTGTTTAATCATTTATTTTTTTAATTTATTACGCATTTCATTCCAACGCAAATTTCTGATAAATACAATTTCTTCTTCCGTCAAAATTCTAGGATTTTTCTGTTTCAAAAAAGATTTCATCGTAATCAAAAACTCCGAAATAGATTTATTCTTCCACGAAGATTTCGCTGAAGAAATAGCAGCCAAAGGAAAATCAAGACCAATATTGTAGAAATATTCTCCTAATTTTTCGGCTTTTTGAGATTTGTATTTATATGCTGTTGGACGAAGATGTTTTACCCAAAGTTCTTTAATCGTCACTGTTTCGTAATTGTGCATTTTGCAAAGCATCACATCGATATTATCCCAACCGAGAACTGCTCTCAAACCGTTCATTTTCAGAAATAATTCTTTTCGGTAAGATTTTATCGGACCACGAACGTGATTTTTAGAAGAAAGGTTTTCGAATTGCCATTCTTTATTTTTGTTCAAAAAATCAGAATGAGATTCCTCGTTCCTCGGAATGACAGAAGAACGAATGTAAACCAAACCAGAGACCATTCCTGCATTTGGATTTTTCTCATATACTTCGTTTACTTTTTCTAAATAATTTTTAGGAAAAATAATATCTGCATCAAATTTACAAACCACATCGTAATCTTCTAAATTTTCGGTTTCCAGACCTTTGTTAAAAGTTCTCACCACTTTTGCGCCAGGCTGATGCTCAGATTTCTCTAAATTTAAAACTTTGTACTTTGTACTTTGTACTTTGTACTTTCCAGCTATTTCTTGGGTTTTATCGGTAGAACCGTCGTTCACAACAATGCATTTAAAATCCTGAAACGTCTGATTTTTCAGAGATTCTAAACACGGAAGTATGTTTTCTTCTTCGTTGTGAGCTGGAATAATGATGAGAAATTTCATTGACTACATCAATTCATCGTGCCATTCTTTGATGGTCACTTTCGACACCAAACCTTTGGTAACAAAGGGATCTCCTTTTACAAATTCTTCGGCAGATTCTTTATCGGTAAAAATCGCCATTGCTCCATCTCCCGGAATTGCAAACGGACCAATTCCCAAGATTTTTCCTGCTTTTATAAATTTGTCTTCATTTTCTTGATGCGCTGGAAAGACTTCCATCATTTTTTCCATTGTTGTATCTGGCGCTGTTTTGTATAGGACTAATGTTTTCATAATTTTTTGAGTTTTGTTTCTGCAATTTTGAGTTTCTAATAAAGTCTATTCATATTGATGCTAATTTTCTTTATTTCTAGTTGCATCAAAATGTATTAAATTCCAAGGCATCTTATCTAATTTTATCCAATCAATAACATATAATAAATGTGAAATAAAAATACCGAAAGCTATATTCTTACGTATTAAAATTCTGTATGCTACTTTATCTTTTCCATTATTCATAAATAATAAAGATGTATCTGTTATATTACCATCTTCAATTAAAGCTGGATAAAAAATAATATCTTTATTTAATACTATTAAGTCTGGAATTACATCTTCTTTTGGAATAAGAATGTTTTGTGTTAAAAAATCAATTGAATTTATATCTATATTTTTTATTGTTCTAGTAGAAAATTTAAAGTTTCTAGCAACGATACAACTAAATGCTGGATTGTTTATTGAGGGAAGCAATTTCAAATTCTCTTCAATCCTACCTCTTTCAAAAAAAGGAGTATTTTCAAAGTAAGGGTTAAAACTAAGAATATTTCTTGGATTTCTTGTTGAAATTAATTTTTTGACTTCAATAGCTTGTTCAAATGCTTTAAAAAAATTACAATTCTTATTTTCAAAATCATATTCTATTGTATGTTTAGCTTCAATATAAGCGTAAACTGCTTCAATAGGTATATTTTCTAATCTATGAATGGTATCTTTATCTCTTAATCTTAAAGTGGGAAACCTATTTCTATCATATATAATTATATCATCACCCTTTTTATTTCCATTTTGATCAACTACAAAACCTCTAGCTACCCCAAATTTATCAGGTAGTAAATCTTGTAGAATATCACATAATGCAAATTCAAACTCATCTCCAAGTTCAAAATTAAAATCACTTTCAATTTCTTCTAATCTTCTAATAAACTTTTCAGACAATCTAACAATAAAATCATCATATAAATATTTTGCCATAAAATTAAGTTATAATAGATCTTAATAATTACCTTTCGTTCCTACGGAACTCATTTTCTAAATGTATAATTTTCTACAAGCCTTTTGCTTCTACGAAGCAAAAACATTTTCAATTCTCAACTTTCAATTTTCAATTCTAATGCGCTTCCAACCAATTTTCACCAACGCCAACTTCTACCAAAAGCGGAACTTGTGTTTCCACTGCCGATTCCATTTCGGTTTTTATGAGGTAGGTTACCACTTCTACTTCATCAGTTGGAGCTTCAAAAACCAATTCATCATGAACTTGAAGCAACATTTTGGTTTTTAATTTTTCTTTTTCAAAAACTTTGTCGATGTTTATCATCGCAATTTTAATAATATCGGCAGCAGAACCTTGAATTGGCGCATTTACCGCATTTCTTTCAGCGTGAGCTTTCACTACAAAATTGGCAGAATTAATGTCTTTCAAATGTCTTTTTCTGTTGAATAAAGTTTCTACATAACCCAATTCACGGGCTTTTTGCACTTGTTCTGCCATCCAAATTTTCAATTTCGGATAAGTTTCGTAATACGAATCGATGAGTTGTTTTGCTTCGGTTCGGGAAAGCCCTGTTTGTTCTGCCAAAGCAAAAGCACCTTGTCCGTAGATAATCCCAAAATTCACGGTTTTTGCTTGTGAACGCTGCGTTTTGGTCACTTCTTCCAAAGGAATTCCAAATAATTTTGCAGCGGTAGAAGCGTGAATATCTTCACCGTTTTGAAAGGCTTTAATCATATTTTCTTCCCCCGAAATTTCGGCAATGAGGCGCAATTCAATTTGAGAATAATCGGCGGAAATAATTTTGTTGCCTTCTCCAGAAACAAAAGCACCACGAATTTGCTGACCACGCAAAGTTCTAATCGGAATATTCTGCAAATTCGGATTTACGGAAGCCAATCTACCTGTGGCAGCCGTAGTTTGCGAGAAATTGGTATGAACACGATGGTCGTCTTTATCAATTTGACTTGGCAACGCGTCAACGTAAGTTGATTTCAATTTTTGGTAGGTTCGGTATTCTAAAATATGCTTGATAATCTCGTGTTTGCTCGCCAATTTTTGCAAAACATTTTCTGAAGTAGCATATTGTCCGGTTTTCGTCTTTTTCGCTTTCGGATCAAGCTGCATTTTTTCAAACAAAATTTCTCCCAATTGTTTTGGCGAATTCATATTAAATTCTTCGCCAGAAAGTTCAAAAATTTCTTTTTCTAAATTCCTTAAATCGTTTTCTAAATCAATGCTTTCTTGTTTCAGCCAATTTTCGTCGAGAGAAATTCCCGCCAATTCCATTTTTGCCAAAACCGTCATCAAAGGCATTTCAATTTTATAAAATAAATCTTCAAGGTTTTCTTTTTTGAGTTGAGGTGCAAAAAGTTCGTATAATTGGAAAGTAATATCGGCATCTTCAGCAGCGTATTCTGTGGCTTCTACAATATCAACATCACGAAAAGTCCCTTGATTTTTACCTTTTTTGCCAATTAAAGTTTCAATGGAAACGGGTTTGTAATCGAGGTACATTTCCGAAAGATAATCCATTCCGTGTCTTCCATCAGGATTCAGGAGATAATGCGCAATCATCGTATCAAAAAGGTTTCCTTTGATTTCTACTCCGTATTGATGAAGCACTTTATAATCAAATTTCAGATTGTGCGCCACTTTCAGCACGTCTTCTTTTTCAAAAAATGGTTTGAAAATTTCCAGCGTTTCCAACACTTCTTCCCTTTTCTCCGAAAGCGGAATGTAGTACGCCAACCCTTTCTTGTAACTGAAACTCATTCCGACCAATTCGGCTTCTAATTCATTCAGCGACGTAGTTTCGGTATCAAAACACACCACTTTTTGAGCCATTAGATTCTGAACCAGCATTTTTTGTGCTTTTGGCGTGTCGATATATTGATACAAATGATCGTTATCTTTCACCGTTTTTTTGGTGGAAGTCGCTTGTTCTAATTCTTCGAAATTGGCGAATAAATCTCCTACAAATGCGCTTTTCTTATCTGTTGGCTGCTTATCGTACTTGGTAATTTTATTTGGGTCAACTTTTTGACTTTCAGCATTTGCATCTTGATTCTCGATTCTCGGTTCTTGGCTCTGATTAAACGCTCTATACAAATTCTCATACAATCTTCGGAATTCAATTTCATCAAAAACTTCTCTTACTTTTTCAAAATCAGGCGTTTCTAAATCGTATTGTTCTTGGTGAAATTCTACGGGAACATCGCAAATTATCGTTGCCAATTTTTTAGATAAAATACCTCTTTCTGCCGAATTTTCTACTTTTTCTTTGAGTTTCCCTGTGAGTTTATCGGTATTTGCCAAAAGATTTTCGATGCTTCCGTATTCTTTCAAAAATTTCATCGCCGTTTTTTCGCCAACTCCTTCCAAACCTGGAATATTATCTACCGCATCTCCCATCATTGCAAGATAATCAATTACTTGTTTTGGATTTTCAATTTCATATTTGGCTTTCACTTCTTCCACTCCCAAAATTTCTACATCACCAAATTTAGAAGCAGGCTTGTAAATCTTAATTTTATCGGTAACCAACTGTGCAAAATCCTTATCTGGAGTCACCATAAAAACGTCATATCCTTCATTTTCGGCTTTACCAGCAATTGTACCAATTACATCGTCTGCTTCGTAACCTTCCACACCCAAAATCGGGATATGCATGGCTTCCAAAATCCTATGAATAAAAGGAACAGCAATTTTTATGGCTTCTGGCGTTTCGGAACGATTGGCTTTATAATCTGCAAAATCATCGGTTCTTACACTTGCTTTTCCTACATCAAAAACCACTGCCAAATGTGTTGGCTTTTCTCTTCTAATCAACTCAATCAAGGAATTGGTAAACCCAAAAATAGCGGAAGTATCCAAACCTTTTGAAGTGAGTCTCGGATTTCGGATTAATGCGTAATAACCACGAAAAATCATTGCATAAGCATCGATTAAGTACAGTCTTTTGTCGGCAGAATTTGTCATAAAAGCAAAGATAGGGAAAAGTCGGAAGTCGGAAGTCGGAAGTTGAAAGTTTTTTTGGTTGGATGTTCTTTGGACTATAACAGGTTTTTCTTCTCATAAAGGTTTGCTTTCATATTGCCACGAAGTCACAGACTTCGCACAACGTAAATTTTTATCTTTTAGAAGATGGATTTGTTTATCTAACGATAAATTTCAACCCCTGATTTTTCAGTTCTTGCAACAACAATTGTGATATTTCGTTTTTTTTATCTAAACTCAATTCTATATTTTTTGGTTGTTTTCGAATACTATCAATATAAATGACAATATCATATTTTCCATTTAACATTTCAGAGTCAATATAATAAGACTCATTTTTATTTGGTTTAAAAATAAGCCCACTTCTTCCTTTAAAAATAATTTTTTTAGGTCTAAAAAAAAACATAACAATTCGTTCTAACTGTTAACAAAGTTATTTAATTTGTTTTAATTAAGATTTAAAAAAATGAAAATAACTTTTAGATATAATTTGAAGTTGGAATTGAAGTTTTTATTTTTGAAAATATTTATTTTTGAATACCAATTTTTGGTATATTTGAATAAAATTTAAGGTAATGGCAAAAAATACTTCGATATTACTTGGCGAATACTTTGAAAACTTTATTTCAGATCAAGTGAAATCTGGGAAATTTTCTTCTGCAAGCGAAGTCATAAGAACTGCATTACGAGTTTTTGAGCATGAAGAATCAAAAAAAACATTGCTTATCAACGAACTCAAAAAAGGTGAAAAATCTGGGTTTTCTGAAAATTTTAATCGTGATTCTTTCTTGAAAAATCTACATGAAAAACACGCCGAAAATTCATGAATTATAAAATAAGTAATGAAGCGGAAAATGACCTCGAAAATATTTGGCTTTATACTTTTGAAACTTGGTCTTTGGAACAAGCAGATTATTATTTCAACTTGCTCATGAACGAGATAGAATATCTTGCTGAAAACCCTAAAATTGGCGAGGATTTTCATTTTATTAGAAAAAGTTATTTTCGTACTAGAGTGAAATCGCACTTTATTTTTTACAAAATAAATTTAAAAAACAACGAAATAGAAATTATCCGAATTTTGCATCAACAAATGGACATTATTCCAAGGCTTGAAGAGTGAAAATTTAATTAAAATGAAAGACTTAAACTTAAGAAAAGTTACCGTAATGCGCTATATCCTTCCGTTGCGAGAAGGTGGAAGTTTGCCTGCGTTGGCAGAATCGGATGATGATTTTAAATATGTTTTGAAATTTCGAGGCGCTGGTCACGGTGTAAAAATGCTTATTTCTGAATTGTTGGGAGGAAAAATTGCAGAAATTTTAGGATTGAAAATTCCAGAATTAGTTTTTGCAAATTTAGACGTAGATTTCGGGAGAACCGAAGCCGATGAAGAAATTCAGGATTTATTGAAATTTTCGGAAGGCTTGAACTTAGGTTTGCATTATCTTTCTGGAGCGATTGCATACGATCCAAGTATGAAAATTGATGCACTTTTAGCTTCCAAAATTGTTTGGCTAGACGCATTCATTACCAATATTGACAGAACTTTTAAGAATACCAATTTACTTTGGTGGCACAAAGAACTTTGGGTGATTGATAATGGCGCTTCTTTCTATTTTCATCATTCTTGGCAAAATTTCGATATGGCAGCAAAAACGCCTTTTAAATATATAAAAGACCACGTTTTACTACCTCAAGCTACAAAATTAGACGAAGCAGATGCTTTTGCAAAATCTGTTTTAAATGATAAAATTTTTAAAGAACTTATCAATTTAATTCCCGAAGATTGGTTGCAATGGAACGATGCTGATGAAACGCCAGAAGAAATAAGAGAAATTTATTTTAATTTCCTGAAAACCAGATTAGAAAATTCTGAAATATTTTTAAACGAAGCCAAAAATGCAAGAGGATAAAATTTACGAATACGCCGTAATTAGGCTTGTACCAAAAGTTGAAAGAGAAGAGTTTTTCAACATAGGATTGGTGATGTTTTCTAAGAAACAGAAATACATAAGAGTAGAATTTTATCTCTGTAAAGACAAATTTCAACTGATGCACAGCAAATTAGACTACGATGAAGTTTTTAAAAACCTGGAAAACTTCCAAAAAGTTGCCAAAGGTGAGAAAGAAGGCGGACCAATTGCTTTGCTAGACATCCCAGAAAGATTTCGTTGGCTAACAGCAGTAAGAAGTGCTGTAATCCAAACTTCGAGACCTCATCCTGGAAAATCTAAAGATTTAGACAAAACTTTTGATAGACTTTTTGAAGAATTGGTAAAATAAAAAAATTGCCCCGAAAATTCGGGGCATTACTTTTAAATATATTAAAAATTTATTTTTTAGGAGTAGGTTGGTTAGTGGTTTTATATACCATTTTGATTTCACTTTCCATCGGCATCATATTTCCGTTGATATCCGCTTCTATCTGCATATTCAGATTACCTAGGTTATCACTAGAATTTACCCAAGAAGATTTTTTATCTAGAAGTAGAGTTCCACTCATTTTTCCATCCATTTTTTTCACACTCATTTTCATTCCTTCTTTCTCCATAGTTGTACCTTCTTTTGCTACTAAATCACCGGTGTAAGAAATTTTATAAACATCACCTTCTACAGCTTCTAGTTTACAAATCATATTATTAGAAATATCAATATCATTATTTTTGCTTACAAAAACAGCATTCCAAGTTTCCCCAATTTTTACAGGTTTTGGAGGAATAGCAAAGAAAGTTGACTTAAAATTTTGAGAAATTTGTTCTTTAGAATAAGATTTTTCAAATTCTTTAGTAGAAGGAGAATCTGGCATAGCACTTTTCATAGCATCTATAACCTTCTCATAACCAACTACTTCTATTACATCTCCATTAGACTTTACCTTCATTGTAAAAGGTACATTAACCATAGATGCCATTAATTTATTAGGAGGTAAAGAAATATCTGCATCCGAAGCCATAACAAAGTCTTGTCCCATCATAGAAACATTAGTTCCTAAATAACTATACTTAGCTTCTAGATTAAAAACGTCTTTTTGAACTTCTAAAACATTGAAAGAAAGACCTAGCAACATATTCATTTTCATAGGCATTTCTTGTCCCATTACTTTTTGGAGCATATCCATTTTAATATCTGTAAGTGTGTGATATGTTTCTCCTTTTTTAAGATTCAATGAAATATTGTAAGTCTGAGCAAAAGTTACAATTGCCAAGAACAACAGTACAAAAGTTGATAATTTTTTCATTTTTAAGTTGTTTTGTGTAAAAATATGAAATTTTACGGTAATTTTCAGATTAATTATTATTTATTTCTTTCAGTTTTTCAATTCTTTTTATTTCTTTTAAAAGTAATGGAAAAGCAGGCTCAGCCATTCCTCCGTGGTCAAAACCTTGCAATTCATATAAAGTAGTTTGTTTGTGTCCTGCTAATTTCATCATTCTAAGCATATAGGCATTTTCTTCGTATCTACCGAGAAGTTCCAATTCTCTATCACCAGTAATCAACAACATTGGCGGTGCATCTGCTCTCACGAAATAAATAGGTGCAAATTCGTCTATCTGAGGTTTATATTCTGGGAAACCTCTTTCTTTTCTGATGGTAAAATGTGTAATAGCGTGTCCACTAAAAGGAATAATCCCTGCCAGTTGATTAGCATCTATATTATATTTTGCCAAATAATCTTTGTTGAGTGCCACCATACTCGCCAAATAACCGCCAGCCGAATGCCCTGAAATAAAAATTAAATTTTCGCTGCCCCCATAATTTCTGATATTTTTAAAAACCCAAGCTGTAGCTGCTGCTGCATCGTCTATCCCTTTGGCAGCATTTACTTTGGGAGAAAGTCTGTAATTAACACCAATCACTGCAATTCTTTTTTCTTGTAGATATTTCGGAATTTCTTTGTTTCCGCCCGTTAATCCACCACCGTGAAACCAAATAACCGTAGAAAAATTTTTCACATTTTTTGGGATATAAATATCTAAAACACAACGTTCATTAATGTAAACATCAGACTTATTGGTAGTTTCATCATAATAATGAATATTATTAACAATTTGATAATCTTTATTCTGCGCAAAAATCTGCGTAGAGATAAACAATAAAAATAAAAAGGCAAAAAACTTTTTCATAGTAAATTATACATATTAAAAAAACGTGTTTTTACACACGTTTTTGGTTTATAATTTTGTCAATTTTGCAAATTTGAGGATTAAATTTTTTTCTCCTTCTGTGGCAAATTTCACTTTTGCTTTAATGTTTTCTGGGTCAGTTCCGTCTAAGAAAATCACTTCGCCAACCCCAAATCTATCGTGGCGAACGTTATCACCTACCTCAATATCTTGAGATGAATTTCCGCTCGGATTAATGATTCTGGCAGAAGCTACAGGTTTTAAATTCTTTGGCTGAATGGTAGATTCAGGAGAATTAAATGTTTTTTTCGGTTCTTTTTTAACAAATTTCGGTTCTGAGAAATCTCCAAAAATATCCGAAGTTAGACCAGACCTGTTAAATACTTTTTTCTCTACCACAGGATTTACAAATTCTAAATATTCGGCATCTATTTCGCTCAAGAATCTAGAAGGTTCGGCATCGGTAATTTTTCCCCATTGAAATCTGGAAATGGCGTAAGAGAAAAACACTTGCTTTTCTGCTCTGGTTAATGCTACGTAGAATAATCTTCGCTCTTCTTCTAATTCTTCGCGTGTGGAAGAACTCATAAAACTTGGGAAAAGATTCTCTTCTAATCCTACCAAATGTACTACAGGAAATTCTAAACCTTTGGATAAATGGATGGTCATTAAAGAAACTTGGTCTTCATTTTCAGATTTTTTATCTTGGTCTGTAGAAAGGGCGATGTTTTCTAAAAAACTTGATAAACTAGGGTCGCCGTCTTCTAATTGTTTTTGCTCGTCTATGAAACCTTGCATAGAATTCATCAATTCTTGTACGTTTTCTACCCTAGAAATTCCTTCTGGAGTTTGGTCGTCTTTTAAAAATTTAATCAAACCACTTCTTTGGGCAACTTCCATCGCTACGGTGTACGCATTTTCGGTTTTTAGCATTACTTGAAACGCTTTAATCATCGACCAAAAATCTGCCAATTTAGCAATCACACCATTATTTAAACTTAATTGAGGTGCATAATGCCCAAGATTATTTAAAACATCTACTACTCTTATATTTTGAGAATCTGAAAAAACAATCAATTTATTTTGAGTAGTTTCTCCGATGGAACGAGCTGGATAATTGATGATTCTCATCAAAGCTTCATTGTCATTTTCATTCACAAGAATTCTGAGATAAGCTACCAAATCTTTAATTTCTTTTCTTTGGTAAAAACTTAAACCACCATAGACTCTATACGGAATATTTTTACGTCTCAGCGCATCTTCGAAAGCCCTGGTTTGTGAATTGGTTCTGTATAAAATCGCAAAATCTGTAAATTTTCTTTGATGAGAATTGTGCTGCTCCCAAATGTTATTTGCCACAAAATTGGCTTCGTCTGCGTCTGAAAGTGAACGATAGACTTTTATTTTTTCGCCGATTTCATTGTCACTAAAAACGTTTTTCGGGAATTGTGCTTTATTCTTGGCAATTACCACATTAGCCGCATTTACGATATTCTGAGTAGAACGGTAATTTTGTTCTAGGGAAACTGTTTTGGCATCAGGATAATCTTTCTTAAAGTTCAAAATATTATAAATATTCGCACCTCGGAAAGAATAAATAGATTGGGCATCATCACCTACTACACAGATATTTTCAAATTTAGACGAAAGTGCTTTTACAATTAAATATTGGGAATGATTGGTATCTTGGTACTCATCTACCAAAATATATCTGAAACGGTCTTGATATTTCGCTAAAACTTCTGGAAATCTGGTTAATAATTCGTTGGTTCTTAACAATAAATCATCAAAATCCATTGCACCATTTTTGAAGCATTGCTCTACATATTTCTGATAAATTTGTCCCATAAATTTCATATTGGCACGTTCATCAGCTTCCATTATTTCAGGATTTTTGAAGTAAGCATTTACTGTAATCAAATTATTCTTATACGCCGAAATTCTAGATTGAACTTTCTTTGGTTTGTATAAATCTGAGTCTATATTTAAGTCTTTTAAAACTTTTTTCAGAACGTTCAAAGAATCTTGCGTATCATAAATGGTGAAATTAGAAGGAAAACCTAAATAGTGTGCTTCACTTCTCAGAATCCTAGCAAAAACAGAGTGGAAAGTTCCCATCCAAAGGCTTCTGGCATTGCTATTTCCCACTACTTTTGCGATACGTTCTTTCATTTCTTTGGCTGCTTTGTTGGTAAAAGTGAGCGCCAAAATCTGAAACGGATCTACACCATTAGTAATAAGGTGTGCAATTCTCATCGTAAGAACACGCGTTTTACCAGAACCAGCTCCTGCTAAAACCATCAGAGGTCCTTGCAAAGTGGTAACTGCTTCATACTGAGGTTCATTTAATCCTTTCAAATAATCCATTTCTCCTAATAAAATTTAAGCCTCAAAAATAAATAAAAAGGATGAATTTCTTGGCTTTAATTTGAAATACAATTGATAAAAATTTTTTAATATTTTGATGTAACGAGATCTCACATTTTATTACTAATTTTAGAAAAAATATCATTATCAATGAAAAAAACTTTATTATCATTTGCTGCAATCGCATTTCTAGGTACTGTAATGAATGCACAGCAAATAAAATTTGAGGAGTATGATCTCCCAAATGGTCTCCACGTAATTCTTCATCAAGACAATTCTGCACCTGTAATTACCACTGGTGTAATGTACCATGTAGGTGCTAAAGACGAGGTAAAAGGCAGAACTGGTTTTGCTCACTTTTTCGAGCATTTACTTTTCGAAGGAACGCCCAACATTAAAAGAGGAGAATGGATGAAAATTGTAGCTTCTAACGGAGGTCAAAATAATGCCAATACTACCAGTGATAGAACGTATTACTACGAAACCTTTCCTTCTAACAATCTTCAATTAGGACTTTGGATGGAAGCAGAGAGAATGCGCCATGCTGTCATTAATCAAATAGGGGTAGATACTCAAAGAGAAGTAGTAAAAGAAGAAAAAAGAATGAGAATGGATAACCAACCTTATGGAAATCTACTTACCGCAATTCTTAATAATTTATTTACTAACCACCCTTATCATTGGCCTACAATTGGTTCTATGGAAGACCTAAATGCGGCTAAACTAGATGAGTTTTTAGATTTTTATAAAAAATATTACGTTCCGAACAATGCTACTTTGGTGGTAGCTGGAGACTTGAAACCAGAACAAACCAAAAAATGGATTGCAGAATACTATGGAGGTATCCCAAAAGGTGAAATATTCCCAAAAAACTTTACTAAAGATGCGCCTATAACTCAAGAAAAAGAAGTAACTGTTACAGATGCAAACATACAACTTCCGGCGTATGTATTTGCGTATAGAACTCCTTCTAACAAAGAAAAAGATGCTTATGCATTGCAAATGCTTTCTACTTATTTAAGCAACGGAAAATCGTCTGTTCTTTACAAAAAATTAGTTGACCAAGATAAAAAAGCTCTTGCTGTACAAGCCTTTAATCTAGGCATGGAAGATGGTGGTGTATTTGCATTTTTTACGATTCCTATGGGAGCTACTACCAAAGCCACTCTACAATCTGACATAGATTCTGAAATTAAAAAACTACAAACAGAACTTATTTCGCAAGAAGATTACCAAAAACTTCAAAATCAATTCGAAAACCAGTTTGTAAACTCTAATTCTAGCATTCAAGGTATTGCATCTTCTTTGGCTACTTATAACGTATTGATGGGCAATACCAATTTAATTAATAAAGAAATAGACATTTACAGATCTATCACCAGAGAAGACCTGAAAAAAGCAGCTGAAAAATATCTTAACTCTAACCAAAGAGTAATCATTAATTACATTCCTGAAAAAAAATAAGCAGAATACAGGATTAAGATAATCTTTATTAATAAAATTAAACGTTAAACAATGAAAAAATTATCATATATCGCTGCCGCATTTTTGTTTACAGGAATGTTATCAGCACAACAAATAGACCTCAATGCAATGCCAAAACCAGGTGCTACACCTACCATTAACATTGCGAAACCAAAAACATTTACACTACCAAACGGATTGCAAGTTATGGTAGTAGAAAACAACAAATTACCTAGAGTAAGTGCTAATCTTTCTATGGATAGACCACCAATCTATGAAGGTGAAAAAGCTGGAGTAAATTCTCTGATGGCAGATCAAATAGGAAAAGGTACCAAAACCATCAGCAAAGATGATTTTAATAAAAAAGTAGATTATCTAGGTGCTAGTGTAAGATTTAGTTCTAATGGTGCTTTTGCTAATTCTTTATCTAAATATTTTCCACAGGTTTTAAATTTAATGGCAGATGCCATCATTAATCCTAATTTTAATGCCAAGGAAATTCAAGACGATAAAGAAAGAGCTTTAGAAAGTCTAAAAGCAGACGAAAAAAATGCTCAATCTATTGCTAATAGAGTAAACAATGCTCTTATCTATGGTAAAAATACGGCAAGAGGAGAGTTTGAAACCGAAGAAAGCATTAAAAAAATTACGCTAGAAGACGTACAAAATAATTACAAAAAATATTACGCTCCAGATCATGCTTATCTGGTAATTGTGGGAGATGTAAAATTTAATGAAGTAAAAACTCTTATTACCAAAGCATTTAGCGGTTGGAAAAAATCTAACACCAAATTTGCTGCGGTAACCCCAGTTTCTAATGTTGCTGCTACGGAAATAAACGTGGTAGATGTTCCTACTGCTGTACAATCTATTGTAAACGTAGGGAATGTGAATACCTTAAAAATGACAGACGCTAATTATTTCCCAGCTGTAATTGCTAATTACATTTTAGGAGGTGGTGCAGAAGCTAGACTTTTTATGAATTTAAGAGAGAAAAATGGGTTTACTTATGGTGCATATTCTGACATGAGCACCAACAAGTATATGCCAGAATTTTCTGCTAATGCTAGTGTAAGAAACGAAGTTACTGACAAAGCCGTAAAAGAATTCTTGACCGAAATTAATGGAATTTCTACTGTAAAACCAGAAGAATTGGCAAACGCTAAAGCCAAAATGAAAGGAAACTTTATTATGTCTCTAGAAAAGCCAGAAACCATTGCTAGATTTGCTTTAAACCAAAAAGTAAATAATTTGCCTGATGATTTTTATAGCAATTACCTAAAATCTATAGACCAAGTTACAGAAGCAGATGTAACCAAAGCAGTAAATGCAACAATCTTCCCTAAACAAAGCAGAATTTTTGTAGCAGGTAAAGCTGTTGATATTGCAGATGGTTTAGAAAAATTAGGTTATCCTGTAAAATATTATGACAAAAATGCCAATTTATCTAGCAAACCTTCCGCTAAACAATTAGATGCTAATGTTACTGTAAGTTCTATTGCAGATAAATATATTGCTGCTATAGGTGGTAAAGAAAATTTAGCAAAATTTAATACGCTAAGTTCAGATGCTACAGCAAAAATCCAAGGAATGGAACTTGCCTTTAAAAACATACAAGGTAAAGGTGGTAAATTCTTTATGGATGTAAGTATGGCAGGAAACAGTATGCAAAAAATTGCATTTGATGGTTCTAAAGGTTATATGGTAGCTCAAGGTCAAAAAATGGATTTACCAGCAGATATGGCAACAAAATTTGCGAAAAAATCTGAAATTTTCCCGGAATTAAATTTTGGTAAATCTGCAGATTACAAATTAAGTGGTATAGAAAAAGTAAATGGTGAAGATGTTTATGTAGTAAAAGATAATGACACTACTTATTATTACAGTGTAAAAACCGGACTAAAAGTTGGCGAAATTCAGAAACAAAAAATGGGAGCTCAAGAAATGGAAATCCCTACTTATTTCTCTGATTACAAAGACGTAAACGGTGTGAAACTACCTTATACCATCAAGCAAACTATGATGGGACAAGAGATAGAAATGAAAATAAATTCATACTCTGTAAACCAAGCTAAAGACGAGGATTTCAAATAATTTTTAGAAATTTAATCCAATAAAAGGCGACAAAAATTTGTCGCTTTTTTTATTACCTCCAACTTATTGAAAATAAATTTTATAATTCGTATAAAATACTTATATTTGCCACTCAAAATTTAAAAGAAAAATGGGCACTATATTTAATCTTTTCATGGTGTTAATCATCATAGCATCGGTTTTACTAATCATCATCATTATGGCACAGAACCCAAAAGGTGGAGGTCTTTCTTCTACATTTGGTGGCTCTACTGCACAGTTTGGTGTACAAAGAACCAATGATTTTATGGAAAAAGCGACTTGGGTTTTAGCAAGTATCATTATAGTTTTAATATTCTTAAGTGTAATTCTTACAGCAAAACCTGCTGCTAACTACAATGATGCCCCTGTTAAGAAAGAAAAAGCAACTTCAGCTCCACAGGCGCCAGCTCAAAAAGCGACTAATCTACCTACTACCAAATAGTAATAAGATTGAAAAAATAAAAAAGCGGTTTAGAAAATTTCTAAACCGCTTTTTTATAACTTAATATTCCAATATTTTTTTTGATCATTAATAAAAATACATTCTATCCAAGAATCTAGTGACATCATATAAAAGTCTTGACTATTAATTTCCACAAGATCTCTTTCAAAAAAATCTTTTGGCAACATTACATCTTCTCTATCAATAATTAATACATTATTTGGATGATAAAAAGGATAGTTCTTGATATTGAAATTAGTAGTAATCAGTTTTTTCTTCATGGCTAGCACCTCAAATGTTCTAATTGTCAATCCTCTTTGTAATGGCTTATTAATATCTAGTATTGCTTTTGATTGATTATAAATTTCTTTTATTTGATGATGACTTAGTTTTTGAAAATTCACCTTTTCCCCATCAAAATTCTTCATATTCTTATCAAAAATTTTTCTCAGTTTAAATGCAAATTTCCCCATTGCATAATAGTAAAAATAGGTGCTAATATGATTTACTTTTGCAACATTTTTTATACGTTCTCCTACTAAATATCTATCACTATGAGCAGTACCTATAAAGCTTAGATCAAATTTTACAGGAGCTACAGAAATATTATCTTCTTGGTACGTTGGAATAAAAAATAATGGTCTGAATTTTAAATTATATTTTTGAGAATCTATATGATCAAAAGTAAATTTTTCTTCAAAATAATGCAAAATCTTAAATGTTTGGGGGTATTCATCTAGAGAATCATAGGCATAAAAGATAGACTTTTTTACTAAATTATGCTCTCTTAATTTCTGAAGAAAAAAAATGGGGATAGACTCACCTTTTATAAGTAAAAAGTAGTCGTATTTTTTGTTATTAATTTTTTTTAAGATATTTCTATAATAACGATCTATATTTTTTTGATATATTCTTCTATTTACCCTAATAATGCCTTTTGCAATGTATGAATTAGAAGGTCTTTCATCAAAAAAATCAACAATAGCGCCTTTTTCAGATAATTTTTTACATATTTCTTTTTCATAAGCAAAAAAACTTGCAGAAATAAATAGAATATTTTTACCTTTTAATTTCATTATTTTAAAAGACCTTTTTTTCTCATTTCATCCAAAGATTCTTGGAGTTTACTTTCTGAAATATCTTGCTCTAATACCCAATTCGCAAATCTAGAAACTCCTTCCTTAAAAGATATTTTAGGCTCGTAGTTTAATTGGGTTTTTATTTTTTCAATATTAGCAAAATTATGTCTTATATCTCCTATTCTAAATTGCTTTGTAATTTCTATCAAAGTATTTTTTTTATACAAATAATTTAGTTGCTTTGCTACTTCTAAAACAGTTATAGGTACACCTGTTCCTACATTAAAAATATCATTTTCAATATTATTATTTTCAAGGCAACTTATTGTAACATTTACCACATCTTCTATGTGTACAAAATCTCTAGACTCTTTTCCATCTTCGAAAATATTAATATCATTTCCGTTTAATATCTGTGAAGAAAAAATAGATAAAATCCCTGTGTAAGGATTGCTTAGAGACTGGCCTTCACCATAAACATTTTGATACCGAAGTGCTACTGCTGGAATTCTTAAGGCTTTACACACCATCAACACCATTTGTTCTTGATTATATTTTGTAATCCCATAAACTGAAGTAGGTTTTATTCTAGAATTTTCATCTGTAGAAAGTGGTTGCAAGATTATACCATCATAATATTTTACCTCAAAATCACCATTTTCCATATCTTGTGGTTTTCTAGTTTCTGGATAAACTACCCCTAATTCTGGATGCAGATATTTACCCTCACCGTAAACCGCACGTGAGGATGCTACAATTATTTTTTTTACTTGATGAGAATTATTTACTAAAATATCAAGCATTTTAGCTGTACCCGAAACATTTACATCTGTATATTTTCCTATTTTGTACATAGACTGCCCTGTTCCTGTTTCAGCAGCCAAATGTACAATAACATCCTGCTTTTCTAATGCTCTTGACCAGTCCTCATTATTCGTAACATCCCCTTTTATGAAATTTACTTTATTCTTTATACTTTTAAACAAAGGAGAGGTTAGCTCAGCAATTTCGCCATGAACTTGGGACAAAAGATTGTCCAAAACAGTAACTTTATAACCTCTATTTAGTAATTCTAGAGATAAATTACTTCCTATAAATCCAGCACCACCCGTTATGAGCACATTCATATATGAAATTATTTTATTTTTTTATAATAAAATTGCCTTGAAATCAATAAAATATACTTTAGTTCATAAAAAAACATCAGTAAATAATAAGTAAAAAAATTAATTTTATTTGCATTATAGACATCAAAAAGGTTCTTCATAAAACCTCTTTTCATCTCTTTTAAGTTTGCAGACAAACCAGAAACTCCAAAGGTTCTTTTCCCATTTCCTGCTAATACTAGAACCTCATTTAATATAAACATGTTGTGATGGAAAGAAACCTTAAGCCAATAATTGTGATCCTCAGCATACTTTTGGCTTTCATCAAACAACCCTGTTCTTGAAACAACATGTTTCTTAAACATCACTGTAGGAGATGCTATGCCACTCCTAATGAGCAATTTACTTAGACTAACTTTGGCTAAATTATTTTTGCTAATATATGGAAAAAAAAGATTCTGATGGTTAATTCTACACGAAACAAAATCAACTTCCAATTTCTTATCTTTTAGGTATTTCAATTGTCTTTCTGTCTTCTGTGGCAACCATTCATCATCAGCATCCAAAAGAGCAATATATTCACCTTTTGCTATTTTCAACCCTGCGTTTCTAGCAGCAGAAACTCCTTTATTAGACTGATTAATCAATATAATATTCATTTCTGGGTTTTTATCAATGAATTTTTCCACCAAAATCTCGCTATGATCTACTGAGCCATCATTAATGATTATGATTTCAAAACAATTCTTTCCAATTGTCTGATTTTTAACAGATTCTAACACTTTCAGAATCGTTTTTTCAGAATTATACATTGGGATTATTACCGAAATCATCATTTTTCTCTTTTTTAAGATTTTTCGTTATACGGAAGTCGGTTTACAATAGAACGACCTAGCGAAATTTCATCTGCATATTCCAATTCATCTCCTACTGCAATTCCTCTGGCAATACTAGAAAAACTAACCGGAAATTCTTTGAATTTTTTATATAAATAATATGCCGTAGTATCACCTTCCATCGTAGCAGAAAGAGCAAAAATAAGTTCTTTTACATTTCCTTCATTCAATTTCCTTTCAATCGAAGAAATATTGAGTTGGTTAGGTCCTATTCCTTCCATCGGTGAAATTTTACCACCCAAAACCAAATATTTACCATTGAATTTAGAGGTGTTTTCAATCGCCATTACATCTCTCACATCTTCTACAATACAAAGAATTTCGTCATTTCTTTTTGTGTTGCTACAAATATCGCAAATATCGTCATCAGAAAAATTATGACATTCTTGGCAATACTTAATATCTGTAACCAATTTTTGAATTGCATTGCCCAAAATTACACCTTGAGATGGTGGCTGACGAAGCAAATGCAAAGCCAATCTAAGTGCAGACTTTTTACCAATGCCTGGCAAACCAGAAATTTCTTCTACTGCCTTTTCTAAAACTTTACTAGGAAAATTCATATCACAAAAATACCTTTTAATTTGAAAATTTGAAAATTAAAATTATCTTTATGAAAAATATATTTATGCAAAATTTACAATATCCTTTATTTTTAAAATTTAAACTCACCACTTTAGCAAGTGATTTTACGATTACAGATAGCAACGAAAATTCTTTGGCATATGTTCGTCAAAAAATGTTTAAACTGAAAGAAGATGTAGTGATTTTCAACAACGAAAGCAAGTCGCAAGAAAATTTCAGAATTAGAGCCAATCAATGGATAGATTTCAATGCAAGTTATGCAATTACAGATTCTTTTGGTAAAAATTTAGGAAAAATTGCCAGAAAAGGCATGCGTTCTATTTGGAAAGCTACTTATCATATTTTTGACCAAAATGATACTCAAAAATACAAAGTTCAAGAAGAAAATGCTTGGGTAAAAGTTCTAGACGGAATGGTAGGCGAAATTCCTATTATTGGGATTTTTACAGGATATTTCCTCAATCCTAGTTATATTGTTCACGATAATAATGGCAAAGAAATCTACCGTCTAAAAAAGATGCCTTCCTTTTTCGGAAGAAAATTTCAATTAGACCAAATCAATGACATTCCTGACCACGAAGAAACCTTAGTAGTTTTGAGTTTAATGATGATGGTGCTTCTAGAAAGAGCCAAAGGATAATTTGTTAATTGCAGGAATGTTGGATACTTTTGATTAAAATTCCTTATCAATTTCAAACAAAAACAAATTTCAAAATCGTAAATTTGAACAAATTTAAAAAAATGTCTATTACACACTTAGAACCTCAAAATATTTGGAAGAATTTTGCTGCTTTAAATACAGTTCCGAGACCTTCTAAAAAAGAAGAAAAAGTTATTGAATTCATTAAAAATTTCGGAAAAAATCTTAATTTAGAAACCATAGAAGACGAAGTAGGCAATGTAATCATCAGAAAACCGGCCACTTCAGGAATGGAAAACCGCCAGACAATTGTTTTGCAATCTCACCTTGATATGGTTTGTCAAAAAAACAGTAATGTAGATTTCGATTTCGAAACACAAGGAATTGAAATGTATGCAGATGGAGATTGGGTAAAAGCAAAAGGGACAACTCTAGGCGCAGATAACGGATTAGGAGTTGCTGCTATTATGAGCATTTTAGAAAGTTCAGATATTGCTCATCCTGCAATCGAAGCACTTTTCACCATCGATGAAGAAACAGGAATGACGGGAGCTCTTGGTTTAAAAGCAGGTCTGCTAACTGGCGAAATCCTCCTAAATCTAGACACCGAAGAAGATGACGAAATTGACATAGGTTGTGCTGGAGGAATAGATGTAACCGCTTCTGCAAACTATCAGCTTACCTCTACTTCACCTAATTTTGTGAAAATTGACATCAAAGGTTTACAAGGTGGGCATTCTGGAATGGACATTCACAAAGGTTTTGGTAATTCTAATGTTATTTTAGGGAGATTGCTTTACACAGGAATTGATAACGAAATTCAATTAATCTCTATTGACGGAGGCGGATTGAGAAATGCAATTCCTAGAGAAGCTCACGCTGTAGTTTCGGTACAAAATGTGGAAGAATTTTTACAAAAATTAGAAACTTTAAAAACTGAAATTTCAGAAGAATTTGCTTCCGTTGAAAAAGATTTAAGCATTAGTTTTGAGAAAACGTCTGCTACTAAACAAGGACTAAGCACAGAGGACTCTAAAAAAATCATTTTAGCATTAAAATCAGCTCATAACGGTGTTTACAGAATGTCTCCAGATGTAGAAGATTTGGTAGAAACTTCTAATAATATTGCAAGAGTAGAATTAAAAAACGGAGCTTTAAAAATTCTGAATCTGTCTCGTTCTTCTGTAGAATCGAACAAAATGGCAGTTGCAGAACAATTAAAATCTGTATTTGAACTGGCAGGAATGGAAGTAGAATTTTCTGGCTCTTATCCTGGTTGGAAACCAAAACCTGGCGCAGAAATCATTAAAATAATGACAGAAATTTACGAAAAATATTTCGGAGCAAAACCGCACGTTGTTGCGTGTCACGCTGGTTTAGAATGCGGAATTATTGGTGCAAATTATCCAAAAATGGAAATGGTAAGTTTCGGACCTACGATTAAAGGAGCACACTCTCCAGACGAAAGAGCAAGCATTTCATCAACCCAAAAATTCTGGAAATATTTACAAGAAATCTTGAAAAATATTCCTATGAAGAATTAATATCAAATAGAATTTAAAATTATTCTAATATTTTTAAAATCCAAGACTTAATTGTTTTGGATTTTTTTATTAAAAAAAACCATTATTAATAGTGATATAATCACTATTTTTGAGAAAATTTTGATTTGATATGAAAAAACTATTACTTCTGTTATGGGTTAACATTAGCATTTTGGCTCTTGCACAAATAAAAAGTCCTTTTGAATTTTTACCCAATTACGGGAAACAAATTACTCATTATCACCAGGTAGAAGAATATTTCAATTACCTTACTACACAAACTCCCTATGTAAAACATCAGAAATATGGTGAAACTTCGGAACATAGAAATCTAAATGTTTATTACATTTCTACTCCAGAAAATTTAGCCAATTTAGAACAAATAAGACTTCAAAACTTAGCTTCTATTGGTCTGGCACCAAAAACGTCTGCCACCATTGGAGATAAATTAATTGTTTGGCTAAGTTTCAACGTACACGGAAACGAATGGGCAGGAACAGAAAGCGCACTTTCTGTAGCGTATGAACTGGCAAATCCAGAAAACAAAACCACCAAAGAATGGCTTAAAAACACCATCGTTATTTTAGACCCTTGTATTAATCCTGATGGTTATTCCAGATACGGAAATTGGCTGCGAGAAATTTCGGGTAAAAATACCAATCCTAATAAATTTGACAGAGAACACGCCGAAGAATGGCCAGGCGGAAGATACAATCACTATCTTTTTGATATGAACAGAGATTGGGCTTGGCAAACTCAGATCGAAACCAAACAAAGAATGGCACTTTATAACCAATGGATGCCTCATGTACATACAGACGTACACGAACAAGGGTACGATTCTCCATACTTTTTTCCTCCTGCAGCAGAACCTCAGCACGAATTTATAGAAGCCTATCAAAAAGATTTTCATAAATTATTAGGAAAAAATATCGCAGCAAAATTTGATGCCAATAATTGGATGTATAACACCAGTGAAAGATTTGACCTTTTTTATCCTAGTTACGGAGACACCTATCCTATGTACAACGGTGCTGTAGGAATGACTCTAGAACAGGGCGGAATAAGAGCTGGTAGAGAAATAACAATGGAAAACGGGGTAAATCTAACCATAAAAGATAGATTAACACACCATAAAACTGCGGTTTTGGCAGTAGTAGAAACTTCGGCTTCGCAAGTTGACCCTTTATTAAAAGGATTTAAAAATTTTATGAACAATCCTAGAACTCAAATGAAAGGTAAATATGCAACGTACATTCTAAAAAACAATCCAAAACTTAATCAATTAGCTGATTTACTGAAAATTAATAAAATAGAATATTCTTTCGCTACCGAAAAATCTAGTGCATCTGGCTTCAATTATTTTACGAAAAAAGACGAAAATTTCTCTGTAGAACCCAACGATTTGATTGTAAAAGTAGATCAACCAAAAGCTGTTTTTACTCAAATTTTATTTGAACCAACTAATAAAATGACAGACAGCCTTTCTTATGACATTACCGCTTGGAATCTTCCTCTTGCGTATGGTGTACAAGGCTATGCCGTAAAAAATGCTTTAAATCTAAAAACTAAAAATGTAGCAGAAACCGCTTCTAAATCTATTCCGAAAACGGTTTATGCATTTTATGTTCCTTGGAACAATAGAACCTCGGCAGAAATTTTGGCACAACTTCACCAGAAAGATATTAAAGTAAGATATGCAATGAAACAGGCTGTTTTCGGAGATGTAACCATAGAACCAGGTGGTCTAATGATTGCTAGAGGAGACAATCCTAAAATTGCAGATTTTGAAAATACTGTAGCAGAAATCGTGAAAAAGAAAAATGATTTTGCAACCATTGCCACAGGTTTTTCTAAAAATGCTAAAGATCTAGGTGGAGAAAATTTCCCTTTGATGAAAGCTCCGAAGGTACTTTTGCTTTCTGGTAATGGCGTTACTTCTACTGAGTTTGGAGCAGCTTGGTATTATTTTGATGAAATTCTGAACTATCCTGTAACCATTGTGGATCAAGACAAATTAAGAAATGTAAAACTTTTTGAATTCAACACTTTGGTTTTGGCAGACGGAAGATATAATTTCTCTGAAAGTGACCTAAAAAGATTGAATGAATGGATAAACAACGGTGGAAAAGTAATTGCAATAGATGGTGCACTTAATGTTTTTGAAGGAAAAGACGGCTATGCACTGAATCCTTATGCAACAGACGAAGAAAAACAAGCCGCCGAAAAAGCCAAAAAAGAAAGAGAACTGAAAGAACGTTTTTTAGATTCTGGAAATGAAGAAAGAAGAATGCTAGCCAATTCTATTCCAGGAGCTATTGTGGAAAACAATTTAGACATTACTCATCCTCTATCTTTCGGTTTGGGCAAAAAATATTATAGTTTAAAAACAGGAGATAAAATATATTCTCTGTTAAAAGGAGCTAATAATGTAGCTTACGTTCCTAAAAATTATAAAAGCTATGGTTATATTGGTCACGATTTTGGCAAAAAATTACCAGAAACAGTAAGTTTTGCCGTAGAAAGCAAAGGCTCAGGAAAAGTAATTTATATGATTGACAATCCGCTTTTCAGAGCATTTTGGGAGAATGGAATCTTGTTGTTTAGCAATGCCTTGTTTTTGGTAAATTAAAAATTTACAAAACCTATAAAATTAAAAATCCAAGAAATTAATTTCTTGGATTTTTTTTAACTATTTTTGAATAAAATAGACTTTAGCAATTTTATCATTTTTGATTTCATAAATCGCAATCGCTTCCAGATGATTAGGTCCAAAACCCGAAACTACTTCGTGGTCGATAACTGTATTGCCTAAAATAGTTCTGTTCTTGATGTCGCAGTGTAAATTGGGCGTATTTTTAAACATTTCGGCATAATCTTTTCTCATAAAATCTTTCCCTTTTCCTAACAATTGATTGGGGAACATATAAAGTTCTACATCATCTGAGTAGGGTTCTAAAAAAGCGTCAATATTTCTAGTATTGTAAGCAATTAATTGTTGTTGAACTAATTTTTCGGGGATAGATTTTTCATTATTTTGAGCTAAAGAAAATATCGAAAACAAGAACAAATTGACAACAAGAAAGTATTTTTTCATAGAATATAATTTTTTATAAAACTAGGAAAAATATAGCAATAAAAAATCCCGAAAAATCGGGACTTTAATAATTTATTTTAATAAATATCTATTCATAAGGTGCTAATTCTACTTCCAGACCTTCTAAATCTTCGGTAATATGAATTTGGCAACCCAATCTAGAATTTTCTTTTACATTGTATGCTTCAGAAAGCATCGCATCTTCTTCGTCAGATTTTTCGGGGAGTGGTGTTTCACTTTTTACATAACATTGGCAGGAAGCGCACATTGCCATGCCTCCGCAAACTCCTATAGTTCCTTCTTCTGCCAGTTCATAGAGTTTTACTACTTCCATCAGATTAAGTGCCATATCAGTTGGCGCTGCTACTTCGTGAGTTACTCCGTTTCTGTCTGTGATTTTTATATTTACGTCTAGCATTTTGGTGTTTAGTGTTTAGTTTTTGGTTTTTGGTTTTAAAAAAAATCTAACTAACAGATACTAAATATCAATTACAAAAAAATTAATCAATTTTCTTCACTACAGCTTTTTCTGCTTCTTTTCTAGAACCATCAAAACCATCTACACCACTTACTGTAGTATATTTTAAAACATATTTTTTACCCGGATTGAGTCTATTATAAACGCTTTGACACATTAATGTAGCTTCGTGGAAACCGCAAAGAATCAATTTCAATTTTCCAGGATAAGTATTTACATCGCCTATTGCATAAACTCCTTCTACATTAGTTTGATAATCTAGAGCATTGTTTACCACAATTGCATTTTTCTCAATATTCAAGCCCCAATTAGCAATGGCTCCTAATTTCGGAGTAAGACCAAAAAGTGGTATAAAATAATCTGTTTCAAGGTCATACACGTTACCTTCTTGCTCTACAGTGATGGCTTCTATGTGATCATTTCCCTTTAGTCCTATAACTTCAGCAGGAGTAACCAAATTAATTTTTCCTTGATTTTTAAGTTCCTGCACTTTTTCTACAGAATCTAATGCACCTCTAAATTCATTTCTGCGATGAATTAAAGTTACTGATTTTGCAACATTAGCCAAGAAAATGCTCCAATCTAGTGCAGAATCTCCACCACCAGCAATTACAATTCTTTTATCTCTGTAAACTTCAGGATTTTTAACAAAATAATCTACCCCTTTTTCTTCGAAGTCAGCAATATTTTCTATTAAAGGTTTTCTAGGCTCGAAAGTACCTAAACCACCTGCAATGGCTATTGCTTTTGCATGGTGTACAGTTCCTTTATTGGTAATCACTTCGAAAGTTCCGTCTTCTAATTTATTAAGAGTAACAGCGGTTTCGCCCAATGTAAAACCAGGTTGAAATTGCTTAATCTGCTCCATCAAATTATCTACCAATTCACCTGCTAAAACAGAAGGATAACCTGGGATATCAAAAATTGGTTTTTTAGGATAAAGTTCGGTAAGTTGACCGCCAGGTTGCGGAAGAGCATCTATAAGATGACATTTTAATTTTAATAAACCTGCTTCAAAAACAGCAAAAAGTCCGGTTGGTCCGGCTCCTATAATCAATAAATCTGTTGTAATCATTAAATAAGTATTTTTTATTGTAAATTTGCCAATTACTAATAAAAACTTTTCATATTTTGCAAATATAAGAATTTTTGCGAGGTAGCCTTGTAACAAAAGTGACATTTATCATATCTAATCAAGTTGAGAATGTCATTTTTATTTTGGCAAAATTTTTGAAAGGTATTATTATGATTAAAAAATTATTAATGAAAAAACACTTAACATTTATATTATCATTCACTTTTATGATGATGTTTTCGCAGATAGAAAATATCAAAAATGGTGAAAGAATTACTCTCAGAATTCATTACGGCTTTTTAAATGCAGGATATGCTACCCTTACTGCCAACCAAGTAAATTACAGAAATGCCCCACATTATAGAGTAACTGGTGTAGGAAAAAGTACTGGTGCGGTGAGAGCTTTTTTTAAAGTAGATGATGTGTACGAAAGTTACATCAATATAGCAACTGGTCTGCCAAGTCATTATGTAAGAAACGTCTCTGAAGGTGGTTACAAAAGACATTTTGAAACAGATTTCAATCATGACAATCAAACGCTAGTACTTACCAATAAACTAGACAAAACTTCTAAAAATTTTAAAACAGTAAAAGGAATTCAAGATATGATTTCGGCTTTTTACTATCTTAGAAGTATGGATGCTAGCAACTTTAAGGTAGGAAGCTCTCTTAAAATTAATATCTGGATAGATGATGAAATTTATCCTTTTATGCTAAAAGTAACAGGTATAGAAAATAAAAACACCAAATTTGGCAAAATTTCTTGTCTCAAAATTGTTCCTTATGTAATGAGTGGAAGAATTTTTAAATCTCAGGAAGGAGTAACAATGTATGTAACTAATGATGCCAATCTAGTACCTGTTGAAATAAAAGCTGAGCTCTTGGTAGGTTCTCTAAAAGCAAGCTTGGACAATTACAGTAATGTGAAATATCCATTAAATTTTCAATAAATAAAACACTTAAATTACTGATTACCATATAAAATCCGAATATTTTTCGGATTTTTTTGTGAATTGATGTAATAAAACTAAAATATTAGTTGTCTTACTTGAAACAAATTAAAAAATATTACAACTAATCTTCAAAATTAAAAACTATGAGAATTCGGATTTTATTTTTATTTACAATATTTTCAGTTTTATCTTTTGCACAAGAAAAAAAAGTTCAAGACAGCATTACCCGAAAAAAAATAACTGCGGTAAAATTAGAAAAAGCCCCTAAAATAGATGGTAATCTAGATGATGAGGCTTGGAAAAACATTCCTATTGCAAAAGATTTTATAGAATTTAGGCCAAACAATGGGAAAATGGAAGATACAGATTTCAAATCTGAAGTCAAAATTGCCTATGATGATACCGGAATCTATGTATCTGCAATGTTATATGACAAAGAACCTTCTAAAATTTCTAAAGAACTTACCGAAAGAGATAACATAGGAAATGATGATTTTTTTGTGCTTTTTCTCAATGGTTATAATGACAAACAACAGAGTTTAGAACTTTTTGTGACAGCAGCTGGTGTACAAGCAGACAGTAAAATAACCAACGAAAATGGCGAAGATTTTTCTTGGAACGGAATCTGGTATTCTGCTGCTAAAATTGTAGAAAATGGATGGACTGTTGAAATGAAAATTCCTTTTTCTGAGCTTAGATTTCCTAAAAGTGAAGTTCAAAATTGGGGTTTAAATTTTTTCCGACAAATAAACAGAACCAAAACAGCCTACACTTGGAATTACATCAATAACCAAAAAGGTGGTTTCTTACTATATGACGGAGTTTTGGAAAACATCAAAAATATTGATCCGCCAATTCGTTTATCTTTTATGCCCTATTTTTCTACTTATGTCAATAATTACGATGGGCAAACTACAACCAATTTCAATGGAGGAATGGATGTAAAATACGGAATAAATGATGCTTTCACCTTTGATATGACTTTAATTCCAGATTTCGGACAAGCTAATTTTGATAATTCTATTTTAAATTTAACACCATTCGAGCAGCAATTTACAGAGCAACGTTCATTCTTTACCGAAGGTACAGAACTTTTCGAAAAAGGAAATATGTTCTATTCTAGAAGAGTGGGAGGTTATCCTTCGAAATCTGCAAACGTTTCTGCTGACGAAACTTTGGTAGAAGAACCTTCAAAAGTAAAATTATTTAATGCTTTTAAAATTTCTGGAAGAACAAAAAAAGGTCTGGGAATAGGATTTTTCAACGGAATTACAGAAAAAGCAGAAGCTATTATTAAAAACAATATTACAGGCGAAACCAGAAAAGAAATTCTAGAACCTTGGGCTAATTATAATGTTATGGTTCTAGACCAGAGATTTAACGAAAACTCGTCTGTTACCTTCGTTAATACCAATACGATGAGAAGTGGCAGTTTCAGAGATGCTAATTCTACTGGCTTATTGTGGAATATCAGAAATAAGAAGAACACTTATCAATATTACGGAAATGTAAAAGGAAGTTGGGTAATGGATGACGGAACTAAATTTGGAAACAAAAGTCAGTTCGGTTTCGGAAAAGTATCTGGTAAACACAGATTTGATGTTAATGCGAATTTTACAACTAAAAATTGGGACATCAATGATTTAGGATTCTCTACGACTACCAATATTGCCAATTACAATGCTTGGTACGGATATAGAATTCTACAACCTACCAAAAGATTCAATAATATTTATTTAAACAATAATATTACTTACTCTCACAGATTAGACCCATTTTTGTTTTCTACATTTAGATTTAATCACAATAATCAGTTTACCGACAAAAACTTTCGCAGTTTTGGTGGTGGCGTAGAATTTACACCATTTGGTGAAAAAGACATCTTCGAGCCGAGAAAATTCGGGAGACACCTTAATGTTCCAGGATATTTTGATAGCTGGATTTGGTACGAAAGTGATTCTAGAAAAAAACTACAATTTAATGTAAACATAGATTACTATGCATATAACGAAAAAGGCAGAAACAAAGTAATTCCTTCGGCATATATTAGATACAGATTTTCTGATAAATTCAATGCAATTTGGCAATTTAATCCCGTATTTAGTAACAATGAAATAGGATATGCTGGTAATAACGGAACTGATATTTTTATGGGAAGAAGACAGAGAAACACCTACGAAAACTCACTTACCTCACAGTATAGTTTTAATGAAAAAATGACCCTTTCTTTAGCATTCCGTCATTATTTTTCAGACGTTACTTACCATCAATTCTACACCCTAAATCAAGATGGAAGTTTAGCAAATACCAATAATTTTTCTAATAACCTAAACGGAACATATAACTCTTGGAATGTGGATCTTAGATACACTTGGTGGTTTGCACCAGGTTCACAGCTTACACTATTGTACAGAAATGCAGTAAGTAATTATCAAGACGTTTCTAGATTAACTTTTGGTAAAAATTTTGACACCCTTTTTAATGAACCTATGACCAATAATATTTCATTAAGGTTAACATACTTTTTAGATTACAACAGAGCCAAAAATTGGTTCAAAAAATCTTAAAAATTCAAATTCGGCGCACATTAGCTTCTCATAATCTAGATCTTTATTATGTAAAAACCGCTTCAGAAATTCTGAAGCGGTTTGATTTTATGTATTGTATTGATAGGATTTTATCCTATCCTTTATTAAGTCGCCACTTCGTGGCTCAATTTTGATTTAATTTAAAGTCTTTAACGCTATTATTTTTATCACTCTAATTCTACAACTCTACAATTCTCCCACTCTTAAAGATGTCCGAATTGTTGTAACATTCTCTTATCATTTTCGAAGAACATTCTGATGTCGCTCATTTGATAAAGAAGCATTACAATTCTCTCAATTCCCATTCCGAAGGCATAACCAGAATATTTATCTGCATCAATATTTACATTTTTAAGAACGGCAGGATCCACCATTCCGCAACCCATAATTTCTAGCCAACCAGTTCCTTTGGTAATTCTGTAATCTGTTTCAGAGTTTAAGCCCCAATAAACATCTACTTCTGCACTTGGTTCTGTAAAAGGGAAATAAGAAGGTCTCATTCTAATTTTCGACTTCCCGAAAAGTTCTGTAGTAAAAAACTGAATGGTCTGTTTCAAATCAGCAAAACTCACATTTTCATCAATATACAAACCTTCTATTTGATGGAAAATACAATGCGAACGAGAAGAAACCGCTTCATTACGGAAAACTCTCCCTGGAGAAAGAATTCTAAGAGGTGGTTTATTTTCTTCCATATGTCTGATTTGTACCGAAGAAGTATGTGTTCTCAACAAAACATCAGGATTGGTTTCAATAAAGAAGGTATCTTGCATATCTCTTGCAGGATGATATTCTGGCAAATTAAGTGCCGTGAAATTATGCCAATCATCCTCTATCTCTGGTCCGTCTGCCACCGCAAAACCAATAGATTTAAAAATTTCTATAATTCTGTTTTTCACCAAATTAATAGGATGTCTAGAACCCAACTCCAAAGGAAAAGCAGGTTTTGTAAGATCTTCTTTTTCTATAATAATTTGGCTAGAAGTAGCTTCTTTAAGTTCTTCTAGTTTACTGTTTACCGCTTGTTTTAAGGTGTTGATTTTTTGACCAAAATCTTTTTTCTGTTCGTTTGGAACTTCTTTAAATTTTTCAAAAAAATCATTTAAAATTCCTTTTTTCCCATTAAACTTAATACGAAATTGCTCTATTTCGTCTTTGTTCTGCGTTTGAAACGAATTTACCTCTACTAATAGTTCCTCTATTTTTTCTAACATCGTGTAAAATATTACGAATTGCAAAAATACAATTTTAATTTGAAAAATATCTAGAGAATTTCACCCTGTCTTTGCAAGGAATGAAGCGTAGCGAAATAACAAAGCAATCCGTTGATTTTTTTTGAAGCAAGACGTTTTTGGTCATTTTTCACTTTCAGTCCTGCTTTCCGTTACAATCTGTCATTGCAAGCAAAGCGAAGCAATCCCATTTTTTGCCCGCAATAACAGGATTTACACTGCAATCAGGGCTAGAATTCACGTTTTTGTTTTTTTGAGGTTTCAAAAAAAATAATTTTTAGATTTCGGTGCTTCGCACCTTCCTAAAAATTACCAATTTTTTCATTGGGCTTCACTTTGCTTCGCCCAATGCTATTGATTTCTTACATTGGGCTTCACTTTGTTTCGTCCAATGCTATTGATCTCGCCACTTCGTGGCTTTCTTGTTATTCGTATTTCTTGAAATTATTAATTCTATTTTTCATCATTACTTTTTTTAATTCTAGAAAAACAACAGATTGCTTCGTCGCTTCATTACGTTATTCTCCTTGCAAAGACGACACAAAAAAGGAACTCACAAAACTGCGAGTTCCTATTTTTATACTTGATTTTTTTAATTACTTACTCTCCATTGCCTTAATCAAAACTTGAAGATTAATCTCTTTATTGAGTAATCCATTTTCAAAAGGAATCTCAAATTTCAAACCATAATCTTCTCTTTTGATATCAGTTGGTTCTGTTGCGATACTTACATTTCCGTTTTCTACGGTAACATTCGCTTTAAACTGAACTGGTTTCGTAATGCCTTTAATCGTAAGATTTCCGTCAAGAATCGTATTATAATCGCCACTTTTAGATTCGGTAACTTTAGTAATTTCATAAGAAGCAGTCGGAAATTTTCCTACTTCAAAAAAATCTGCACTTTTCAGATGTTCTTCAAGTTTAGATTTCATCTCTTGATTGTCTTTCAAATCAATATTTTCTAGCGTATTAATATCTGCTACAAATTTACCAGATTGTAATTTTCCTTCTTTTACCGTAATGTCTCCACTTTCAAATCTTATCGTTCCGAAATGAGTAGTTTGATCAGATTTCAGCACTTTATACCCCTTCCATTCTACTCTACTGTTCATCGTATCTACTTTGTATAGAACACCATCTGTTTTTGTAAGAACTTCATTTGATTCGTTGGTAATAGGTTTGTCTTTACCACATGCAACCACCAAAACAGCTATACCAAAACCCGCAAAAATTGTAAGCCAATTGTTTTTCATCTTTGTATTTTTATAAAAATTTCTTTGGCTAAAATAAGAAATTTATCATCAAATTTTTAAAATTTATTACAGAATGCTTACTTTTGTATATGCTTTTGACTGTAAGAAACTTATACTTCGGATATTCCTCTGTAAATCCACTTTTTAGAAATTTGAACCTTTCTGTAGAAAAAGGAAAAATTATTGCCTTGGCCGGCGAAAGCGGTTGTGGTAAATCTACCTTGCTCAATATTATCTATGGTCTTATTGATTGGCAAAGTGGCGAAATTTTCTTAGAAAACGAAAAACTCTACGGTCCGAAAGGAAACATTGTTCCTGGTGAACTCGGGCTTAAATTGGTTTCTCAGCATTATGATCTAATGCCATATCTCACAGTAAAAGAAAATGTAGGAAAATTTATCTCAAATACCAATTTAGCAGAAAAAAAGCAAAAAGTAGAAGAACTTTTAGAAGTAGTAGGTTTAGAAAACTATGCTGATGTGCTTCCTAAAAATTTAAGTGGTGGTCAACAGCAGCGAGTTGCCATTGCAAGAGCGCTTTCTGTAATGCCAAAGTTACTTCTGCTAGACGAACCTTTCAGTAATCTAGATTATTCCAGAAAAATGGAACTGAGAGAGAGATTGTTTAATTATGTGAAAGAAAATCATCTTTCTGTAATTATTTCTACCCACGAAATTCAGGAAATTCTACCTTGGATAGACCAAATTGTAGTTTTGCAAGAAGGCAGATTGATTCAAAATGACAGCGCAGAAGAAACCTTTAAAAACCCTTACAATTCTTATGTAGCCAAACTTCTGGGCGAAGTAAACACCATAACAGACGAACAAAAACATCAACTTCAAATTTCTAAAAATCATTTTTTTCCACATCAGATTATTTTAGATGAAAACGGAAAAGAAGCTACCGTTTCCGACAGTAGATTTGCAGGAAACCACTATTGGAACAGAATTTTTATCAATAATATTCCTCTAGTCATGTATTCTTCACAAAAATTAGAAGGTAACATCAAGATACGATTTGAGTTTTAGTAAATTGTATAAAAAATGAAAAGATTTGGGACAAAATGTTCCAAATCTTTTCAAATTATCTTTACAGAAAATTTAACATCTATTTTTATAAAAATTTTCCTAATTTTGTATTCCCTAAAAAGTGTAAGGAAATTTTTGGTTAATTCCCTTTCTGCCTTAATGGACTGAAATTAGCATGGTATAATCTCTGCAATCAAAGTCTTGGAAAAGAACCCTGTCCAAATTTTTCCTTTTTTTATCTTTGCGACTGCGAGATACGAAGCAGTAAGCAATCCGTTAAAAACGGCTTCACTTTTATAATATTTACTACGCTTTCTTCACAAATTCAGACTTCAAAGCCATTGCTCCAAAACCATCAATTTTACAATCAATATTATGGTCTGAACCTGGTCTTAATCTGATGTTTTTTACTTTAGTTCCTGCTTTTACAGGTTTTGGTGCGCCTTTTACTGGCAAATCTTTAATCACTACTACAGAATCTCCATTTTGTAATTCGTTTCCGTTGCTGTCGAAAATTTTATCTTCATTGCCAACTTCCGCAGGATCGAACTCGTGGAAACATTGACTACAAACCAAAAGATTATCTTGTTCATAGGTAAATTCGCTGCCGCATTTTGGGCAAGGCATCAAGTCGCTCATAATTTTTTTAATTTTTGCAAATTTATGGTTTTCTCACAGAAATCACAGAATTACACTGATTTTTGTTAATTTTAAGAAAAATTTAATGATGAAACATTTATGGGTTTTTGCCTTAATTTTGTTGTTTGGGTGTAAAAACACTGAAAATAAAAACCCTATTTCAAATGAAAACAATTCTAAGAAATACAGATTGGATTGTTGGAAAATGGAAAATTTATGAACAACCTTTTGAATTTTTTCCTTTTGAATATGATGACAGAATCTGCCAACTCAATAAAGTTGCAATTATTGAACTTAAAAATAATCATCAATTTTTAGGAAAGACAAACTTTCAACTTCCCTCTTCCATCAAAAAATTCCGTATTTTTGCAAAATGGAACTAATTCACAGAAACCTCCTCATCGGAATACACGACTCGCTTCAAGAAACTTTTTTTGAAAAAAATAAATATGCAGATAAAGTTATAGAAAGACTTCTAAAAGCTCATAGAAAATGGGGAAGCCAAGATAGAGCCGTAGTTTCGGAGATTTTCTACAATATCATCCGTTGGAAAAAACGCCTAGAATATTACATTGGCGAAGGTGCAAAACCTGGAAACATCTATAAACTCATCCTCGCTTATTTGCTTTGGAGCAAAACGCATTACAAAAAATTTGAAGAATTTGATGGTATTAAAATTGCCGATATTTTAACCAAACTAAAAAAAGGAACCGTTCCTAATAAAGCTTTTGAGCATTCTATTCCAGAATGGTTGGCTGCAACTTTAGAAAAAGAATTAGGTACCAATTGGGAAAAGGAAATGATGGCATTGAACGAACAAGCGCCTACTATCTTAAGAGCAAATTCTCTGAAAACTTCTGCAAAACATTTGATAGAAGAACTAAAACACGAAAATGTAGAAAGTTTCACCATCAATGGTTTTAAAGATGCGGTGCAATTAGAAGAAAAGAAAAATGTTTTTTTAACTTCTGCTTTTAAAGACGGGCTTTTCGAGGTACAAGATGCTGGTTCTCAAAAAATTGCAGAATTTCTAGACGTAAAACCCGGAATGCGTGTAGTAGATGCATGCGCAGGAGCTGGCGGAAAAACGCTTCACCTTGCTGCAATGATGGAAAATAAAGGTCAAATTATTGCAATGGATATTCACGGTTGGAAGTTAACCGAACTGAAACGCCGCGCCAAAAGAGCCGGTGCTCACAACATAGAAACCAGAGAAATTACCGATACTAAAGTCATCAAAAGATTGCACGAAAAAGCAGACAGACTATTGATAGACGCACCTTGTTCTGGATTAGGCGTTCTGAAAAGAAACCCAGATTCTAAATGGAAAATAGACCAAGATTTTATTGATAGAATAAAAAAAGAACAACAGCAAATTCTGCAAGATTATTCTAAAATCATCAGAAAAGGTGGTAAATTGGTCTATGCTACATGTTCTATCTTGCCAAGTGAAAATAACGAACAAGTAGCAGAATTTCTAAAAAACAATCCAGATTTTAAATTGGTAAAAGATGAAAAAGTAATGCCAAGTTTTGGTTTTGATGGGTTTTACATGGCTTTGATTGAGAGAATCTAAAAAAATGTCCATCGAAAAAATTATTGAATACTACAACCAACTCGCTTCTGAATATGATGAAAATCGTTTCGGGAATTCTTACGGTCAATTTATTGATTTTCAGGAGCGAAGAATTTTAAATAAAATTTTCAAAAAGCAATCTGGTAAGATTTTAGACCTTGCTTGCGGAAGCGGAAGATTGACCAATTTTGCTACCACTGGTGCAGACGCGAGTGAAGAAATGTTGAAAATTGCTCGGAAAAAATTCCCAGAAAAAGAATTTTTTCAAGCAAAATCAAATGAATTACCTTTTGAAAAAGAAAGCTTTCAAGGTTGTCTTACATTTCATTTTATAATGCATCTTGATGAAGATATGTTCATAAAAACCATTGATGAAGTTCACCGAATTCTGTCTAAAAATGGAACTTTTATTTTTGATATTCCTGTAAAAAGCAGAAGAAAAATCCTCAATCAAAATCAAGAAAACTGGCACGCTTCACTGAGTTTTGATCAAAAAGAAATAGAAAAATTCATCAAAAATAAATTCGAAATCAAAAGAAAATTTGGAATTTTAATGATTCCAATTCACAGAATTCCAAAGCGTTTCAGGAAATATTTTCTTACATTTGATTTTCTATTGTCTAATTTTGGATTACTGAAAAACCTCACTTCTTATCATATTTATGAACTAAGAAAAATATGAATTTTAAAAAGCAAATTAAAGTTTTTGTAAAATTAACTTTCAGGAAAATTGAAGATTTCTTCAATAGAATTCCATTTGCCACGAAAAAATCAGAGGAAGATTTGCCCTACAAAATTGCTATTCAACAGCCTTTTATCTCTCAAGAATTTTTAGAAAACAAGAAGCATAACTTAAGTATTGCCTCAGAAAAAATTAATCAAATTATAATTTATCCCAATGAAATTTTTTCTTTTTGGAAAATTGTAGAAAATCCAAATAATAAGAAAATTTACAAATCTGGGAGAAGTTTGGTAGCTGGTCAACTTCAAGAGCAAATTGGCGGTGGTTTGTGTCAAATTTCGGGAGCACTATTCCATTTGGCAATGCTTTCTCGGCTAGAAATTATAGAAAGACATCAGCATTCTGTAGATATTTACACCGAAGAAAATCGCTACACACCACTAGGAACAGACGCTACCGTAGTTTTTGGGTACAAGGATTTGCGCATTAGAAATCCTTATCATTTTCCTATTCGATTTCGGTTTTCTGTAGAAGAAAAACATTTTATTGGCGAATTATTTTCAAAAGAAAAAATAGAAATCTCCACTTTAAACTTCGAAATAAAAAGTTCGGAAAACCAAAAAACAGTTTCAATTATAGACAACGGCAAAATTATTTCGGTTTCTCATTATAAAAATCAATCACTTTAACTTAAAAAAATTAACCAACTTTCTTTAAATAAGCGTTTGACATTAAAATATTTCTAAAAAACTTTAATTTAATTAAAAATTTAAACTAATTTAAAATTTTTGTTTTTATTTTTAAATGTAAAGTATATTTTTGCAACAGAAATTTAATCAAATTATTAATTATTACTCAACCAATATAAAATTATGTGCGGAATTGTATGCTTGTTTGATGCAAAACAAAAAACAGAAACACTAAGACCACAAATCTTAGAAATGTCTAAAAAAATAAGACACAGAGGACCAGATTGGAGCGGAATTTTTCAGTCAGAAAAAACAGTTTTTTCACACGAAAGATTAGCCATTGTAGATCCTAC
>DDFD01000111.1 GCA_002337005.1 Flavobacteriales bacterium UBA1937 | reverse complement strand
ATGAATAAAAAAGTAAGATATGAAACAAATATTATTGAATTTAGCTTTTTTGGGACTGTTTTTGCCTGTTATTTCTAATGCGCAAACTACATCTGAAGTAGATGCTGCAAAATTAGAAGCCAAGAAAAAGGCTGAAGAAGAAAAAGCTGCTCTCCCAAAACCATATAATGAAACTGCGGAAGCTAAAATCGCAGAATTGATAAAAAAAGCCAAAAAAGAACATAAAAATGTGATGATTCAGGCTGGGGGTAACTGGTGTATTTGGTGTCTTAGATTCAATAATTTTGTACAAACTACTCCAGAACTAAAAAATTTGGTAGATAACAATTACGTGTATTATCATTTGAATTTTTCTCCAAAAAATAAAAACGAAAAGGTTTTTGCGCAATACGGAAATCCTGGTGAAAAGTTTGGTTATCCGGTTTTTATTGTATTAGATAAAGACGGAAAACAAATTCATACCCAAGATTCATCAGTTTTAGAAGAAGGAAAAGGATATAGTTTAGAAAAAGTGAAAACTTTTTTCGAAACCTGGAAACCTAAAAAATAATTGAAAATTGAAAGTGATTTCAACTTTTTTTATTTTCCAAAAAAGGATTGTACATCATTAAGGCGTGATTTTCAACTAGTAAGCTTTCCATTGAATTTCCAAATTCATCGGTTTCAATTTTGAAAATTTGATTATGACGAGAATATCCTCCCCAAAATTGCTGTTTTATGATATGGTTTCTTTCTTCAATTTTAAAGGTTGAATTAATCTTTTCTAAAGAAAAAATTTCACCAAAAAGATAATCGTTTTCAATCCAAAGTTTTATCATAAAAGTATTTTCTGTACTATTTTTTACTCTGAAATCGATATAATTGTAAGATAAAGTAGCTCCTGCTCCGAAAGGAACTTTTCTGTTGATATCGGGAAAAACATCAAAAGAATGACGATGTCTTTCTATAATTAAAAGTGGAGAATGTGCGAAAATCCAGAAAAGTAAGTTCCCAAGTTGGCACAAACCGCCGCCAATTCCTTTGTCTATTTTTCCTTGATTAAGAATTAAACCTTCTAAATATCCTTTTTCGGCAGTTGGTTTTCCTACCAAATTCCAGAGAGAAAAAATTTCATTGGGGTAAATAATGGTATTGTCAATTTTTTCAATTGCTAACTCTAAATTTTTCTTTTTGTTGTATTGAAGATACATTTCTACATCTTTCAACGGTCTTAAAATCATAGAACTATGTTTGAAAACAGAATGATTTATTTCTAAATTTTCAGGAAATTGTTTTGCGAATTTTTCTTTAGAAATTAGATTGTCAAATTTTCTTTTCAGAATAAAGAACTCTTTCCCAAGTTTCCTTCGGAAATTACTTTTCTGTAAAGGTTTTTCAAGTTCAAACATTTATCCAAGTAAAATATACAGTGAAAAAATCAATAAAATAAGGATATGAATTAATATACTAATTTTCAACTGCTTTTTATTGTTGTAAAAATAATTTATTACAAAAATAATCAATAAAATTAAAGTAACTATTGGCAAAAATATCAACATCAGTATTCCAAAACTAGGCGTGCAAGGTCCACTTGGAGATATTTTTTCTAAAATTAAAGCCAAACTGAGGTAAATTGCATAAAACAAAATCGTTTTTAAAGCACTTTTAAAAAAATCATTTTTAATATTTAAAAATTTCATTACAACAATTTTTTCAAAATTTTCAACTTTCCATCAGAATAAGGTGGATATTTCAACTCTGGTTCTAGATAAATAGACTTGTCTAAAACTGCTTTTTGATGAGAAAAAGTATCAAAGCCAAATTTCCCGTGGTAATTGCCAATTCCAGAATTTCCTACACCGCCAAAAGGTAAATTATCATTGCTTATGTGCATTAAAGTATCATTAATGCATCCTCCACCGAAACTGAAATTTTCTAAAACCATCTTTTGTTCATCACTATCATTGCTAAAAAGATAAGCAGAAAGAGGTTTCTCTTCGTTTGCAATTTTTTGGATGGTTTCGTACAGATTTTTATACGTCAAAATAGGTAAAATAGGTCCGAAAATCTCTTCTTGCATCACCGCATCTTCCCAAGTTACATGGTCTAAAACAGTAGGAGAGATGTAGCGAGTTTCTCTATTGAGTTCGCCCCCGAAAATAAGTTTTTCTCGGTCTATCATTTTCTCTAATCTATCGAAATTTCTTTCGTTAATGATTTGGCAATAATGTTCAGCATTTTCGTGGTAGTTCCTTTTTTTAATCTCAGAAATGAGTTTTTCTACAAATTTATCTTTAATTTTTTCGTGAATATATAGATAATCTGGCGCTATGCAAGTTTGACCCGCATTAATGAATTTACCCCAAACAATTCTTCTGGCTGCTACTTCTACATCTGCATTTTCTGTAATAAAAGCTGGAGATTTCCCACCCAATTCTAAGGTAACAGGTGTTAGATGTTCTGCAGCTGCTTTGTAAACTATTTTACCAACTTTTGGACTTCCCGTGAAGAAAATTTTATCAAAACGTAGTTTCAGAATCTCGGTAGTTTCTTCTACACCTCCTTCTACTACGTACAGAAATTCTGGGTCAAAATTTTCATTAATCAATTTTGCCATGGCTTTCATTGTATTTTCAGGCAGTTCACTCGGTTTTATCATACAAGTATTTCCAGCGGCAATAGCGGCAATAACTGGTGTTAAAGTCAGTTGGTAAGGATAATTCCAAGCACCTATAATTAGACAATTTCCTAATGGATCTTGGTAAATTTTGCTGCTTCCGAGTTGGTTTACGATATTGGTGGTTACCTTTTTTGGTTTTGCTAGAGAATGAAGGTTTTTTAAATAAAAATCAATGTCTTTATAGATAAATGATATTTCAGTACCGAAAGCCTCAAACTCAGATTTTTTGAAATCGATATAAACAGCTTCATAGAGAAGTTTTTCGTTATTTTTAACCAATTGTTTTAACTTTTTGAGTTGGACTTTTCTGAAAGTTAAATCTTTAGTTTTTTGTGAGTTGAAGAATATTTTTTGTTTTTGAAGAATTTCAGAGTAATTCATAACTTTAGCCATTGTTTATCACAAAGATAAAATAAAGTAGATATTCGCAGAGCAATAATTCTTTAAGATAGAAAAAGATTTTATGTTAAAAATAATAAATTTTAAAAATTTCTTTAAAACGAATGCTTTTCTGAAGTATCTTGACGAAGAAAAATAATTAGATATGGATTTTAAAAATAAAAAAGTTTTAATTACTGGTGGCGCTTCCGGAATTGGAAAAATTATGGCTAAAAAGTCTTTAGAAAGAGGCATATCTCATTTAGTGATTTGGGATATCAATGAAGAAGGTTTAGTGAAAACCAAAGAAGAATTTTCTAATTTCGGAATTTTCATCTCTACTTATAAAGTAGATGTTTCTGCCTTAGATGAAATTAAAATTAACGCCCAAAAAGTAAGAACCGAAGTTGGTAAAATAGACATTTTAATCAATAATGCGGGAATTGTAGTAGGTAAATATTTCCACGAAAATACACATTTAGATATTCAAAAAACAATGTTGATTAATTCTAATGCATTGATGCATATTGCTTTAGAGTTTTTGCCTGAAATGATGAGAGAAAATTCTGGAGCCATTTGTAACATTGCTTCTTCGGCAGGTTTAATTTCGAATCCTAAAATGGCTGTTTATGCTGCTTCAAAATGGGCTGTGAACGGCTGGAGTGATAGCTTACGTCTAGAAATGGAACAACTCAAAAAAAACATTTCCATTACCACTATTATGCCTTTTTACATCAATACTGGTATGTTTGATGGAGTAAAATCTAAATTAATTCCTATTCTAGAGCCAGAACCAACTGCCGAAAAGATTATAAGAGCTATAGAAAATAAAAGAAAAATATTGGCAATGCCTCTTCCGTATTGGTTTATAAGACTTTCTCAAGGTTTATTGCCTTTACCAATTTTTGATTGGGTTATGGATAATATTTTTGGTGTTTATGATACAATGAAATATTTTAAAGGAAGAAAGTAGTTTCTAATTTTTAGATATATACCTACTAATGTGGAAAACAAAATTTGAAATTTCATCAAAAAAAATTGTACTTTTGTATCTTGAAAAGTAAATCTAAAAAGTAAAATGAATTCCTACAAAAATCCATTGGAAGAACGTTATTCCAGTGCAGAAATGCTCTTTAATTTCTCGCCAGATAACAAATTCCAAACCTGGAGAAAACTTTGGATTGCCCTTGCAGAGATAGAAAAAGACCTTGGTCTTGATATTTCGGAGGAGCAAATTTCTCAACTCAAAGAACAAGCCGATAATATAGATTACAAAGTAGCTGCAGACTACGAAAAAAAATTCCGTCACGATGTGATGGCGCATGTTCACACTTATGGTGATGTTGCTCCTTTAGCAAAGCCAATTATTCATTTAGGCGCAACTTCGGCTTTTGTAGGAGATAATACAGACTTAATTCAAATCAGAGACGGTTTACAAATTTTGAAAAAACAATTGGTAAACGTTATCAAAAATGTTTCTGATTTTGCACTACAATATAAAGATTTGCCTACATTGGGTTTTACCCATTTTCAACCAGCTCAGTTAACTACCGTTGGTAAAAGAGCTACACTTTGGTTGCAATCTTTACTTTTGGATTTCGAAGAATTAGAATTTTTCTTAGAAACCTTAAGATTTAGAGGTGTAAAAGGAACTACAGGAACTGCTGCAAGTTTTTTAGAACTTTTTGATGGTGATTATACCAAGGTTAAGCATTTAGATAAAGAACTTTCTAAAAGATTTGGTTTCGAGAAGGTTTTTGGCGTTTCTGGTCAAACTTACGACAGAAAAATTGATGCGAAAGTGATGGCTTTGCTGTCTAATATCGCTCAATCTGCCCATAAATTTACCAATGATTTAAGACTTTTACAAAACCTTAAGGAAATAGAAGAACCTTTTGAAAAAAATCAAATTGGTTCCTCTGCCATGGCTTACAAACGTAATCCTATGCGAAGTGAAAGGATTTCTGCATTGGCAAAATTTGTAATTTCTCTTCAAAATTCTTCGGCAATGGTGGCAGCTACACAATGGTTTGAAAGAACTTTGGATGATTCTGCCAACAAACGTTTAACTATTCCGCAAGCGTTTTTAGCAGTAGATGCCATTTTATTGATTTGGAATAATATAATGAACGGAATTGTTGTGTATGAAAACAGAATTCATAAGCATATTATGGAGGAACTTCCTTTCATGGCAACAGAATACATCATTATGGAAGAAGTAAAGGCAGGTGGTGACCGACAGGAAATTCACGAAATTATCCGCGTTCATTCTATGGAAGCCTCGAAAAAGGTAAAGATGGAAGGCAAGGAAAACGATTTAATCGAAAGAATAATGAATGATGATTCCTTGAAGTTAGATAAATCGAAATTGCAGGAAGTGCTAGACCCGAAAAATTTCATAGGCTTCTCACCAATTCAGACTGAAGAATTTGTAAAGAATGAAATCTCGCCAATTGTGGAAAAATATCAACATCTAATTGGTTTAGAATCAGATTTAAAAGTATAATTTTATGCAGCCTTTTTTCGGCTGCATATTTTTTTTGGAATGGATTTACTTTTATTAGAAAAACAACTGAAAAAACGATTAGAATTTCCTTATTCTTGGGGGAAAAAGCAAAGTGATGAAGATGATAAAAAAACGTCATTTATTTACAGCGCTAGAACTTTCTCAGAATTGTTAGAATGCAGCCAATATCTAGATGAAGAACTTAGGGATTATGCTTTTAACCGTTGGTTGAATTTCTGGTCTGCAAAAGGAGTTGAGCAAATTTTTTGTGAAGATAAAAAAGTGAAACCCAATTACAATCAGTATGATAAATTGGTAGATTTTAGAATTAATGAAATTCCTTTTGACCATAAAACGAGTGTTTTTCCTAAAGCGTATCCCAAAACTTTAGAAGAAGCCTTACAAAATAAAGAAGAACTAATCCGTTGGTTTTATAAAAACCAAAGCCAAGAAGGAAGAAAGCACTTTAAAAATAGAATTTTTTTGGTTTTGTATAATAAAGAAAATACAAATGAGCATTGGAAATTAAAAACCGAAATTTTGTACATTAAAATCATTATAGAAAAATATATAAACCACTATAATTCGGCTAATTTAGTTAAGTTAAATTTGAATGGAGAAGAGGTTTGGTCTGATATAATTTGGGTAATAAAGTAAAAATAAATAAATCTTTGAACATTTTGTGTTCAAAAAATAGTAAAAAATGAACAGAAGAATTTTCGTAGAAAAAAAAGGAATTTTCGATGTAGAAAGTCCTAAAGTTTTAAATGAAATTAAATCTATTTTATCGAACATTCAATCGGTGAAAGTCTTTAATATCTATGATATTTTTGGTTTAGATGAATTGGAGTTTGAAAAAGTAGTGAACAATACTTTTGTAGATCCCGTAGTAGATATTCTCCACACCGAAAATCCCGCAAAAAACCTGCATTTTGCCACAGAATTTCTTCCCGGACAATACGACCAAAGAGCAGATTCGGCACAGCAATGCATCGCATTATTAACTGGGAATGAAAAATCAACTGTTAGAAGCGGTAAATTAATTGAATTACAGGGTGTTACAAAAGATGATTTGCCAAAAATCAAAAATTTGCTCATCAACAAAGTAGAGTCTCAAGATAAAAATCTTGAAATTTTAGAAATTCCAGCTGAAGAAACACCCGATAAAATTAAAATTTATCACGATTTCAACGATTTAACAACTCCACAACTTCACGATTTCTACAACAACCACGGTTTCGCTTTTGGTTTTGATGATTTACAATTTATTCAAGATTATTTTAAATCCGAAAATAGAAATCCTACCGAAACCGAACTGAAAGTTCTCGATACGTATTGGAGCGATCATTGTCGTCATACTACTTTTGAAACAGAACTAACTGATATTCAGTTTGAAGGAAAATTTAAAGAGACTTTAGAAAAAATATTTAATGATTATTTAGAAAAAAGAAAATTCTTGGGAAGAGAAGCAAAACCTATTTCTTTGATGGATTTGGCAACGGTTTCCGCTAGATATTTTCATAAAACAGGAAATTTAGAAAACCTTGTTGTTTCTGATGAAATCAACGCTTGTACCATAGAAATTGAAGCTGAATTTGACGGCAAGAAAGAACCTTGGTATTTGCTTTTCAAAAATGAAACGCACAATCATCCTACAGAAATTGAACCTTTTGGTGGTGCTTCTACGTGTCTTGGTGGTGCAATTAGAGATCCATTGTCTGGAAGAGCGTTTGTTTTTCAAGCGATGCGTTTAACAGGTGCAGCGAATGTTTTAGAGCCAATTTCTGAAACTTTGTCAGGAAAATTGCCACAAAGAACGATTTCTAAACAAGCAGCAAATGGTTATTCTTCTTACGGAAATCAGATTGGTTTGGCAACAACACACGTTTCCGAAATTTATGATGATGGTTACAAAGCGAAGAGAATGGAAGTTGGTTTTGTAGCAGGAGCTGTTCCAAAAAATTGGGTTCGCAGAGAAAAACCTGAAAATGGTGACATCGTCATTATTTTGGGTGGAGCAACCGGAAGAGATGGAGTTGGTGGCGCAACTGGAAGTTCGAAAGAGCAAGATGAGACTTCTATTCATACGATGAGTTCGGAAGTGCAGAAAGGAAATGCAGTGGAAGAACGTAAAATTCAAAGACTTTTCAGAAATCCTGAAGTAACGAAACTCATTAAAAAATCCAACGATTTTGGTGCTGGTGGTGTTTCGGTTGCAATTGGCGAAATAGCTGATTCACTGGAGATTAACCTAGATATTTTACCTTTGAAATATGAAGGTTTAAACGGAACCGAACTCGCGATTTCTGAATCTCAAGAAAGAATGGCGGTGGTAATTGAAGCTCACGAAAAAGAAAAATTTATCAAATTCTGCGAAGCAGAAAATATAAAAGCTGTTGAAATTGCGAAAGTTACCGATTCTGGAAGAATGCAAATGTTCTGGAACAGACAAAAAATTGTGGATTTGAGCAGAGCATTTTTAGATACAAGTGGTTGTAGCAAGAAACAAGATGCAAAAGTTACTCATTTACAAGAAATTAAGTCAAATGTAATTGAATTTACGGAAGAGAATTTTTATAAAATTTTAGCAGATAAAAATGTTGCTTCTCAAAAAGGTTTGGTAGAAATGTTTGATTCTACGGTTGGTGCTACAACGGTTGCGCTTCCTTTTGGTGGAAAATATCAAACTACTGAAACCGAAGGTTGTGTTCAAACGTTGCCAATTCTCAATGCCGAAAACGTAGAAACGGTTTCATTGGCGAGTTGGGGTTTTGATGCCGAAATTTCTAAGCAAAATTCGATGATAGGTGCAAGTCTAGCGGTGGTGGAATCTGTGGCTAAAATCGTAGCTATTGGCGGTAATTTTAGAAATATAAGATTGAGTTTTCAAGAATATTTTGAAAAATTAGGAAGCAATCCTGAAAAATGGGGCAAACCTTTGGCTTCCCTTTTAGGAGCTTATGATGCACAAATGAACCTTGGTTTAGCTGCAATTGGAGGCAAGGATTCTATGAGTGGAACGTATCAAGATATCAACGTTCCGCCAACCTTAATTTCATTCGCTTGTGCTGATGGAAAAAAATTAAACACTATTTCTCCAGAATTCAAAAAAGCGGGAAATTTCATCTATCATTTTCATCATCAAACTCAAGGAAATGGACTGCCTAATTATGAGCGTTTAATAGAAATATTTGATTATATTTACCAAAGAATTCAAAACAAAAAAATTGTTTCTGTGAAAACTATAAAAGATGGTGGAGTAGCAGTCGCGGTAACGAAAATGAGTTTTGGAAATCTTCTCGGTGCAGAAATTTCTATCGATGAAAAATTCTTACTCGAAAAAAATATCGGTGGATTAGTAATAGAATCTACAGAACAATTAGATAGTAATTTGCTTCAATTAATAGGTGAGGTTAAAAATTCAAATATAATCAAAATCAGTGATTTAGAATTCTATATTAAAAATTTACTTGAAGTTAATTGCAGAACGTTTGAAAGCCTGTTTCCAACAAAAGAAAAAGAGAAAAAAGTTATCGGTTTTGATAATGATTTGAACGGAACAGAGAAAAAATCAATCCATATTATTTCGCACAAAATAGGAACGCCTAGAGTTTTTGCTCCTATTTTCCCTGGAACCAATTGTGAGTATGAAACGCAAAATGCTTTTAGAAAAGAAGGCGCAATTGTAGAAAGTTTACCTTTGGTGAATCTCAATCATTCTACTTTAGAACAATCGATTGAAAATTGGGTTGAAAAAATTAAACAGTCGCAAATTTTGGTGTTTTCAGGAGGCTTTTCTGCAGGTGATGAACCAGATGGTTCTGCTAAATTTATAGTGAATGTTTTGAAGAATGAAAAGATGAAAAATGCAGTTCACGAATTGCTTTCCAGAGACGGAATGATTTTGGGAATTTGCAATGGTTTTCAAGCTTTGGTGAAATCTGGTTTGCTTCCTTATGGTGAAATCAGAGATTTAGATGAAACATCGCCAACTTTGGCTCACAATGCAATCGGAAGACATATTTCTCAAATGGTAGATGTAAAAGTAATTAATGATGATTCCCCTTGGTTAAAAGGTATGAAAGGTGAAGTTTATACCATTCCTATTTCTCATGGCGAAGGTAGATTTATGGCAAATGAAGAGGTGCTTTTAGATTTGTACAAAAAAGGACAAATTGCTACGCAATACATAGATAATGATGGAAATGTAGCACACGGAATGCCTTTCAATCCTAATCAATCACTGTTCGGAATTGAAGGGATTACCAGTGAAAGTGGTAAAATTTTCGGAAGAATGGGACATCCAGAACGTTTCGCAGAAGGTTTGTTCAAAAACATTCCTACCGCAAATTATCATAATATTTTCAGAAACGGAGTTGAATATTTTAGGTAGGGACAAATCGAGACTTGTCTGAAAATCGTAGATTTTCAAATAGGATTAAAGAAGAGTCGCAGAGCGACGAACGATTTTTAAAAGTTGGAATTTATTCCAACAAACAAGATAAATAAAAAAATCTCAATAAAATGAATAAAGGTGAAATGCTTTACGAAGGGAAAGCAAAACAAGTTTTCGCAACAGAAAATCCAGAAGAAGTAATCGTAAAATTTAAAGACGATGCTACCGCTTTTAATGCACAAAAACGTGGAAGTTTCGATTTGAAAGGCGAAATGAACAACGCTATTACTACGCTTATTTTTGAATATTTACAAGAAAAAGGAATCCCAACCCATTTCATTAAACAATTGAATGAAAGAGAGCAGTTGGTAAGAAAAGTAAGCATTATTCCACTAGAAATGGTGGTGAGAAATTATGCTGCAGGTAGTATGGCACAAAGATTAGGCGTAGAAGAAGGAATAAAATCTCCTGTGACGATTTTTGATATTTGCTACAAAAAAGATGAATTGGGCGATCCTTTGATTAATGATTATCACGCCGTTTTTTTAGGAGCTGCAACTAAAGAAGAGTTAGATGAAATGTATGCTTTAACGGACAAAATCAATGAGTTACTGAAGGAATTGTTTGCTAAAATGAATATTATTTTGGTAGATTTCAAAATAGAATTGGGCAAAACTTCTGACGGAAAAATCATTCTCGCAGACGAAATTTCTCCTGACACTTGCAGACTTTGGGATAAAGACACCATGAAAAAGCTCGATAAAGATAGATTCAGACGTGATTTAGGCGAAGTGACTGAAGCGTATGTAGAAATCTACGAAAGATTGAAAAAAGCTTTAAATAAATAGATTTTCCTGCTTATTTCAGAGAAGTATTCTTTGAAATTTGAAATAATAAAAATTTTAATGAAAGACATAAAAATTAAATATCAAGAACAATTCAGTCAAGAATTTTACGGCAGAAATCTTTTTAGAACTCAAGAAGAAGAATTCTTGGATGCTCCAAAAGAAGAGTGCGGTATTTTTGGTTTGTATTCTGATAATGAGGTGGATACGTTTTCTCTTTCACAGTTCGGATTGTTTGCTTTGCAACATCGTGGACAAGAAGCTTGTGGTGTTTCTGTGGCTTCAAAAGGAAAAATTATTACCGTAAAAGATGAAGGTTTGGTTTTAGATGTTTTTAAAACCATTCCTAATCCTGAATCTTTGTTAGGAAATGCGGTGATTGGGCATACTCGTTATACCACTGCTGGCGATAAAAAGAAATACAATTTCCAACCGTTTTTTGCTAAAAACGAATATGATCAACCAATTCTGTCAATTGCTCACAACGGAAATCTCACCAATGCTAAAGAATTAAAAGCAGAATTGGAAGCGGAAGGTGTGGTTTTTAAAGCAACTTCGGATTCTGAAGTGATTTTGAGATTGATTCAAAAAAATCTTGATTTAGGACTTCGTGGTGCTATAAAAGCAACGATGGAAAGAATAGAAGGTGCATATTCTGTAGTTGGCTTAACCAGAAATAAATTTTTTGCTTTTAGAGATTTTAAAGGGATTAGACCTTTGGTTTTAGGAGCGATTGACGAAAAAACTTTCGTTTGTGCTTCAGAAACTTGCGCTCTTGATGCAGTAGGTGCGCAATATGTGAGAGATATTTTGCCTGGCGAAATTGTTTATACCAGTGATACAGAAGATGGATTAAAAAGTTTCTTGGTAAAAAGCGATTGCGAAAGAAAAATCTGTGCATTTGAATACATTTATTTTGCAAGACCAGATACAGCTTTAGAAGGCATTAATGTGCACGAAATAAGAGAAAGGTCTGGCGAAAAAATTTGGGAGCAAGCTCCTGTGGAAGCAGATTTGGTGATTGGTGTTCCAGATTCTGGCGTACCTGCTGCAATTGGTTTTTCTAAAGCTTCAGGAATTCCTTTCAGACCTGCATTAATCAAAAATAGATATATTGCCAGAAGTTTCATTGTTCCGTCTCAGGAAATGAGAGAAAGGGTAGTGAACTTGAAATTAAATCCTATTGTTTCTGAAATTAAAGGAAAATCTGTGGTGATTATAGACGATTCTATCGTAAGAGGAACCACCTCAAAACGACTGGTAAAGATTTTGAGAGATAGTGGAGCTAGAGAAATTCATTTTAGAAGTGTTTCTCCACCTATTATTGCGCCTTGCTTTTTAGGGATTGACACTCCTAAAAAAGACGATTTAATTGCGGCTAATATGACAGTGGAAGAACTAAAAACTTATCTAGGAGTTGATAGTCTAGAGTTTCTGAGTGTAGAAAATTTAATCAATATTTTAGGCTCAGATAAACATTGTTTCGGATGTTTTACAGAAAATTATCCTGTAGCAAAACCAAAAGAGAGTGAATTATTCAGCTAAAATACCATTAAAAAACTCGGAAATTACTTCCGAGTTTTTTGTTGTATGAAAATTTGGATAAGGATTGTGTTAGAATTTGAAATTTACACCTACTTGTAAATTGTTGTTTTTGGCGCTGTCTAAGAAATAATCTGTTACGTTTCCGTTTTTTCCTAGACCTGTTAAACCAAGGGTGTATCTGGCGCTAATTCCTATATTTTTGTTTAAGTTATAACCAGCCCCGAAACCTGCTCCTACATTTAATCTATTAAGATAATCCATATTAATATCTGTAGATGGAGAAATGATAGAAGTGCTAAGTCCTTGTTTTGCTGAAACCATATAACTAAATTCTGGTCCTAGTTCCAGATAAAAATTACTTGGGAAATTATACTGTAACATCACAGGTAAAGAAATATAATCTAGCTTGGTAGTAGTAGAAACATTGCCAATGATTCCTCCGAAATCATATAAATTGGTTTTAGCACCTAATTGATTGTAAATTAACTCTGGTTGTACACTGAATTCGTCTGAAACAGGAATAGTAGCTGTAACACCTACGTACAAACCTGTTTTGGCCTTCATATCAGTGCCAGAAGCGCCGTTATTGATGTCAGAAACATTAAGTCCTGCTTTTAATCCGAATTGTTGCGAAAAAGCGAAACCGCTTACTACAATACCTAATCCTAAAAATAGTTTTCTCATTTTAAATTTATTAAATAGTTGTTTAATGATGAGATATTTCCAATTTACGTGCCAAAACTTAAGATAATTTTTAAGTTGCTTAAAATGTGTATTTTAGATATAAATAAAGCCGAGCGTTTGCCCAGCTTTATTACCCATAATGAATTAAATATTGAGAAATAAATATTTCCTTTTTTCTTAGAATTTGAAATTCAAACCAACTTGAAAAGTGTTGTTTTTGTTTTTCGCATTTGTGCTAGGGTCAGAACTTGGTTTAGTTACATCACTGAAACCTGCTACATATCTAGCATTGATTCCAAAGTTTTTAGTAATATCAAAACCTGCACCTAGACCTACACCCATATTGAAATTGTTAAAATTGTCTTTGTCTAATTCTGCGGTTGAGGTAGAATTGTTCCAAGTTGTTTTAGAATCAGCACTTACTAAGAATCCAAATTCTGGGCCAGCTTCTAAATAAAACTGTGGAGTAGCTTTATACTGAAACATCACTGGTACGGTAATGTAGTTTAAGTTAAGTTTCTGAGAATAAGAATTTCCCAAAACAGTTCCTTTTACTTCAGAGCCTAAATTGTTATAGATTACCTCTGGCTGAATACTGAAAAACTCAGATGCTGGGATATTTACAAATACACCACCGTAATATCCTACTTTAGATTTGGTATCATCATATCCATCATCAGAGATAGAAGAAATGTTCATACCACCTTTAATCCCAAAT
>DDFD01000051.1 GCA_002337005.1 Flavobacteriales bacterium UBA1937 | reverse complement strand
AATTTATAATTTTGACGTATAATTTTCAAAACAAAATAAGAGATGAAAAAACTAGTTGGAGGTCTATTATTATTAGGTGCTTTTGCATTTTCTAATGCACAGACTATTACTTTTGATAAAACCACTATAGATTACGGAACTGTAAAAGCAAATTCTGATGGAAATAGAGTTTTTACATTTACCAATACAGGTGATAAACCTTTAATTCTAAGCAATGTGCAACCAGGATGTGGATGTACAGCTTCTGAATATACTAAAGAACCAATTTTACCAGGTAAAAAAGGGGAAATTAAAGTACACTATAATACTGCTACTGTAGCTCCATTTAAAAAGACTATTGATGTATTTTCTAATGACCCTGCAAACGGAAGAATTGTACTATACATTCAAGGAACTGTAGTAAATGCTGATACAAATATAGCTGCTACTGCTACTCCAGTAAAAGAAGTTGCTGATCCTGTAGTAAGCGCCAATACAAAAGCTACCCCAAAAGTAAAGAAAGTTTCTAAAGCAAAAAAAGCTAATTAGACAGATTATTTAAAAAAACAATACAAACCGTCTTTATATTAAGTCGGTTTTTTTTATTATCTTTAGTTGAACAAAAACATTGTAAAAAATGGAAACCAATTTCACAGATAACTTTCTTGTTAAAGAAAATTCAAAATTTAAAATCAAAGATTTCAGCACCATTTATAAAGGAAAATTGAACAAAGAAGAAGGTGAAAAACTACTTCAGGAAGAAAAAAAGAAACTCTATGAATTGCAAGAAAAACTCTATGCAGATGGTAGCCAATCTCTTCTAGTGGTTTTACAAGCGATGGATGCAGCTGGAAAAGACAGTTTAATAGAACACGTTTTCGGCGGTGTAAATCCTCAAGGCTGTGAAGTAACCAGTTTTAAAGCCCCTAGTTCCAAAGAATATGGTTTTGATTTTATTTGGAGACACTATACCGCTCTACCTGAAAAAGGAAAAATAGGAATCTTCAATAGAAGTCATTACGAAAGTGTTTTGGTATGTAAAGTACATCCTGAATATAATTTGGGTGAAAAAGTATGGAAATCTATTGACGAAATAAATGAAGGTTTTTGGCAAAACAGATACGAAAGCATCAGAGATTTTGAAAAACATTTGGCAAGAAATGGAACTAAAATTGTGAAAATTTTCTTACACGTTTCTCCAGAAGAACAAAAACAACGATTCTTAGACAGAATAAATGAAGAAAACAAAAATTGGAAATTTTCTGCCGCAGATTTAAAAGAAAGAGCTCGTTTTGGGGATTATATGAAAGCGTATGAAGAAGCCATCAATGAGACTAGCAAAGAACATGCTCCTTGGTTTGTAGTACCTGCTGATAAAAAATGGTTTGCTAGATTAACGGCTTTACAAATCATTATAGATGCTTTAGAAGGCATGAATTTAAAATATCCCGAACTACCAGAAAATGAAAAAACAGCACTAGAAGAAGCAAAAAAACAATTGGAAAATGAAAAATAAACTATAGATTTACAATAAAAAAAGCTAACCCCATGAAAAAATTATCCATTTTTATAATTTTGTTAATTGGAGTTATAACTTCTGCACAAGTTCCTAGGTTTGCAAAATATAATATTGCAGACACTGGAGCCCAGTTTTATTTCCCTACAGAACCGAAATTTACAAAAGCATTATCTAATGACAAAAGCGAGGTTTACACTGCCTCTACAATTTTTGCCAATGTAGATTACGGAATTATTGCGGTAAAACTAAATGAAGACGCTATAAAAAACAATGATTTACCAGAAGAAAAAATGATTTCTTATGTTGATTTCCTCAATGAACATTTTTTAAAATTCACTAAAAAAACTGATTACGGAAAAGGTCATACTCTAGAAAACCAACCAGATGTGATAGGAATTTTAGAATACGGAGAAACAGAAGATGGTACTACCTATACTGTGAAAGCCTGGACTAATAAATCTATGATTGTAGTAATGTATGTAGGTTCTAAAAATGACGTAAATGTAAATTTTCAAGAGATTTATTTTAAAGGAATAAGATTTGAGAAATAGAATTTTATGAATATTTGGAAAACATTTTTAGGTACAATCATATTGATTATTATAATGAATCTTTTAGGGGTAATTTCTTCATGGGTAAGTTATTTAAATAATATTCATATTGCAATTTACTCATTAATAAACACTTTCATAATTGTCATTGTTTATATTTATTTCATTAGATTTTATTTTAAAAAGGATTTTATTGTTGATATAAAAACAAGTTTTGTTCATTTTAATGAAAATATTCTTTTCATTTTAATACCGATTGCAGTTGGCTTGAAAATTTTCCAAGAACCTTTTTTTGAAATTTATAGAAGAATAACTTCTTCAGAAGAATTTCCTTCTCAAGTACTAAACATAAATACTCAACTAGATTATCAATTTGTTATTAGAGCAATTCCCGCATTGGTAATAGCTCCTATTTTTGAAGAATTAATTTTTAGAAAATATTTTATTGATAGTTTAGCAAAAAAATACAGTTTTGTAAAAAGTATATTATATTCATCTCTTTGCTTTGCATTATATCATCTTCCAAATTTTTCTAATCTTTTACCTACTTTCTTTTTAGGTTTAGTAGCTGGTTATTTGTATGTAAAATCAAAAAAAATTATTAGCCCAATTATCCTACATTTTCTATTAAATTTTAATATTGCTTTATTAAAACTATATGGCAAAACACTGTTAGATAGTATAGACAAGCTTAATCTAAATATATACTATTGGATTTTTTTCTTAATTGGAATTATATTATTAGGAGGTGGCTTATTTTTATTTAATCATTATATTGAAAAAATAAAAAACTCGAAACTTGAAACAAAATAAAAAAACCACAAGAAAAACTATAAGCCGGATTCTGTTTCCCGATGAATCGAGACGCTTGTTATTTATCTATGATTTACATTGCTGCAAATCTTGAGCTGTTTACCCCTCGATTTTCGCAGCGAGCAACTGCTAGTTATAGAATTTCTTCTAAAACGCTCGATATACTTAACATTGCATCGCATAGAGTTTACCTGGTTTCACTACAGCCGAACTGTACTTGCTTTCTGTTGCACTTGTCCTCGTCTCACGACGGAAGGTTGTTAACCTTTATGCTGCTCTTTGATGTCCGGACTTTCCTACCCCAATTTCTTGGTATCAACAAGCCGTTTTTCTTGTGGAGTGCAAAGATACGGAAATTGTTGGAAGATGGAAGATGGGAGAATGAGAGAATTTTAGATGACAATTTCTAGATATTATTTCTGCTTCTGCATTGCGCCCCGACTTGAGCGGAAATCCTTTTTATAAAAAAGCATTGGGAAAAACATTGGATTTTTATAAAAAGATTGGTAGCGGAAGGCGGAAATTGGCGCCCAAATAAAATAAAAATTAACATTTTCTATTGATAAAAAATTGCACTTTATTCCTATCTTCGCTACTTAAAATCGTAGGTTTTGGAAGCTAAACAGAAAGAATTTTCTCAGTTGGTAAAGAATAATCAGGGGCTTATACTCAAAGTCTCTAGATTGTACACCAATTCTCTGGAAGATGAACAAGACCTTTTTCAAGAAATTGTGTTACAACTCTGGCGAAGTTACGACTCATTTAAAGGACAGTCCAAAATTACGACTTGGATGTACAGAGTAGCACTTAACACAGCAATTACGCTTTTTAGAAAAAAAACAAAATCTCCGCAAACGGACGAACTGATGGATTTCCATCAACGGGCGTTTATGGAAGATGATGGCGAAAAACAACAACAGATTTCTCTGCTCTATAAGGTAATAAAAATGTTACCTAATGTAGAAAGAGCAATTGTGATGATGTATTTGGATGACATTCCTTACCGGGAAATCGCAGAAAACCTAGGGATAACCGAAGTAAACGCAAGAGTGAAAATGAATAGATTAAAGAAAACTTTAAAAGAACTGATGCTGCAACATGGTTAATCAAGATTTTAATATAGATGATTTAAAAAAATCGTGGCAAGAGCAAACGGTAGCTGAGGTATATGGAACTTCTGAAATTGAGGCAATGCTGAATAAAAAATCTAGAAACTATGTGAAGTATATTTTCTGGATTAGCATGGCTGAGTTTCTGTTTTTTGCAGCGGTTAGTATTTACACCGTATTTACCGCAGATAATAATGAGAGTTTTCTGAATATGATGAAAAAATTGGGACTGAGAGTAACCCAAGACATAGAAATGAATTTTGGGCATCTTTATTTCGCTTTGAAAATTTTCAGTTTATTAATTACCGCTGGCTTTGTGTTTTTGTTTTATCGTAATTATAAGAAAATAAAGGTAGAATGTAATCTCAAAAAATTGATTGTACAGATTATAAAATTTAAGAAAACAGTTAATGCATTTATATTGACCAATATTATTTTATTGATTTTCATAATGTTTGTGCTTACATTTTTTACTATCCATGCTCTTAAAATGCAGAATATTCATCTAGAAAATCCTACGATTATTGGTTTTTATGCGGGGATTATTATCAGTTTAAGCCTTGGAATTTTATTAGTACTCATTTATTATAGAGTAGTTTATGGAATTATTATGCGAAGATTAGGTAAAAATCTAGAGCAATTGCAAAAAATAGAACAAGAGCAATAAATAATACAAGAAATTTAAATCAACAAAAACGCAACTTAAAAAATAAGTTGCGTTTTTAAATTTTATAACTGAATTCTTTCAATATCCGCACCGAGAGCTTTTAATCTTCCATCGATGTTTTCATAACCTCTGTCTATTTGTTCGATGTTATGAATTATGGATTTTCCTTCGGCGGAAAGTGCGGCAATTAATAGTGCATTACCTGCCCTGATGTCTGGCGAAGTCATATTCGTTCCTCTTAATGGATATTCGTGATTTAAGCCAACCACTGTTGCTCTGTGAGGATCACAAAGAATAATTTGCGCTCCCATATCAATTAATTTATCTACGAAAAATAGTCTCGATTCAAACATTTTTTGGTGAATAAGAACGGTACCTTTTGCCTGAGTTGCTACAACTAATACAATTGATAGTAAATCTGGCGTAAATCCTGGCCAAGGTGCATCTGAAACGGTAAGAATAGAACCGTCTATAAATTTCTGAATTTTATAATGTTCTTGTGCAGGAATATAAATATCATCACCACTTTGCTCTAGTTGAATTCCCAGTTTTCTAAAAGTATTAGGAATAACACCCAATTGATTCCAGTTTACATTTTTGATGGTCATTTCAGATTTTGTCATTGCAGCAAGACCAATCCAAGANNCAATTTCTACCATATCTGGAAGCATTGTATGTTCTGTACCGCGAAGATGTGAAACGCCTTCGATGGTTAATAAATTAGAACCAATACCCGAAATATTAGCACCCATTCTGTTGAGCATTTTGCATAACTGTTGCAAATATGGTTCGCAAGCCGCATTGTAAATTCTGGTTTTTCCTTTGGCTAAAACGGCCGCCATTACTATGTTTGCTGTACCTGTAACAGAAGCTTCTTCTAGAAGAATAAACTTACCTGTTAATTCTTTAGCTTTTAGAGAATAGAAATATTCTTCTTCGTCATAATGAAATTCTGCGCCTAGTTCTACAAACCCCTGAAAGTGAGTATCTAATCTTCTTCTCCCGATTTTATCACCACCTGGAGTTGGCATATACGCTTCACCAAATCTAGCTAACATAGGCCCAAGAAGCATAATAGAACCTCTAAGTCTGGCGCCATCTTTTTTAAATTCTTTGGATTTTATGTAATCAAAATTTACATTATCTGCTTTGAAGGTGTAATCTCCGTGTGCGTTTTTGGTAATTTCAACTCCGAAATCTCCCAAAATTTCTATGAGACGATTAACGTCGTGAATATCTGGGATGTTTTTAATCCTAACTTCTTCGCCAGTGAGCAAAACTGCACACAAAATTTGGAGTGCTTCATTTTTTGCACCTTGAGGTTTTATTTCGCCGTGTAATTGTTTTCCGCCTCTTATCTGAAATGCTTCGCTCATTATCTTTTTCTGTTTTTATTATGGTTGTTAAAGCGTTTTTTAGGATTATTTTTTTGATTTTGGTTTTTATTTTTGTTGTTAGAGTGATAGATTCTACTTTTTTCTAAGGAATCAATTCCTGTAAGGTCTAGTCTGTTTTCTGAAAGTTCTTTTAAATGACGGAAGATTACCTCATCTTGCACGTGTTCTTTATTATACACATTGTAAGATTTTTTCATATTGTTGGCAATCACTTCTATTAGTGCTTCTTTTTCATCTCCTTCTTCTAGTTCTATCGCTTTTTCAATTAACTGGAGAATACTTTTTCCGTAGAATTTATAATCACCCTGAAGTTTTGGATACTCCATTTTTTTTGGTTTTTGAGCCAGTTCTTCTTTGGTAGGGAAAGGATATGGTGAATCTACATCTAGTTCGTGATTTGCTAAAATATATAAATGATCCCAAAGTTTATGTTTATAATTTTCTTCGTCTCTTAGGTGTGGATTTCTTTGTCCTATAAATTCTACAATGGCAAGTGCCATCTCGTTACGTTCTTCTTTAGTAGCGAGGCTTTTGCAATGTTCTACCAATTGCTGTATATGTCTGCCATATTCTGGCATTAGGAGCTGATTTCTTTCTGTATTATATTCCATAAGTTGCAAAGATAATGATTAGAAATTTAGAAGCGAAAGATAATTATTTTTTGTTGAGGATTCTTTGTAATAAATATCGTTTGGGGTTTAATAAAATTCTAAAAACAGATTATTATACAAATTTTTTTCTCTGTTCTGGTGTAGGTAGCAGACACATCTGCTCCATCAATTTTTTTCTATTTTTGGCAATTATATTATACCCAATATCTCTGGTGAATTTTGGGAAAATTTTTAGAATGGATGCAAAATTATAAATTCCTCCGATGGTGCTTGCGATTTTAAGTATTGCATCTGATTTGGTAAGGTAAAAAGCATCTGGTTTCCAAAGATAAATCGTGTCAAAGTCATCATATTTAAGACCTCTCTCTTTTAAAAATTTTTGACCAAAATCGCTTTGTAAAGCAGCAAAAAGAAATTGGTCATTTTTATCATTTTTAAGAATCCATTGTACCCAGAAATTGCAGAAACCGCATTCTCCGTCATAGAAAACGTAATATTTATTTTTGTGTATCAAAATTACTTTTGTTTTGGTTTTAGTTCTTCTTCAGAAATACCATTTTGCATCATCGTAATATCTTTCATAGTGAGCAAATAAGTTACCAATAATTCTTTTTGTTCTTGATTCAATTTGGCTTCTTTATGTATTAAAAGATATGATTCTAATGGCATTTCTCCTTCTTTTACTTCTTTAGCAGCTTTATTTAATTTTTTGGCTTGTCTCAGAGGTTCATAGGTTGCAAAAGTAGAAAAATTAAGTTCACGCCTTCCTTCGTCTATGTGGTCTTTAAGAAACCATCCAAATGGTTGTACATTAGCATACCAAGGATATACCGTTTCGTTTGAATGACAATCATAGCAGGCGCTTTTAATCATTTTTGTGAGATTTTCTGGTGTTTTTTTGATGGTCAAAAAATCCATTTTTTTATCTACA
>DDFD01000020.1 GCA_002337005.1 Flavobacteriales bacterium UBA1937 | reverse complement strand
CTGTTTTTGTAAAATGGCTAGAAACGAGCTTTCCTGACAGAAAAGACAAAGTAATCAGTCTAATCAAACAAATGCGTGGCGGAAAACTAGGAGAAAAAAGATATTTTGAACGCTATAAAGGCGAAGGAAGCATTGCAGAAATGATTCATAAAACCATAGAAATTGGCAGAAATAAATACTTCAAAGACAGAAAAATGGTAGAGCTTTCTGCTGAACACTTTTCAGGAAGTAAAACGCAACAACTAAAGTTGTTTTAAATGTTATGTAAATTGACAAGATACTATTTTTAAAGAAAATCTTTACGTATTTTTGCAGTTCAAAATTTTACAATGAAACAATTCTCCGCAAAACGCAGCATACAAGTTTTAGGTCATCTTCTTCAGCAATACGGAATCGAAAAAATGGTGATTTCGCCAGGCTCTAGAAATGCACCTCTTGCCATTCATTTTTCTGGGATTGATGCTTTTGAATGTTTCAGCATTGTAGATGAAAGAAGCGCAGCTTTTACCGCAATGGGAATGGCAAAATCTCTAAAAAAACCAGTAGCAATCTCTTGCACCAGTGGTTCTGCGGCAGTTAATTATTATCCTGCAATTACAGAGGCATTTTACCAAAATATTCCTCTTTTAATTTTAACAGCAGACAGACCAACAGATTTTGTAGATTTATTTGACGGACAAACCATTCGTCAAAAAAACGTTTTCCATCAGCATTCTTACGGAGATTTTGAATTACTAGAAGATGAAGCCGAAAATGCAGAGGAACAAAATTTTAAAACCATAAAGACCGCCATAGAACTTTGTATAGAAAAACAAGGTCCTGTACATATTAACATACCTCTTTCTGAACCGTTGTATAATTTGGTGTACGAGTTGCCTATCTTCCCTGAGGTTGAAATAGTAAAACAAGAAAAACCTTATGAAATTTCTTCACAATTGGTTTCAGAGTTTAATCAGGCCAAGAGAATTTTAATCCTTGCAGGTACATCAGATCACAACCCAGAATTAGAATCTATTCTTTCTCAGTTTGTTAAAAATCATTCTGTGGTCGTTTTAACAGAAGCCAACTCTAACCTCTATCACGACAAGTTTTTTAATCATATAGATCGTTATGTTTTTAATTTTAGCGAAGAAGATTTTAGAACTTATGCTCCAGATTTATTGATTACCATTGGGCAAAATGTGGTTTCTAAAAAAGTAAAAGAATTTTTAAGAAAGGCAAAACCTACTAAACATTGGCACATAGATCAGCACTGGTTTCCGAACACTTATTATGCACTCACCGAAAAAATAGATGCTAAACCTGAAATTTTCTTCGGGCAATTGCTTCCGTTTTCTAGATTAGAACCACAAGCTTATTATAATTTATGGAGTGTATTGAAAGACAAAAGAGACGAAAAACACGAAGCGTTTTGTAGAGCTTGCGGTTTTTCTGATTTTAAAATTTTTGAAACTTTAGAACAGAAAATCCCAGAAAACTATCACGTTCATATTTCTAACTCTTCTGCCATCAGATATGCAGAATTGTTCCCATATTCTAAAAATCACCATATTTTCTGCAACAGAGGAACCAGCGGAATAGACGGTAGTACCTCTACTGCAATGGGATATGCCATGATGAACGAAAATCCTGTAATTTTAATCACTGGAGAACTGAGTTTTATGTATGACATTAACGGTCTTTGGAATCAATACATACCACCATATACCAGAATTATAGTGGTTAACAATGGTGAAGGAAATATTTTTAGAATTATACCTGGCCCTAGCAATACCAATGCTGTGGACGAATTTATCGCTACCAAACATCACAAAAATGTAGAAAATCTGGCCAAACATTTTGGCTTTGGATATTTTAAGGTAGAGGAAGAAGAAACTTTTTTAAGGGTATTAGACAATTTCTTTAAAGCAGATGAAAAACCAAAAATTTTAGAAATTGACACTTCTGAAATTCAAAACGCAGATATTTTAAAGAATTATTTCAACGCTTTGAAATAGAATATTCTCTCGCTGATTGAGCGGATTTTTCGTAAAATCAAATCCCCAAGTATTCTCTGCTTTCAGGTAAATTTATAATTCTTTCGATGGGATAAATAAACATATCATCAAAATCATTCATCGAGTTAATCAACTGAAAATGTGTAAATTCTTTGATATTTTGCAAGGTAATTTCTGTTTCTTTTATTTTTTTGGTAGCCAAAAGATGTTGGCGCATTACACCATTTAGCAAATAGGTAGAAGGTGTGTACCATTTTTCATCTTTTAAAAAAAGCAGATTGGTGTAAGACGTGTCTGTAATGCAATTGTTTTTTACAATGATGATTTCCTCTGTTTTTGCTTTGGTTTTCATTCTTTCAAATTCTTTTCGATCTTCAAATTTAAAAGCATAATCGTAGGTGTTATTCTTCATCAACTGAAAACTGTCTATCTCTGCTATTGCATAAGGAATGAGCTGAGTTCTGTAATTTTTGTTTAAATCATAAACTATTCTCAACTTGAAAAAACCGTCTTCATCTATCTCCAGATTTTTGACAATTTTTGACAAATCTATAGAACCATGAATCCCAAAATGTGCAAATGTATCATTTACACGTTTCTGATGTAATTCTAATAAAAAAACTTCTTGATCTTCTATTTTAATGCTTTCAATGAATTGGGACATATATTTTATTTTTCATTTCTTGGTATTCATCTTCTAGTCTGCTCAGATGTGTAATTCCGCCACCACTTTTGAATACCAAATTAGGTTTCTCTTTCAAATATAAGAAATTTTTGTTTTCTATATATCTAATAATCACGCAAGAATCTAGATTTTCTCCATCAAAATAACCTGCAATGCCCGTGTAGAAACCTCTGTCATAATTTTCTGCTTCTAAAATCACTTCTAGTGTTTTTGGTTTTGGTGCGCCTAAAATAGAACCTGCTGGTAAAATTTTTTGGAGCAAACTTCCAATGTTACATTGAAATTCTGGCTTTACTTCACCCGAAATTTCGGAACTCATAGCATAGAGATTTTTATTTCTAGTTTGCAGAAAATCAATTCTTTGAAACTCATCCAAACGTACATTATTTGCAACCATACTTAGGTCATTTCTCAGCAAATCTACTACTGTATAATGTTCCGCTTTTTCTTTCACATCATTTTTTAGAAGTTCTATGGCATTTTCTTTAGCAGCATCTATAGTGCCTTTCATAGGATGGGTATAGATTTTTTGGGCTGTAATTTCTACAAAAGTTTCTGGAGAAAAAAAAGTAAATTGATTAGGAATCAGCACCTTATATTTAGCTTTTGATTGATGAAAAATTTCTTCTAAACTAAGATTGGTTTCAATTTCTGTTTCGCAGGTGTAATTTACCAAATAAGAATCTCCACGTTTTAGATGTTCCTGAACAATTTTAAAACCTTTTTTGTAATCTTCTTTACTTTGCGGAAATGCATTCCATTGAATTTCTTTTGGTTCAAATTCTTGATATTCAATGTTTTTATATTGAGGAAAGTCTATCAGAATTTTTTTTTCTCTGAGCTCATTTTCATTAAAAATCAAAACATTTTCCATCAAAAAATCTATGATAAAAAAGAAAGGAACTTTCTGCTGAGAAAGCTGGTCTAGTTCTAAGAATTTTTGATAGTTGATAGAAAGCATACGCAAATTTACATTTTTGAAAACATGTTTTTCATTTTATTTCCCGAAATAATATAATTTTTGACAAAACCCCACAAAAAATAAGCTGAAATTTTCAAAAATCAATTTTGAAATTAATTTTTACTTAAAATATTAATTTCTATGGATTTAATTTAGAAAAACGATGGCTTTTTTTGTATAAAAAAACTAATTTTGCAAAATGAATGAAGCAAGCAAAAAGATTAGTTTAGATTACGTTATAAAACAGTCTTTTAAATATTGGAAATCCACTCTTTTTTATCAACTAGTTTTTACGATAGTATATTTTTCTTCGTTATTTATATTGGGTAATTTTTTGGCAAATTATTATGAAATATATCCGAAAATAAATGAAATAGCACCACTTATGTCATCAAATCCTGATGAGTTTAGTATAAAATTTCAAGAAATATTGTTAAGTGAAAATTTCAAATCATTTTCTATGATGACCATAGTTGTAGTAGCAATTATATATCCTATGAATATTGGTTTTTTCAAGATTTACAATCAGATAGACGAAAAAAAAGAAATTAATCTAAATGATTTATTTGCAGGATTTTCGGGTACCAATTTTTTTAAATTTTTCGGTTATTATTTACTTTGGGGAGGCATCTATTTTTATTTAAAACCATTAATTATTCCTGGGTTTTTATGGATAATGTACACTATTTTTGTAGCTCCACTTCTGTTTTTTACGCCAATGAATTTAATAGAAGCTATGAAAATTAGTTTTAAGGTAGTTGCTGGTAATTTTTTCGTTATTGCAGCATGTTCTGTTCTAGCCATTATATTTAGTTATTCTGGCTTTTTCCTTTTCTTTTTTGGACTTTTATTTACCTTTCCTTTTTGGAATGCGATTATCTATACCTTGTTCAAAAGTTATTTTCGTATTAAATTTGTCTAGTTTTGTAACAAAAGTTTCATAATTTTAACTAATTTTGGTAAACAAAATATTAAAACTATGGATAATTTTTCTGAATTCGAAAGACCTTTAGCTCCACAAAAAGATTCTGGAAGCATTATTTCTCACGCTTGGGAGAATTACAAGAACATTATTGGGTATGCAATCCTTTTTTTCATCATAGTATTTGTGGTTAGCTCATTAATCTCATTACTATTTCCAGGTGCACAAGTTGGAATGAATTTTTATAAAGAGATTATAGAATCCGCAAAATCTGGTAATTCTGAAGATTTGAAAAATATGATTTTAGAAAACCAAAATTCTGGTTTTGGCTCTACCGCTTTTAGCATGCTTTCTTCATTAGTAAGCACTGTAATATTATATCCGCTTTCTGTAGGAATAATTTATATGACTCATAAAAGCAATACTCATCAAAATATTGAAATTTCTGATTTGTTTATTGGATACAAACAAAATACAGGAAATTTGATTTTATATGGATTGGTTATTACTATTTTGGCTTATGCAGGATCTGTTTTTTGTCTTTTACCTGGGTTATATGTATTTATTGCAGGATTTGTAGGATTACCAATTGTCTTTTTTGGCAATAAAAACGTATCTGATGGAATAAGTTTAAGCTTTAAAACTACAAATGACAATTTCGGACTTGTTTTGGTTGTGGCTATTTTAGGTTTTCTTATTTCTATTTCAGGATATCTACTATGCTGTATTGGAGCAATTGCAACTTTACCGTTTATAAATTCTGTTTCATACTCTCTTTACTGTGCATTATTTGGCACACCATACGAAGTAAATAAAAGTTAAACTTTTTAAAAATATTTATAACTTTGAAAGCAACAGAAAATTCTGTTGCTTTTTTAATCTAATTATATGGATACATCTAGTCAAATAAGCAATAACAAAATAAGACAAGTCTTTATGCTTGCCATCATCTTATTAATGCTGGGTTTAATTCTCTTCAATTTGAGTGATTTTTTACCTTCGTTGCTCGGTGCGCTTACATTATATATTATCTCTAGAAGTTTCAATTTTTACTTGGTAGAAAAAAGAAACTGGAAATCTTGGCTAGCTGCTGTTGCAATTATTTTAATTGCTTTATTTGTAATCATCATACCATCTTATCTCATTGTAGATTTATTGGTTCAAAAAATAGGAAATACCCAACAATATGCAGCACAGTTTAATGATTTTGTAGATAAAGTCACGCATTATGTACAAAGTAAAATAGACATCGACATTCTAAGCAAAGAAAACAAACAAAAAATTTCTGAATTTGCGGGCAAAGTCTCCACCACCATTCTAAATACTACACTTAATACACTTACCGTAATCTCGGCAATGTTTTTTATTTTGTACTTTATGCTCACCAAAGCCCGACTTTTTGAGAGAATTCTGATGGGGATTTCTCCTCTTAAGCGTTCTAACGGAAAAAAAATTGGTGATAAATTCAGAAAATTAGTAATTGCTAATGCTGTAGGAATTCCTGTAGTTGCATTAGGACAAGCCATAGTTGCAGTAATTGGTTACCTCATTTTTGGTGCGCCCAGTCCGTTACTTTTATTTGCCTTAACCTTTATTGGAAGTATGATTCCGATAGTAGGTGCAGCCATTGTTTATGTTCCTGTTGGTCTATTTATGCTAGCAAGCGGAGACACCGTTGGCGGAATTGGGGTAATTGCATTCGGATTGGTAATTGTAGGTTTAGTAGATAATATTTTAAGATTTACTTTCCTTAAAAAATTAGAAAACATACATCCTCTAAATACCGTTTTCGGAATTATTTTAGGATTAAAAATTTTTGGCTTTTTCGGTCTGATTTTTGGTCCAATATTGGTATCTATCACTATTCTTTTAATGCAAATTTATGCCGATGAATTTTCTGAAAACCAAGAAGATACACCGCCTATTATCTCTAATGAAAAAGAGAGTGCTACCCAAGAAAATGTTGAAGTAAAATTATAGAAATCTTGATTAATTCTGAAATTTTAAAAGAAATCTGCGAGGTAAAAATGCCTTTCGGAAAATACGCTGGAACTGTTTTGGCAGACTTACCCATTTCTTACCTGGAATGGTTCCAAAGACAAGGAATGCCCAAAGGAAAACTTGGGATGCAACTTTCTACCATTTATGAAATAAAACTCAATGGTTTAATGGATTTATTAATCCCTATAAGAAATAAATATAAATAAGAAAGGCCGCAAATTGCGACCTTTTTTAATAAAAATTTTTATAAATTATTAAAATTTATCTGTCAAAATATTAATTAGGTCTATAATAGCCCAAATACCTAAACCGCCTAAGGTAATAATATATAGGATATTATATCCAGTAGGTTTTCCTGCATACCATCTGTGAGCTGCCACAAATCCTAGGAAAAACCATAATGCAACCGCTATCCATTTATCATACCCTCCTTTAGCAGCAGGAGTAATAGAAGTGGACTCATTTGTTCTTGAAACATCACTTTTCTGAACAGATGCAGATGCGTTAGTTCTAACATTGGTAATAGAAGAGTCTGCCTTTGCACTAACCTGGCTTTTTTCTGTTGTCACTTTACCTTCCTGTGAAGTATAAACTGGAAAAGAAGCAAATACCATAGAGCTCATTACAAGAGCAAGACCAAGAATAAAATTTTTCATTTGATTTTGTTTTTTAAAGGTTATCTTTGCAAAGATTAAAAAAAATAATAACATATGAAACATTTTTTTAAGATTTTTTTAACAATCTTCACGATTTATTTAAATGCTCAAAATACCAACTATGAATTTTTAGGAACTCTACAGCTATCTGACAAAAATTTTATATCCTATAAATTAAAATTCGAATTAAATGAGAAAGGAAATTTTACGGGAGAAACAATCACCGATTTTTCGGGTGAACATCGTACTGTAAGTAAGGTTACTGGGATTTTAAATAAAAAAAAGAAAACAATTTCTTTTTCTGAATCCAAAAACATTTCTACCAAATCTAATTATGACAATGCAAATTTCTGTTTTGTAAATGTAAATAATGCTCTATTAAAATTGAAAAATAATAAAAGTATTATCCAGGGAACATTCACAGGAAAATATCCTAATGGAAAAAAATGTGCAGACGGAAGCATTTTTTTAATTGGCTCTGAACAACTTTATAAAAAATTAGAAGAAGTTTCTAAAAAAATAAGCATAGTAAAACCAAATGATGAAAAAATAAAAGAAGGTCTGGACGCTAAAATTCTTGCGAATGAGGCCAACAATAATATATTGAAATCAGATGATAAACTAAAAATTAATTGGAGTAGTGATACAGTAGTATTTGATGTATGGGATACCCAAAAAGAAGATGGTGATAAGATCTCAATTTTTATAAATGATGTTCCCTTCAAAAAAAATGTAATTGTAAAAAATAATAAACAAACATTTTCCTTCCCATTCACCGAAAAAGATATGACAATTACCATTATAGCAGAAAATGAAGGAGGAATGCCTTCTAATACCGCTCAAATTCTATTAAAAGATACTAATGAGAATTTCCCTATAATGACAGGATTACGCCAAGGAGAAAAAGTTTCTATTATCCTTAAGAAAAACTAATGATTCTCTTTTATAAACTCTATAATTTTTTATTTGACAATCGTTTTTTATAATAATTAACTTTTCAACGCCACAATCTCATCTCGTAATTTCGCAGCAGTAATAAAATCTAGATTTTTTGCCGCAGCTTCCATCGCTTTTTGTTTCTCGGCGATGAGTTTTTCTATATCCGCACTTCCTAGAGCTTCGCGTTCTTCTGCTACTTGACGAATAATTTCCTTTTGAGTGTAAGCAGAATCTGGGAAATCCTTACTTCGTCCTACCAAATTTTCAGAGATTTTCTTGTTCAGCGGAGTCGGAACTTTATGGTGTTCTGTATTGTATTGCATTTGTTTTTCTCGGCGATAGTTGGTTTCATCAATACATTTTTGCATAGAATTGGTGATTTTATCCGCATACATAATTGCCTTTCCGTTTACATTTCTTGCCGCTCTACCAACCGTTTGTATTAAAGAACGTCTCGACCTCAACATGCCTTCTTTATCAGCATCTAGAATTGCCACCAAAGAAACTTCTGGCAAATCAAGACCTTCTCTCAAAAGATTAACCCCAACCAAAACATCAAACAAACCTGTTCTTAAATCTTGCATAATTTGAATTCGCTCTAGTGTTTCTACATCAGAATGAATGTAACGAGTCCTAATTCCAAATCTTGTGAAATATTTAGTGAGTTCTTCCGCCATTTTCTTGGTTAAAGTCGTCACCAAAACACGCTCATCTTCTTCTACTCTTTTCTGGATTTCTTCAATTAAATCATCAATTTGGTTTAAAGAAGGACGAACTTCAATAATTGGATCAAGCAGCCCTGTAGGACGAATAATTTGTTCCGTGTAAATTCCACCACATTTTTCCAACTCATAATCAGCAGGAGTTGCCGAAACATAAATCACTTGATTTTGCATTTCTTCAAATTCTGGAAATTTCAACGGACGATTGTCCATTGCAGCAGGAAGCCTGAAACCATATTCTACCAACGCTTCTTTTCTACTTCTATCACCACCGTACATGGCGTGAACTTGCGGTAAAGTAGCGTGAGATTCATCAATTACCATCAAATAATCCTTCGGAAAGTAGTCTAACAAACAAAAAGGTCTTGAACCAGGCAATCTTCCATCCATATACCTAGAATAATTTTCGATACCAGAGCAATATCCGAGTTCTTTTATCATTTCTAAATCCAGTTCTGTGCGCTCTTGCAAACGCTTAGCTTCCAAAGGCTTACCAATAGAATTAAAAAAATCTACTTGTTTCACCATATCATCTTGAATTTCTCTGATGGCTTCATTCATTGTTTCTTTAGAAGTCACAAATAAATTGGCAGGATAAATATTAATTTGATCAAAATCTGAAGTCACATTTCCTGAAACAGGGTCAAAACTTTGAATTTTCTCAATTTCATCTCCAAAAAATTGAATTCTAATCGCGTTATCAGCATAGGCAGGATATACATCTATCACATCACCTTTTACCCGAAACGTACCTCTTACAAACTCATTAATGCTTCTAGAATACAGCGCATTAACTAATTTATGAAGGAAGGCAGTTCTAGAAATTCTAGAATTTTTTTCTATCTCAATTAGAGATTTATTAAATTCTGTAGGATTTCCAATACCATAAATACAAGAAACAGAAGCAACTATCAATACATCTCTTCTCCCCGAAAGTAAACTTGCGGTAGCAGAAAGTCTTAGTTTTTCAACCTCTTCGTTGATGGATAAATCTTTCTCTATGTAAGTTCCTGTGGTAGCAATGTATGCTTCTGGTTGATAATAATCGTAATAAGAGACGAAATATTCTACTGCATTTTCAGGAAAAAACTCTTTGAACTCCATAAAAAGTTGCGCAGCCAAAGTTTTGTTGTGAGCTAAAACTAAGGTTGGTTTTTGTACTTTTTCTACCACATTTGCTACCGTAAAAGTCTTACCAGAACCCGTAACCCCGAGCAAAGTTTGATATTTCTCTCCATTTTCTAGACCTTTAGAGAGTTTTTCTATTGCCGTTGGTTGGTCACCAGTTGGTGCAAATTCTGATTGTAGTTTGAAATTCATATTACAAATTTAAAGAAAGATTTCTAAACGAAAATGTCTTAAAATTTTACAATGGAACAATTTTTGTAGCCAATATAAAAATTTTAAAAAACAATTTATGAAAAAATTAATTGCAAGTTTATTTGTTTTAACTGTAGGATTTGCAAGTGCACAGACCGCGGCATTCAAAGGTAAAGATGATGTAAAATTCCAAATTGGCGCTAATATGCAGGATGGCGGAACAGGAATTGTAAGCAGTGTAGATTATGGCTTAGGCGAAAGTTTTTCGCTAGGTGTACAAGCTGGCTATCTTCTTGGTGTAAAAGAAATTGCTGGCATTAAACCAGATTTCGGAGATAGATTTGATGCTAAAGTAAGATTTAATGCTAATTTAGGAAAAGTTTTAGATTTACCATCTAATATTGATGTATATCCTGGTCTTAATTTAGGTTTAAAGAATTTTGGAGGGCATCTTGGTGCAAGATATTTCTTCGGAAAAGGCTTTGGTTTATTTACAGAAATGCAATTTCCAATTGCGAAATACAATGACAAAGACAAACTTTTCAGAAATCTGAACAATCAGTTTGCAGTAAACGCAGGTGTTTCTTTTGACATTACAAAATAAAAAAAGCCCCGAGAAATTTCTCGGGGTTATTTGTAATCCATAATGTGATTAAGTTCTATTGGATTGTTATTTTCTTTTATTTTCTTTTGTTCGTTGGCAGTCCATTCTTTAAAATCAGGCAATATTTCGTTTCCATGTTCGTCTGTGTATTTAATTTTTGAAAAATTATTTCCGGCAGAGTTAGGTTTAAAATCTTTGTAAGGATCATTATAAAAATTGAGTCTTAATTGATCCATTGTTTTCCAATTGATTGTAATTTTATTAGCCTTTGTATCATAAAACTCACTTCCTTTTTTAACTTGATTTAGAGAAAAAAGAAAATTATTTTTCTCATCTTTAATCTCTACGATTAATCCAGGCAAACCTTGGAAAACATAAGGTCCATCTTGAAACGGGATATCTGTGGTAAACCAAGCAATCCATTTTCTGCCACCGTAGTCTAGTTCTGCTCTTTGGCAATCAAAATCTCCAATTTTTCTATTTTCGGGCATAACTTTCCAAGAAAAATTCTCTGTGATTTTAAGAGAATAATAATCAAAACCACTGATGATGATTTTATTCATTTCTTTGGTTTTGCTATTTTTTTCTACAAAAAAATGCTCCTCAAATCCAAAATTCAGCATTTTTCTGCTGCCTGTTGTCGCAAAAATAGAATCATCTTTTTTTTGATTTTCTGTTCTAAAAAAAGATTTATTATCTTTAATATCAAGAACTGCCTTCAGCGTTTTTATAGAATCTTTGGCAGGATTGGGCTTATATCTCACTTCATAAACAAAGCTGTTTCCTTGAGAAAAATAAAACCCACAGGTGATGAAAGCAAAAAATAAAATCAGTTTTCTCATTACTATCAATTTAGACATCAAATATCAGAAATAAATTCAGAATAAAAACCGAGATTTTTTCTCGGTTTTAAATTTATTGAAAAGTCATAGAAATTGGTAATTTAAGCGAAGAAGCTACAGGTTTACCATTAAGAGTGCCCGGCTTCCAAACTACGCCTTCTAAACTTTTTTCCACTGCTTTTTTAGCTTCATTTTTAAAGGTTTCATTATCAAAATCATAACTTGCATTATAATTTTTACCATCTTCAGAAACAATAATATTAATTGTCCCTTTTATCATTCCTTTGGTGTTTTCTAATCTACTTGTATCAAAATTTTCAGAAAATTTCTGTCTTAAAAGAGCATTCCCTCCAGGAAATTCTGCCAAAGTTTGCGAATCTATTTTACTCACTGGTGGTGGTGGCGGAATTAACTTCTCGTCTTTTTTCATTTTAGATTTTGGATGAGGATAAGGTGGCGGTGGTGGCGGTGGTAAAAGCTCTTTTTTGCTTTTTTTACTTACTTTTTCCACTTTTTTCATTTTCTGCTTTAAAGTATCTGCACTACTTTTAATCAAAAATTTAGTTTCAGAAACCGAGTTTTCTTTTTCTAAAATTTCAGGTTGTTTTTTATTTGCAAAAACTACAAAAAAGAATGCAAACAATGGTAAAATCAGTATCTTTTTGAGATGCGCTGATTTGGATGTTGATTTTGTCATCATAATAAATCGTTTTTTGGTGTTATAAAAATTGAATTGGTGTGTTAATTGGTAATTTTGATGATGAACGATTTCATCTAAAATGAGATGTTGGTAAGATTTCACTTCATAATGATTATTGACTACATTTTCATCTGCCAAAAATTCGTGATTGTTAATCATTGCTTTTTTATAAAAATACAGCGCAGGATTAAACCAGGTAATAATTTTAAGAATCTCTATCAAAAGAATATCAAAACTGTGTTTCTGCTGAACGTGAAGTTTTTCGTGTAAAAAAATCCTTTGGTCTATTTTGTCCTCAATCCAGTAATTTTTACCAAAATAAATTTTATTTAAAAAACTAAATGGAGCAATTTCCTTTTCTAAAATTTTTATTTTTTGATGCTGATATATCAAAGTCTGTCCTTTTAAATTCAAAATTTTGTAAACAGAAAAAATGGCTTTCGCTAAAAACAACAAGGCAACCGAAACATATATTATTGGAATTAAAAACATCCAATTAATATTATTCTGCTCAGCATTTGAAACAAAAACAGCTTGTTGCTGAACCGCATTTCCTATTATTAAATTTGGTTTTGATTTTTCAAAATTTGGAATTGTAATAGAAATAAAGGGAACTGTATATGCAAATACCAACGAGCCTAAAAGATAAAACCTGTTGAATTTCAATACTTTTTCTCTTTCTAAAAAAATATAGTAAACTGCCAATAGAATCGCAGAAACTATGATTATTTTTAAAACAATGGTAAACATTAGTCTTCGATTTTTTGGTCTATCAAGTCACGGAGTTGCTTCAGTTCAGATTGAGACATTTTTGTATTTGAGGTAAAAAATGAGGCAAACTGCGCTGCAGAACTGTTAAAAAATTTATCAATCATAGATGTCATTTCTTCTTTGAAATAAACCTCTTTACTCACTTTAGGGAAATATTCTCTAGAATTCCCGTATGTTTTGTAGCCTATCAAATCTTTGTTTTGCATTCTTTTCAAAAGCGTGGCAATAGTAGTGGTTGCAGGTTTTGGTTCGGAATATTCTTCAATGATATCCTTCATAAATGCTGCATTTTTTTGCCAGATGATTTCCATTAAATCTTTTTCGGCATCAGTAAGTTTTTGATCTTTCATTCTACAAAATTAAAATTAACTCTACAAATGTAGAATAATAATTTTAATTTGCAAACTTTTTCATTAAAAAATGAAAAAACTCCAAGAAATCATCTTGGAGTCTTAATAATTTATAAATAGTGTTTTATTTTTTGAAATTTTCAATATACATTTCCGTTCCAAATTTTTTGAAAGTTTTGTTGGTTCCTAAGAAGCCATCATAGAGAGAAAATGCACTTTTTTGCGTTGATGTTCTTGCTACTTTAGTTCCTGTAATAATTTCTAAAGCTTTTGCTAAAGCTGGATCTGAGGTATTACCAAATTGCTTAATTGTCCCAAAATAAGAAAAAGAATCAATGGTATAATCTGGAGAAATTCCTCCTTTTGTAGGATTAGCCTCTTTCTTTCCGTTGTAATAAGAGAAAACGATTGGCTGCATAGCCCATTTATGAGAAGTATTTCTACCAGAATACGAAGTATAATCTGAACTAGGAGAATCATACAACGTAATAGAACCTACAAATTTACCATAAGTTTCTGCCCCGACTGTCACCACATTGATATAAGCTCTAAGACCCTTTATGGTTAACTCACTTGCAGATGCCGTTCCTCCTGATGTCAAAACATAAACTTTACTTAAGCCTAAGCTATTAATCACCTGTGAACCAGAATTTTGAGTCTGTCCGTTTACAAAATTATAGGTATTTACTTTATCGCTTAAATTATCAGTATCATCATATTTATTATGTTTATCATTAAAATCATAAATCACATAAGGAGAACCTGTAAAATTGCCTGTTACCATTTGCCCTAAGGCTACTGCACTTTCTACAGAACCGCCACCATTGTATCTAAGGTCTAGAACCAAATCTTTTACACCATCTTTTTTCATTTGAGCAAAAACAGCGTTTAATTCATCATTGTAAATAGACTGAAAGCCATTATAAACCAGATAACCGATCTTCTTTCCATTGATTTCGTATTTTTGGTAATAAGCAACTGGATTTTCTTCTAAAACTACAGGCGCTAAATTTACCTTTTTTTTCTCACCAGAGGTTACTACTCCAGATGAAGTAACAGATACATTTTCGGCAACAGAAACAGAAAAATTATCACTAAAAAGTTGTTGATAATTACTAGCAGTAATGGCTATTCCGTTTACTTTATCAATTACATCTCCCCTTTCTAATCCAGCTTTTGCTGCAGGAGAATCTGGTACCACATAATTTATAATACCTACTACATTTACTTTTCCAGTATCTTTGTAATAGAGAGATAAATTCATTCCTGAATCTTTAGAAATTCCGCTAAATTGCTGTTGTAAAGCTTCTACATCATCTACTATCCAAGAAAATCTATCGGTGTTAGGATAGTCATTAAGCAAACCATAAAACAAATCATCTGGATTTTTAGAATTAACGTAATTAACATATTGGTTGCTATTTCCAAAATTATCAGAAAGATTTGCAACATCTTTTTGCCAATAATACCAAGAGTTTAATCCTTTCCAAACAAAATTATTAATTTGTTTAGCTCCTGTTTGAGTATCACCACCACTGTCATCACTTCTATTACACGAAACTGCCAAAAATAGCGTTGTTAATATAACTCCAATTGTTTTTTTATTTATCATCATTTAAAATTTTTTATTTTTGTAAAAACAAATTTATGAAAAAGACTATTCTATACAACGCAATTTTAAGTATATTCTTATTATTTTTTTTAGTTTCGTGTAAAAATTTCTCCCTTAAGAAAACGCCTACAATTCTTAACCCTAGTTATTCTATTTACAATCTTTCTGGAGAAAAAGGATACAATGTGTCTTTCGAACTAAACAAAGAAAACGAACCTATTTATTTGATTATCAACAAAATAAAACAGCCAATAACTTTAGAAAACAAAAAAGGATTGCAATATCAAGTAAATGTTATTGCAGAAACTAGAAAGATAGAAAATCACAAAATACAAGGTACTCAACAAGAAAACGGAATTGTTTTTAGAGTAAATAACAAAGAAGTTTTTAAACCCGTAAATTTTAAATTGAAATAAAAAACCGAGAAATTTTCTCGGTTTATGTTATACTTTTTCTAGTTGAACGGTAAAATGTCTTAAAATTTCACTTTCCCAAGTGATGTGATAGCCTTTTTTAATTTCTTCTCGCCTATCAAAAACATTTTTAAGCGCCGCTGCAATGTATTGGATATGATTGTCTGTATATGTTCTTCTAGGAATTGCCAATCTCAAGAATTCTAATTTAGGAAAACGATTTTCTCTGGTTTCTGGATCTCGGTCTGCCAAAATAGTCCCTATTTCTACGCCTCGTATTCCCGCTTCTTTATACAATTCTATCGCCAAAGTTTGCGCAGGAAATTCTTCACGATTTACATTAGGTAAAAACTTCAGTGCATCTACAAAAACAGCGTGACCCCCTATTGGTTTTTGAACAGGAATCCCTAAGTTTATCAACTGATTTCCAAGAAGTCCTACCTGAGAAATTCTACTATGCAAATAATCAAATTCTGTAGCTTCGTCTAAACCCTGAGCCAAAGCTGCCATATCTCTACCAGCCATTCCTCCATAAGTAATAAATCCTTCGTAGATAATCGTAAAATTAGAAGCTTTCTTAAAAATTTCTTCATTATTTAAGGCAATAAAACCTCCAATATTTACCAAACCATCTTTTTTGGAACTCATCGTCATTCCCATTCCGTAGGAAAACATCTCTTTACAAATTTCTTTGATGCTTCTTTCGGATTGACCCTTTTCTCTAGTCTTAATGAAATACGCATTTTCTGCAAATCTAGCCGAATCAAAAATTACAGGAATACCATATTGAGTAGAGAGTTTTTTTACTGCTTTTATGTTTTCTAAAGAAACTGGCTGTCCACCGGAAGTGTTGCAAGTAATCGTAATGAGACAAAACGGAATATTTTCTTTAGAATAGGAAAGATAGATGCTTTCTAACTTATGTAAATCTATATTTCCTTTGAAAGGATGAAGATTTTCTATATCAAAAGCTTCATCTATGGTACAATCTATTGCTTGTGCTTTTCGGAATTCTATATGCCCTTTGGTGGTATCAAAATGTGAATTACCAGGTATAATATCTCCTTCTTTTATCAATGTAGAGAACAAAACATTTTCTGCTGCTCTCCCTTGATGCGTCGGTAAAAGATACTGAAAACCAGTAATTTTCTCAACTTGACGTTGTAAATTATCAAAAGAACGAGATCCGGCATAGCTTTCGTCTCCGGTCATCATTTCTGCCCATTGTTTATCGCTCATTGCTCCCGTTCCAGAGTCGGTTAATAAATCAATAAAAACTTGAGAAGATTTTAAATTAGGCACTAATATACAATTTTACACTATTCTTTGTTAATACTTTTATAAATAAAAAGAGACTATTTTTTAATAGTCTCTTAAAAACCATTACTTTTACATTAGGTTTACATTCCATCATCATAGGTAAATAAGTTTAACTAATTTCACCGAAGATGACACGGTAATGGTTGTCATCATTAAACTTGTCTATGATGAATAAAAAATCTACTAACAAGTTCGTAAAAGTACACAAACCTACCAAAAACGGAAGAAAATACTTTTATAGAAGTAAACCTAAAAACTGTAAAAAGTAATGGGTTTAATAAGAGATGTACAAGCACCTCTTATTTATTCCTTTTTACCCAATTTTCACATTCATATTTAGAACCTGAAAATACTTTTTTATCTCCTGTATGCAACATGTAAGGAGAAATATAATATTTCCCTGTACCTTCTGATTTATAAACATTACAGTCAGGAAAATCAGTTTCCTTGAATATGGAAGTCATAAAAGGATCTTTTGGTTTTAATTCTGAATTAATTCTCATAATAGCAAAAACTATGATTATGATGATAATAATAACTATCCACATAATTCTATTTTTTCATACTGTTAATCAGCTCATCAGCTTTTGAGGCTTCCATAAATACTGAGCCTACTTGTTTATAAACCATCCTTTTGCCACAAACATCAAGTGCATAAGTAGCTCCGTGAAGTCCTTTTACCCTTTCAGTAATTTTAACGTTTTCAGATGAACAATTTTGCTCAATGGCAACTGTTTTAATTAGCGTTTCTTCGGTTGTCCCAAATACAGTTCTATTTACAGCTCCACAACTAACCAATGCGATTGACACGTAACCAATCAATAAGAATTTTTTCATAAGATGAATTTTTAAATCCACCCAAACCCAATGTAGAAATTTTAGATATTTAATAAGAAAGCGTGGGTTTGTAGTCTTATTGTCTGTAGGGGCTCTGGTAAGCCATAAGGTGCAAATAAGAGTTAGCCCACGCCATATATGACGTGAGCGTTAAACTCATTATTCCCCACCTTATTTTTGAATTTACCAGATTCCTACAGGTAGAATAAATAGCTAACGCTTTGTTTCGATAAAATTTCTACAAACCTACAAAAATTATACCTTTTTGTTTACTATCTTTGATGAAAATCTTTTAATTATGAATAATTTTTTTCAAACTTATGGTGATATAAGTAAAATAATACACGATTGGATAAAAGTAAAATATAAAGAAAAATTCAATCAAGATATTGATCTATCTAAAGAGATAATCATAACTTATTCTGATAAAATACATATCATTTTAACACCTACTACTTCCGAAATAGATGAAGAATCTTTGATATATCTTACTTCTTTAGTGAATTATCTACATACTGATTTATTAACACTTGAAGAAATGAAAGACCACATAAAAAACTACCTTCTTTAGAAGAAAGAATTATATAATTTTCAATTGTGTTTATTCTTACTTCATAATTCTTAGTTTGAATTACTTTTATTTTACCGCTATCAATCTCTTTTTGATTATATTCTCTAATCCAATTTTTATTTGTTTCCATAACTCTTGTAAATAAAAAAGCTCTTATTGTTAGGGGCTTACTCGTTTGGTATATTAATTAATGACTTTATAATCCTTTCAAATTCAACATCGGGAATATATTCTTTGTCTTTCTTAATCCTTTCATCAAATTTTTTAAATTCATCAAAACTTTTAGACAATTCAAGGAGTACAGTTACTTTAACAGTTCTTATTAAAATTGATTCGTTCTCCAAATAATCTAAAGGTTTTATATTGCCTAAATTTCTATCTTGCTTATTAAGTGCTTTTAATAAGTCAGTGCTTTTAATAGTGTTCAAAATGTATTTTTCAAAAAAATCATTTATCAAAGATAAATCTTTGAATTTCTTTTTATACTGATTTTGGAACTCTTTAAATATTTTCTCTTTCATTCTTTTAATGTTAAAGATTGCCAAGTTAATCTTTTTTGCTGAGTGTTTTCTAAAAACAAATCAAACCTTCTATCTGTTTTCATTTGTTTTGTATTATATCTAAATGTCATTTCATTAAGATATAATTGTAAATGCTTTTTACTTGTAAAGTAATAAACTCCAGTAATTGAACGTTTTAAATGCGACCAAAAGCACTCTATAGCGTTGGTTGTAGTATCTTCATCTACATATTGTTTTTTTGCATGATCTACAAAGGTATGATTAAAATATTTATCAATACCTTTATAAGCATGCCATTCATCTGTCATTATATGAGAACCATACTTTATATGTTGGTGCAATAGAGGTTGTATAGTTTTTGCTTTTGTATCTGTAACTGTTATTGTTTTTACATTAGTTTCTTTGGTTACAATTTTTTCAAAGACTGTTTTATTAGGTATAATTTTGTGTGGTCTTTCAACTATATAACTTTCTTCTTTTTCTAAAATTCCTAAAACAGGAACTTTATCTTTAAAACTTCTACCTTGCGATTGTGGAACTTTTTTATCTGCGTGGCGGTTTTTGTTTTTACCTCCTATAAAAGTTTCATCACATTGTATTATTCCTTCAAATTCTTTTAAAAATGCTTCGTGTTCTGTTGCATATCTTAGTCTTTGTAATACAAACCAAGCACTTTTTTGTGTAATTGCTAAGTCTTTTGCTAATTGATAACTACTAATACCTCTTTTATGAGAAGTATAAAGATAGATTGCTACGAACCAATTTTGCAAAGTTATTTTTGAACCTTCAAAAATTGTCTTAGTTCTTACGTTGAAATACTTTCCTGTATTCTTACATCTGTATTTGTTATTACTACACTTATATACTTTTGATAGTGAATCAAAAGGACTTACAACTCCATTTTTCCAACGAAGTTTCTCAAGATAATTAATACAAGATTGTTCATCAGGGAAAGCCCTAAACAACTCTAAAATACTAGAAAAGTTTAACATGAAAATGAAGAATTATTACATAAATTTACGAAAATTTAATGAGACTTTCTCCTAGAGAAATGTTAAATTTTGTCTAATTTTCTAAAATAATTGTTGTTTTTGTGAGTATAGTGTAAACAGTTTTACCTTTCTCACTCAATTCTTTTTGGTTTTCTTCAGGTATGTTATTTAAACAAGGATGCCAACTACTATGTTGTAGATTATTCAACTCAATTTTTCCAGATTTTATAAAATCTACATCCGCTTTTTTATGACCTTGATTGTTTATTAAAGTATATTCACAATGAAATATTTCATTTGCTTTTTCTCTTTTTTCATATATTAGATATTTCATAATTTTAATTGTTTTTATTATGTATAAAGAAAGTGATATTTTTTATCAAATAGGTAAATTAGAAACTTATAAATATAGTTTTCAAAATACTTACAAGGAGTTCGTTCATGAATATATTCACTGTATTGTAAAAGAAAGATTACAAGAATGGGATGGCTCACCAAGAAAAATTAAAGTAAGTCAAATTCACAATTTGGAAGAATATTTTTCTAACCCTGATTATAACAATTATTCAGAAAGAACTTTGATGACAGAAAACATAGAAGTATTAGTGAGATAATAAAAAGATAGAACATTACGTCCTATCTTGTGTAAAGTTGTATGTTAGTGCCTTAAATTAAATAAATTGTAATGTGCTTCTTTTAGCCATATTTCACGCTGTTCTCGCGTAGATGGATATATTTCTTCAACCATTTTAATTCTAAATGGTTCTGCGTAAGGAAGTTTCATGAAATGAATGATTTAATAATTAAATAATTAAATTTTGAAAAACCTGAAAAAATTAAAGCAATAATTAATTTTTTCATTATTTAATTTTTAGATCACTCTGGTGCTTTGAAAACGTTTTTATCACTATGGAAACCAGCAACTCCGCCAGAAACAGTAAACTTCATCGCTTCGGCGGCACTCATTCCTTCTACTGGTGTAATGTGGGTAGAATTTGTCATAATTACCCAACCAGAAATAGCATAAGAATGTGGCAAATAAACCGCTACTTTCTCTGGCAAACCTACGTCTGACATATCTTTTTGTGTAAGGAAACCAATTCTCCAGATTTCCGGATTTTCATTGGTTTTTACCCAAACTGGTATATTAAATTTCTTTTTATCTCCTACGAAAGAGCTCATTACATCTTTTGTAGGGGAATAAATATGCTTAACGCCTGGTGTTTTTTCTAGAAAATGGTCTAGACTTTCGAAAATAAATTTTCCAAAAACGAATCTATTAAAGAAATAACCAACCGCAGAAATAAAAAGAATTAAAGAAAAAAAGCCTACACCTGTTCTATTAAGAAACGGAAAAAATTTATCAAAAGGAATAAGGCTATCAATTGTATCAAAAACCACAAAAATAATATATAACGTAGCACCAATTGGCCCTACGATAATCAACCCTTTAAAAAAAGATTTTAAGAAAAGATTGAGATAATTATCAAAACTTGGTTTTTTCACTTTTATTTTTTCTAATCAAAATTCAAAAATAAATCATAATTCTATATAAGGGTATATTTTATCCGTGTATGGTTTCTTTGTTTCCGTAGGATTTTATGATTTCGCCTTCGTATTGCAACCATTCTTCCCAGCGTTTGTTTACTTTTTCGGGATCACCTAGTTGTCTTGCAAAGCTAATAAAAGTAGTGTAATGATTGGCTTCCGAAATCATTAATTCTTTGTAAAATTCTCTAAGTTCTTCATCTTTTATATTTTCTGTAAGCACTTTGAAACGCTCGCAACTTCTGGCCTCAATCATGGCTGCGAAAAGCATTTTGTCAATAATTAAATCGTCTCTATTGCCTCCTTTTTGTATAAATTTCACCAATTCATTTACATAATCGTCTTTGCGAGTTCTTCCTAAAACATAACCTCGCTTTTTAATAATTTCATGAACCTGCTGAAAATGTTCCATTTCTTCTTGTGCAATTGCTAAAAGTTCTGTTACAATTTCTGTATGCTCAGGAATCATTGTAATTATTCCTATCGCATTGGTGGCTGCTTTTTGTTCGCACCAAGCGTGATCTGTAAGAATTTCTTCTATGTTTCCTTCTGCTATATTGGCCCAACGTGGATCTGTTGGTAGTTTTAATTTGAACATTTTTTTAAAATTTGTACAATACAAAATTAACTTTTTTTGTTAAATAATTTATATATCAACATTTGATGATTATTTTTACAACTAATTACTATGAAACAAAGAAAATTACTGAGTCAAAGACATCCTTTTTTATATTTCCTTTCTGTAAATTTAAGACGGACTAAAAGAATTTTGGAATGGAATTTTGGCAAAAAAATTTTTGCTGAAAACTTCATCAGGAAATCTGATATTTTAAAGTATCGAGTTAAAAAGCATCAATCTTTACTCATTCGGAAGTTAGGAGATAGTGATATGCAATTACAATATAATAAAATCACCAATCTGAAACTCGCAGCTAAAGAAATTTCTGGAGTCATCATAAAACCAAACGAAACGTTTTCTTTTTGCAAATTGGTCGGTTTGCCTACCGAAAAAAAAGGTTATTTAATGGGAATGGAACTTTCTTTCGGGAAAGCAAGACCAGGAATTGGTGGCGGAATTTGTCAGATAGCCAACTTGCTGAATTGGTTGGTATTACACAGTCCTTTAACCATTATAGAAAAATCTCAACATTCTTTCGATCCTTTTCCTGATGAAGGCAGGGTTTTACCTTTCGGAAGTGGCGCTGCAATTTTCTATAACTACATTGATTATCAATTCACTAACAATACAGACAAAACATTTCAAATTAACATTTGGTTTACAGAGACCAATATTGAAGGCGAATTGAGATGCAATGAAGAGTTAGAATTTTCTTATCATATTTTCGAAAAAAACCATCAATTTTTAAAAATTGAAAATGAGTTTTATCGCCAAAACGAAATTTGGAGAAATACTATTTCTAAAAAAACAGGAAACACCATTTTAACTGAATTGATGGTGAAAAATTTTGCTAGAGTTACTTATATTCCTGAAGAATTTAAAAATAATTAATTTTCCGCAGTTTTCTTTCTCAAAAACTCTAGAATTTTCCAGCCGTAATCATCTATTTTTTTCAAAACTTCTGCAAAAACGATGGCTAATCCTACATTAATCACATAAATTAAAACCATCAAAAACCAAGTATTCACACTTTCTTTAAGAGCTGCTACCAAAAAATAGACAACCGATGAACTCATTCCTTGAGCAAAATAATAGAAAATGGCATTTTTACCGATATAATTAATGAAATTGTCTTTTGTGATTTTCAAGCGGTTATATAAAACAAATATCGTAACCAAAGAAAGTAAACTCCAAACAATGTAAGGAAGTTTCGGCGGGAATTTTTGCTTATTAAATTTATAGAAAACTTCATTTCCGAAATACCAGAAAACAATTACCAAACTCAAAGCTACCAAGCTATACAAAACGGGCACGAAAACGTCTTTGATTTTTTTACCTTTCAATTGAGTCGCAATTAAGAAAATTGCCAAATAAAAAGCTACATAACCAACTTGTCCGCTTGGATAATAGGGTGCAAAATTTTTCATCACGTCATTGTCAATATTAAAATAAACGGTAAGCGCCAAACAAACTCCGATAATCCATTTTACATGTTTCGGGAAGAATTTAAGAACCAAAACTCCGAAAACTGTAACGATATAATAGACCTTGAGATACCAAAAACTCCCCATCACCACTGGGAAACTATCGCAATTGCTGTAACTGTGCAGAAACCAATTTCCTAGCATTTCCCAATTAAAAGCAGAATCTACACTTGGCACACCATACTTAGTTCCGAAAACAGTGTAATAAGATTGCATTCCTTCCGTTCCTAAAACTCCAAAAATTCCCCATTTCATAATTCCATCCAAAAAGAACAAAAAAGTCACGAAAATCATATAGGTCACTTGCAATTTCAAGAGTCTGTACAAGGTTTTTTCTACATTATTGCCCGAAGTTAATCCACTCAGCGCAAAAAAAACAGGAACATCTATGAGTAAACTCAAGGTTCTTACTTCGGAAGGAAGATAAAGCTGTCCGCTCCAAAAAGCTGTATGAATAAATACAATAGAAAGTGTAGCCAAACCTTTGGCAAAATCAATATAGAGATCTCGTTTCATAACATTTATTAAGTATTTCCAAATGTACAATTTTCGTAATTAAATAAAAAATTTTAGCATTAATGTGGATAACTCAAAAAATTTTCTTACTTTTGCACCTCGAATTAACTAAAAAATATATAAACAATGTTTGCAATCGTAGAGATAGCAGGGCTTCAATACAAAGTTGAGCAAAACCAAAAGTTGTTTGTAAACCGTTTAAAAGGAGAAAAAGGAGACAAAGTATCTTTTGACAAAGTTCTTCTTACTGTAAACGGAACAGTAACTGTAGGTGCCCCGGCTGTAAGTGGAATCGCTGTAGAAGCGGAAATTCTTGACCATGTTCAAGCTGATAAAGTAATCGTTTTCAAAAAGAAAAGAAGAAAAGGATATGCTAAGAAAAATGGACATAGACAACAATTAACACAAATCCAGATTGTTTCTATCGCAGGTGCAGAAGCTCCAAAAGCTAAAAAAGCTGCTAAAAAAGAAACAACTGAAGAAGTAGCAGAGCCAGCTAAAAAACCAGCTGCTAAAAAGACTGCTAAAAAAGAAACTGAAGAATAGTATTAATTTACGATAAAAATTTTTAAACAAAATGGCACACAAGAAAGGAGTTGGTAGTTCCAAAAACGGTAGAGAATCTCACTCTAAAAGATTAGGTGTAAAGATTTTCGGTGGTCAAGAAGCTATTGCTGGTAATATTATCGTAAGACAAAGAGGTACACAACACCACCCAGGTGATAACGTGGGGATTGGTAAAGACCATACTTTGTTTGCATTAGTTGACGGTAAAGTAGTTTTCAGAAAGAAAGCAAATAACAGATCTTTCGTATCTGTAGAACCAAACGCATAATTTTAAAGCGTTATATAGAAATTAAACCTCGGCTTTTGCTGAGGTTTTTTGTTTTTAATAAAGTTTTAAGGTAAGTTCTTTTGTTACAAATCTTAATTTACTTAACTTCGCCTCCCTTTTTAAAAATCATTATGAAGAAAATTATACTTTTTTTAGTAACATTTACGCTATTCTATACCAATGCGCAAATAAAAATTCTATTTGATGCCACCAAAGATGAAATGGCAGGAAATGCAGACTGGGTAATAGACGCTGACTCAAAATCCGGAGGAGAGTCTAATCCACAAAGAATCCCTACTCCTGCGCAAAGCGGAATAACATCTTCTACCAGCGAAACTTATTGGACTGGTGCTCTTAGTGCATGGGCCATAGATTTAGTAAAACAAGGATATTACGTGGAAACCCTTCCTATTTCTGGTAAAATAACCTATGGAGATAATACTAATAATCAAGATCTTACCAATTATAAAGTCTTTATTGTTACAGAACCCAACAATCAATTTTCTGCAACAGAGAAAACTGCCATTGTAAACTTTGTGAAAAATGGCGGGGGTTTATACATTATTGCAGATCATAATCAATCTGATAGAGATAATGATGGCATAGATTCCCCTTCCGTTTGGAATGATTTATTCTCTACCAATTCTGTAAAAACAAATCCTTTTGGAATTAAGTTTGATTTGGTAAGTGTTTCGCAGACAACCTCTAATTTTGCTAACCTACCTACTAATGTTATTTTACACGGCACAGCAGGAAACCCAACTCAAATGCAATATTCTGCTGGATCAACAATGACACTAGATAAAACAGCAAATTCATCTGTACAAGGTTTGGTCTATAAAACAGGTTCTTCTACCACAGGAACCACCAATGTAATGTTTGCAACGGCAACCTACGGAAGCGGTAAAATCTGCGCTCTGGGAGACAGTTCTGTTCCAGATGACGGCACTGGAGATAGCGGAGACACATTATATGATGGTTACTTTTCTGATGCTTCAGGCAATCACCAGCCATTGTTAATCAATTCCGTGATTTGGTTAGCAACCGCGTCTAATCTAAGTGCTCAAGACATTTTAAAAAATCAAATTTCTGTTAATATTTACCCTAACCCAAGTTCTGATTTTGTGTACATAAAATCAGAAAATGCCTCAGAAAACTATCATTTAACATTAATGGATTCTACAGGCAAGGTTTTGCAAAGTATTCCAAATTCAACTAAAATAAGTATTGCTTCATATCCTAAAGGAATTTATTACTTACTGGTGAAAAACGAAAAAGGATTTAAAAATTTTAAAGTTGAAAAGAAATAAAAACATTATTAACCGAAGAATTACTTCGGTTTTTTTATTTAATTTTGAGAAAATTTGAAAAATGAAAGAGAAAATTTCCTCAATTATTATGGCAAGTATTCTCCTTGCTTCTTGTTCTTCTCAAAATATGAAAAGTACTTATCAATATCCAGAAACCAAAAAAATTGCTCACACAGACGAATATTTCGGCACTAAAGTAGAAGATCCTTATCGTTGGTTAGAAGACGACAGAGCTGCAGACACCAAAGATTGGGTACAGCGCGAAGTAGGTTTTACTAAAAATTATCTAGCCCAAATTCCTTTTCGTGAAGAAATACGCTCTCAGTTAAAAGACATCTGGAACTACGAGAAAATTTCAGCTCCTTTCGAAGAAGGTGATTACACTTATTTCTACAAAAATGATGGATTGCAAGCACAATCTGTTTTGTACCGAAAAGACAAAGCAGGAAACACCGAAGTTTTCTTAGACCCTAATAAATTTTCAGACAAAGGTACTACTTCATTATCAGGATTATCATTCAACAAAAAAGGGAATTTAGTAGCCTACTCAATTTCTGAAGGAGGTAGCGATTGGAACAAAATTATCATTATGGATGTGGTTTCCAAAAAAATATTTGATGAGCCAATTGTTTGCAAATTTAGTGGCGTTTCTTGGTACAAAGACGAAGGTTTTTATTACTCAAAATACGACCAGCCGAAGGAAGGCAGCATCTTATCTGGAATGACCGATACTCATAAAGTGTATTTCCACAAATTAGGAACTAAGCAATCTGAAGACCAACTGATTATAGGTGGAGAAAATTTCAAAAGAAGATATATGGCCGCAGGAATTTCGGACGACGAAAGATTCCTCATTTTAGACGCAGCAGTAAATACTAGCGGAAATGAACTCTATATTAAAGATTTAACTAAAAATTCTGAATTTATTCCTATTCAAAAAGGATACGATTATAACACCAATGTAATTGACACCAAAGGAGACGAAATTTATGTTTTTACAGACAAAAACGCTCCGAATATGAAATTACAGAAATTCAACATCAATAATCCTGGTGTATGGACAGACGTAATTCCAGAAACAGAGAATGTACTGAGTGTTTCTACAGGTGGTGGTTATATTTATGCAAAATATATGAAAGATGCCGTTTCTTTTGTAAAACAATACGACTATAACGGAAAGCTAATTAGAGAAATCACACTTCCCGGAAAAGGAACTGCTGGCGGTTTTGGAGGCAAAGAAAAAGACAAAGAACTTTATTATACTTTTACCAACTACATTACACCAGGAACCACTTATAAAATTAATGTAGAAAACGGAAAATCAGAAATTTATTTAAAACCAAAAGTAAAATTCAACCCAGAAAATTATGTTTCGGAACAAGTTTTCTTTACCTCTAAAGATGGCACTAAAGTTCCCATGATGATTTCTTATAAAAAAGGATTACAACTCAACGGTAAAAATCCTACTATTTTATACGGATATGGAGGTTTCAATATTTCTGTTACCCCAAGTTTCTCTGTAGTAAATGCCATTTGGATGGAAAACGGCGGAATCTATGCTGTACCTAATCTAAGAGGAGGCGGAGAATATGGCAAAAAATGGCACGATGCAGGTACAAAACAACAAAAGAAAAACGTTTTTGAAGATTTTATTGCCGCTGGAGAATATTTACAGAAAAAAGGCTACACTTCTCCGAAGTTTATGGCTATTTCTGGTCGTTCAAATGGCGGATTATTGGTTGGTGCTACCATGACGATGAGACCAGATTTAGCCAAAGTAGCGTTTCCTGGTGTAGGTGTTTTGGATATGTTGAGATACAATAAATTTACTGCTGGCGCAGGCTGGGCCTATGATTACGGAACGGCGGAAGACAGCAAAGAAATGTTCGAATATTTAAAATCATATTCACCAGTTCACAATGTGAAAAAAGGGGTTTGCTATCCTTCTACAATGGTGATTACGAGTGACCACGACGACAGAGTAGTCCCTGCACATTCTTTTAAATTTGGCGCAGAATTACAAGAAAAACAATCTTGCAACCAACCTGTTTTAATAAGAATTGAAACCAATGCAGGTCACGGTGCTGGTAGAAGTACAGACCAGGTAATTGGCGAAAACACTGATATTCTGAGTTTCGCACTTTACGAAATGGGAATTAAAGAACTGAAAAAATAAACATTCGAAACCGCAGAAATTTCTGCGGTTTTACTTTTTAAAAGTATCATTCATTTTCTTTTTCAAAGATGCTTTATCATCTTCCACCTTCTTTTTAATTATCTTTACTTTTTCTACTGTTCTCTTTAATTTTTGTTCTTTTTCATTGATATCTTTAGAAATCAAAGTCTTTTTAAGCCCATCTTCTAGTCCTCTCCAAAATAGATTAAAAAAAGATTTGGTTGGGTCTCTTTTTACATTTACCTCTACATTTTCGGGAAATTTTTTAGAATTGGTTTTCACCACAAGATTAACAATAGCACTTAGAAATTTTTTTTTCTCTTTGGTGTCTTTATCTAAAATATTAACTTTTAAATTTTGATGTTTCAGATTCATTTGTCCAAAAATATGAGCATTATTTCCGTTAAAATCAAAATTCAAACGATTAATGTAACCTTCCACCGAAACATTAAGGTAAGGCTTCAAAAATAGATTAACTTGAGAAGCAGGAAGATTAGAAATATTACCGGAAATTTTGAAAAAATCATCAATTTTAGCTGTATCAAAACTCCAGTTTACATTCATAGGAGATGTTTTCATCAATTGACAATTTATAGCAATAGGAACCAAAGTATTTTTATAGCCTTTATTAGAATTTAGGTTGCGTGCATTCAAATTAAAATCTGAAAAAATTAATTTTCCAGCAGGATTATCATTAATATTGTCTTCTTCGTATTGAAGATAAGAGTTAATAACATTCAGATTATGAACCAATAAAGGAAATTTTATACTTCTCAGCAATTCAGAATACATTTTTTTTCGGCTTAAATCATCTTTAGGAAATTTACTTCTATAAATGATGGCGTTTACATTTTGACAATCTATTTGATTGATGTTTACATTGGGCTTATTATTATAAATTTTAAAATCAATTCCCGAAATTTTGGTTTTTGCAACTTTGATATTATACCAATCTTTTTCTGTAGGAATTCTTCTGCTAAATTCTTGTCTAGAAAGCAATGGTTGCATAGAAAATTGTTCCAAATTCCAAGAATTTTGATCTGCCGTCAATTGATTTACAGCAAGTTGATAAAATTCATTGGCATTAAAAACCAAAGCTCCACTACTGAGTTTGTAATTAGTATAAGTGAACGGAATTTTACCTTTTCTAGTCTCTTCATCCATTAAAAATTGATGTATGGAAACATTGATATTTTTAACCAAAAGTTTTTCCTTGCCTTTAGAATCCAATAAATTGAATTGCGCATTTCTGAAATTTATGTTTTTTAAATCAAGGTCATAAGTGAATGCATTTTTCTTTTCTTTCTTTTTCAATTGATTAGACTGTATCGTCATCTTAGGTTCAGAAAAAGTAACATTTTCAATGCTTATTTTATTATTTTTCAGAGAAATATCTTTAAAATTCATTTCTGAAGCATTAAAATGAAAGAAAGTTTGATGTGGGTATTTTATCTTAAAATGATGTTCATCTATTTGTGGAAATAAAGAAAAATTCTTCACCAACATTTGTCTTTCTTTTGTGTCTATGCTCTTCGTTGTTATTTTATACATTTCATTGGGATAGCATTCCAAATTATTACCTTTTACAGTATAACGATCAAAAACGAAGGGTAATTTTCGCACAGCATCATCTTCTGCAAAATTCAGATTATCAACACTTAAACTCAAATTTTTAATTTTAAAAAAAGGAGAATGATTGTATCTTTCTATCTCAATATTTCCATTAGTAATTTTTACATTTTCAAAGACTATAGATGCTTTCTTTTTTAGAATTTTCTTTTCGGTAGGTTTTGCTAAAGTAATTTTTAGATTAGGTTTACTCAGTTGAATTTCATCTGAATTAATGGTATTATTTATCAAAGCATCATACATCGCGAGATTACTAATATAAAGTACATCTACACTCCCTTCCAAGCCAATAATTTTTTGATTTTCAGGATTTTTATTTGATATTTTAATATTTGATGCTGTAATATCGCCTTGCAAAAATCTTATTTTTAAATCTTTATATGTAATATTGTAAGGCATTTTTTCTTTGATGTATTGAGGCAAATTATTCTTCAGCCAATATCTAAATCCAAAAATTAACACCAAAAAAAGTGTAGTGATACATAATACCGAAATCAATAAAATTTTTAGAAATCTCTTCATAATACAAAATTAGAGATTGATTATCAGAAGATTTTATAGAATTTTGTTTGAGTTTTATATTTTAAATCATGATACCCCCAACTCAATCACATAACCTTCATGGCTTCTTACATTAATAAAATCACCGTCATTAAAATATAAATACTGTCCTTTAATTCCTTTCAAAACACCTTCAAATTCTGGTTTGGAATCTAATGTAAACGAAGAAATTTTTGCAGGTGCTTCATACGGAAAGTCCAATTTCACGATTTCTTCACTTGCCAATGCAAAATTCTTAGAATCTTTCGGGAATAAATCTGCGATTTGACTTCTAAAATCCAATAAATCTACTTCGCTTTCTCTATCATCTTGAAGCATTTTTCGCCAATTGGTTTTGTCGGCAAGATGTTTTTTCAGCTCAACTTCTATTACGCCAGCTTCGTAACGGTTTTCGGTTCTTGCAATAGGTAAAGCAAAAGTAGCTCCTTGGTCTATCCACCTTGTTGGCACTTGAGTTTCTCTGGTAACCCCTACTTTTACATCTCCAGTATAAGCCAAATATACAATATGCGGTTGCAATTGAATTTCTTTTTCAACTTCTAAATCACGTTCTTCAATGCCGAGATGTGCCGTAGAAAGTTCCGGCTTTAGAATGGTATCACTTGCATAAGGACTTTCGAAAAAACATTTTTTACAAAACCCCATTCTGTATATTTTTTCATCTTTACCACAGTTTACACACTGATAACCAACGTGTTTCAGGTGTAATTTTTTACCAAAAAGTTGGTTCATAGAAATTAAATCTCCTGAAAGATTGAGGTAATAATTGATTGGGGTTCCGAGAACGGAAGACATTTTGAGGATTTGACCTTTAAATTGCATGGTGAAAATTTTTAGTAAAAATAAGGAAAGAATTTTTAAATTTATTGAAAATTTTTTTGATGAAAAAAATTGTTTCTCTTGTTTTAGGTTTACTTACAATTATTTGCTTTCTTTTTATTTCAGCCTCCTATAATTCAAGAATTGAAGACAACTTTATTAGAACATATTATCACATTTTTACAGAACTTAATTTCTCTGATTATTTAAAAATTTTTCTGGAAATTATACAATAAATTTCACACTTCCGTATTTTGAAAACCTTTTCATTTTGATTTTTTTATTCATTGCTATTTTATTGCACAAAAAATTCTTAATTCTATTTTTATCTCTACTTTTAATATTTTTATGGATTAAAAATTACCTGCTGTTTGGAGGAATTATGGATTCTAATCTCTATTTCAAAACTTCAATTCCTTTTTTTGTTTCAATTTTAGTTTTAAATATATTTAATTTTCTTTATAAAGATAAATCAGTTTCAAATTCATAAATTTGCTATTCCTTGTAAAAAACCACAAATGAATTATTTAGTAACAGGCGGTTCCGGATTTATAGGCTCGCATTTGGTAGAACAACTACTCAAAGATGGACATTTTGTCATAAATATTGACAATTTTGATGATTTCTATGATTATCAAATTAAAGTTAAAAATACATTAGAAAGTGTAGGATTACCTACCGATTTTGATTTTACAGAAAAAAACACTGATATTCTGAATCTTACAGAAAAAACTAATTCAGAAAATTACAAATTATATTATACAGACATCCGAGATAAAGAATCTTTAAACCAGATTTTTAAAAATCATAAAATTGATGTTTTGGTGCATTTAGCTGCGTTGGCTGGCGTACGACCTTCCATAGAAAGACCGCTAGATTACGAAGAAGTAAACATCAAAGGAACGATGAATCTTTGGGAATTGTGTAAAGAATTTGAGGTTAAAAAAAATGTAATAGCATCATCATCAAGCGTTTATGGAAACAATGAGAAAATTCCTTTTTCTGAGATCGATAATGTAGATCGACCAATTTCTCCCTATGCTGCAACTAAAAAATGTACAGAAATTCTAGGGCACGTGTATCATCATTTATATAATCTTGATATGATATTTTTGAGATTTTTTACCGTTTTTGGTCCAAGGCAAAGACCAGATTTGGCGATTCATAAATTCACCAAATTAATCTCAGAAAACCAAGAAATCCCTTTCTATGGCGACGGTTCTACTGCTAGAGATTATACTTTTATTAATGATATAGTAGATGGAATTCTGAAATCTATAGAATTTGTAGAAAAAAATAAAAACGTTTACGAAACCATTAATCTTGGTGAAAACCAGGTAATTACACTAAACGAAATGCTCTCTGGAATCGAAGCAGAACTAGGCAAAACTGCCCTCAAAAAAAACCTGCCAATGCAACCAGGAGACGTACAAAAAACAAACGCCGATATCAACAAAGCTCAAAAACTCATTAATTATCTGCCAAAGACCAACTATCAAAATGGCATAAAAATTTTTGTGGAATGGTTTTTGAGAAACAACAAGTAAATTAGTTGAAAATCAACAATAAAAAAGTTTACTATTTTTTTTAATTTTTTACATTTGCAAAAAATTTAGAATATATGTACTGGACATTAGAATTAGCTTCATATTTGAGCGACGCACCTTGGCCGATGACTAAAGCGGAATTAATAGACTACGCAATTAGAACAGGCGCACCAATGGAAGTGGTAGAAAACCTTCAAGCTATAGAAGACGAAGGAGAAATTTACGAAAGTATAGAAGAAGTTTGGAGTGATTATCCTACAGACGAGGATTTCCTTTGGAACGAAGACGAATACTAGAAAAACAATAGCTGTCGGCGCATAGCTGTCAGCTTTTTAATTTAAAATTATAGACTTCCCAAAAAATTGGGAAGCAATATTACTCACTTTTTTTACTAATAGTGAAAAGCTCTTAGTAAAAAATAAAATTACTATTTATGGGATTTTTAGATACAGTTCTCAAAAGTTTCCTTGGTGATAAAAATGCCAAAGACTTAAAAGAAATTAAAAAAGTTGTTGACAAAATTAAAAAAGTAGAACCTGCTATTGGTCAACTTTCTGATGATGAATTAAGAGGAAAAACTCTTGAATTCAAAAAGAAAATTGCTGCAGCTACCGAAGACATCACCAAAGAAATAAACGAAACCAAAGAGCTTGTAAAAAATACAACCAATGTAGATGAAAAAGAGCAACTTTTTGGGAAAGTAGAAGAACTTAAAAAAGATTCTTATCAGATAGAAGAAAAAGTATTGGCTGAAATTCTGCCAGAAGCTTTTGCGGTAGTGAAAGAAACAGCTAGAAGATTAGCACAAAACGGTGGTCTTACCGTAAAATCAACCAGCCTAGATATGGCATTAGCCGCTACCAAAGATTTTGTAGAAATTAAAGGCGAAACCGCTTTCTGGAAAAATAAATGGGACGCCGCTGGTAAAGAAGTAGTTTGGGATATGGTACACTATGACACCCAGTTTATTGGTGGTGTAGCGCTTCATAGTGGTAAAATTGCCGAAATGGCAACCGGTGAAGGTAAAACTCTGGTAGGAACTCTACCAATTTACCTAAACGCGTTACCAGGAAGAGGTGTACACGTAGTTACTGTAAATGATTATTTGGCAAAAAGAGACTCCGCTTGGATGGCTCCTATCTATCAATTCCACGGATTATCTATTGATTGTATTGATTTACACCAGCCTAACTCTGACGCTAGAAGAAAAGCATACCAAGCAGATATTACCTACGGAACAAACAATGAATTTGGGTTTGATTACCTAAGAGATAATATGGTGACTTCACCTGAAGAATTGGTACAAGGCGAATTAAATTTTGCCATTGTAGATGAGGTAGATTCTGTATTAATTGATGATGCTAGAACTCCGCTTATTATTTCTGGTCCTGTTCCACAAGGAGACAGACACGAATTTGACCTTTTAAAACCTTCTGTAGATAGAATTGTTACCGTACAAAAACAAGTGGTTTCTAATATTTTGGCTGAAGCCAAAAAACTAATAGCTGCTGGTAATAAAACGGATGGAGGTTTCAAACTTTTACAAGCTTACAGAGGTTTACCTAAAAATAAACACTTAATCAAATTCCTTTCAGAAGAAGGTATAAAAGTTCTTTTGCAAAAAACAGAAGGAGAATACATGCAAGACAATAGCAGAAAAATGCATATTGTAGATAAAGACCTTTATTTTGTAATTGACGAAAAAAATAATCAAATAGACCTTACCGATAAAGGAGTAGAATATATGTCTCAAGGTAACCAAGACTCTAATTTCTTCGTTTTAGAAGACATCGGAACATTGATTGCAGAATTAGAGGCTCAAAACCTTACCAAAGAGGAAGAATTTGCCAAAAAAGAAGAACTTTTCAGAGATTATGCTGTAAAATCTGAAAGAATACACACTCTAAGTCAATTATTAAAAGCTTACACTGTCTTCGAAAAAGACGACGAATATGTAGTAATAGACGGCGAAGTAAAAATTGTAGATGAGCAAACTGGTCGTATTATGGAAGGAAGACGTTATTCAGACGGTCTTCACCAAGCGATAGAAGCTAAAGAAAATGTAAAAATTGAAGCAGCTACTCAAACTTTCGCTACCATTACATTACAGAATTACTTCAGAATGTATAATAAATTGGCTGGTATGACGGGTACTGCCGAAACAGAAGCTGGAGAATTTTGGCAAATTTATAAATTAGATGTAGTAGTTATCCCTACCAATAGACCTATTGTAAGAGATGACAGGCAAGACCTAGTTTATAAAACCAACAGAGAAAAATTCAATGCTGTAATAGAAGAGATAGAAAAATTAACAGCAGCAGGAAGACCAGTACTCGTTGGTACTACTTCGGTAGAAATTTCTCAATTCTTATCAAAAGCTTTACAATTAAGAAAAATTCAGCACAATGTATTGAATGCTAAACTTCACAAAAAAGAAGCAGACATCGTAGCAGAAGCAGGTAGAGCTGGTGTAGTAACTATTGCTACCAATATGGCAGGTAGAGGTACCGATATTAAGTTACAAGGAGACGTAAAAGAAAATGGAGGTCTAGCAATCATTGGCACAGAAAGACATGATTCTAGACGTGTTGATAGACAGCTAAGAGGTAGAGCAGGAAGACAAGGTGATCCTGGTAGTTCACAATTCTATGTTTCTCTGGAAGATAATTTAATGAGACTCTTCGGTTCTGAAAGAATCGCAAGAATGATGGATAAAATGGGACACAAAGATGGTGAAGTAATTCAGCATTCTATGATTACCAAGTCTATAGAAAGAGCTCAGAAAAAAGTAGAAGAAAACAACTTCGGTATCAGAAAAAGATTGCTAGAGTACGACGATGTAATGAACAAACAGCGTGATGTAATCTACAAACGTAGAAAAAATGCATTGTTTGGTGACCATTTAAGATATGACATTACCAACTCTATCTATGATGTAGCTGCAAGTATCGTTTCTGCTACTAAAGCAGGCAACCAATTTAAAGAATTTGAATTCGAAATCATCAAATATTTCACGATGGAAGCTCCTGTTACTGAAGCAGAATTCAAATCTAAATCTGTAAAAGAATTAACAGATATTCTGTTTAATAAAGCTGAAGAAGATTATAAAAATAGACTTAATTTATTAAAAGACAACTCGTTCCCAATCATAGAAAATGTGTTTAAACAACAAGGACATCTATTCAAAAACGTACAAGTTCCTTTCTCAGATGGCACCAAAACAATGACTATTGTTACAGACCTGAAAGAAGCTTATGATACCCATTGCGAATCTATGGTTAATGATTTTGAGAAAAACATTTGTCTAGGAATTATTGATGAAAACTGGAAACTCCACTTAAAAGAGATGGACGATTTAAGAAAATCTTCTCAAGGTGCGGTTTATGAGCAAAAAGACCCTTTAATCATCTATAAACAAGAATCCTTCCACTTATTCAGCGAAATGATGGATAAAGTCAACAAAGAAATTATTTCATTCTTGTTCAAAGGCGAAATTCCTACAGAATAAAAGATTTTAACTATCACTGAAATAAAAATTAAAACTTCTTCGTTATAGATAAATGAAGAAGTTTTTTTTATTTTTGATGAGTTTTATTTTACTTTCTTGCAACGGACAAGAAACAAAAAATCAACCGATTAAACCTAAAAAAATGGAAAACAAAAATTTAGAATACGCCACCATTGCAGGAGGATGTTTTTGGTGTGTAGAAGCGTGTTTTGATATGATGAAAGGTGTAGAATCTGTAACCTCTGGTTATTCTGGAGGACATAAAGAAAATCCTACCTACGAAGAAGTTTGTACAGGAGAAACTGGGCATGCAGAAGTGGTACAAATTGCATTTGACCCGAAAGTGATTTCATTTTCACAAATTTTAGAAGCTTTTTGGTTTTTGCACGATCCTACTACTCTCAATAGACAAGGCAATGATATAGGAACACAATATCGCTCAGCTATTTTCTATCACTCAGAAAAACAAAAAGAAGAAGCCATAATTTCTATGGAAAAATCTGAAAAATCAGGACAATGGAAGGGCAAATATGTCACAGAAATTGTACCTTTTGAGAAATTCTGGAGCGCAGAAACCTACCATCAAAATTACTATGACATTAACCCGAACCAACCTTATTGTAGTGCAGTAGTTGGTCCGAAAGTCGCTAAATTTAAAAAACATTTCGGTGAACTTGGTCTTTTGAAATAAAAGCATTAACCTCAGCGAAAGTTGAGGTTATTTTTTTGGTAGCAATCTATGTTTAGTTGAATTTATTCGCTATTAAGTTCGCGAAAACCTTAGGGTGAATCAGTTCTTCCATATCAACTGAAATATCGTTTTCTTCAATCACGGGTTTTTCAAACTCCTTTTCGTTAAAGAATTTTAAGCTCCAGTTTCCTTTATCAAACTCCAACCAAGAAAGATTTTCGATCCAATCTCCTGAATTTAGGTAATGAACACTGCCTTTTTCGGTAGTCAAAATTTTATCTGCTGGTTGATGAATATGTCCGCAAATTACATAATCATAATGGTTATTAATAGCAATTTCAGTAGCTTTTTTCTCAAAATCCCCAATGAATTTTACCGCTTTTTTTACTGAATTTTTCACTTTTTTAGAAAGCGAAACTTTTCCTTTCCCAAACTTTTCTAGAATCCAATTGATGGCTCTATTCACAAGAATCAACCAATCATAACCAATTCCGCCCATTTTGGCAATAAATTTTGCAGAGCCAGAAGTTGTATGATCAAAAACATCTCCGTGAAAAATCCAATGTTTTTTTTCTTCAATTTCTAGTAAATATTTATCGGTAAGAAATAGGTTCCCCATCGATAAATCAGTATATTTTCTTAAGAATTCATCGTGGTTTCCTGTAATGTAAATTACTTGAGTTCCCTTTTTCATCATTTTAAAAAACTCACTCAATACTGACATATGTGAATTGGGAAAATACCTTTTAGAAAATGCCCAACCATCTATTATATCACCATTCAGAATCAAGAATTTCGGAGAAACGCTTTTGAGATATGCCACTAATTCTTTGGCATGACAACCATAAGTTCCCAAGTGAATGTCTGATAAGATGACTACTTCTACTTCGCGTTTTTGTTTTGCCATAAAAGTTTTTGTAAAAATAGTTTGGGTTTGTTAATTAGTGGTTAATAGAGTTTTAAGTTTTATGCTTTTCACGCAAAGCCGCAATGTTTCTTCGCGGCATTGCGTGAAAAAACCTTATTTCTTCGCTTTTGCAATATTCACAATTACTTTCACTGCTTTTTCCATAGATTCTAAAGCTACATATTCATAAGGCCCGTGGAAATTTTCACCACCCGCAAAAATATTAGGACAAGGTAATCCCCTGTATGATAGTTGCGCACCATCAGTTCCTCCACGTATTGCTTTAATTTTCGGTTCTATGTTGGCATCTTTCATCGCTTGTTCTGCAATTTCTACAATATGCATTTTACCTTCAAATTGCTGTTTCATATTTCTGTACTGCTCTTTTATTTCTATTTCGGCAGTATTTTCACCATGTTTTGCATTAAATTCTGCTACTTTTTCGGTAATGAATTTTTTGCGATTTTCAAATTTTTCAGCATCATGATCACGGATTATGTATTGCAATTTTGCTTCGGAAACATCTCCTTTAAAATCAGTTAAATGATAAAACCCTTCAAAACCTTTGGTTGTAGCAGGCGTTTCGTTTGCAGGAAGCATCAAAGCAAATTCTGCGGCGAGAAGTCCTGCATTTTTCATTTGTCCGAAAGCATAACCTGGATGAACAGAAAGTCCATTGATTTTTACTACAGCACCAGCTGCATTGAAATTTTCGTATTCTAATTCTCCCACTTCACTTCCATCCATTGTATAAGCATATTCTGCCCCGAATTTTGCTACATCAAATTTGTGAGCGCCTCTTCCTATTTCTTCATCAGGTGTAAAACCGATGGCAATTCTTCCGTGTTTTATTTCTGGATGTGCCAAAAGATATTCTGCAGCAGTTACAATTTCTGCCACTCCTGCTTTATCATCGGCTCCAAGAAGCGAAGTTCCGTCTGTAGTAATCAAAGTTTTTCCTATATATTTTTTCAAACTTGGAAATTTTTCAGACGAAAGGGTAAAACCTGTTTCTTTGTTGAGCACCAAATCCTTACCATCATAATCTTCCCAAATTTGTGGTTTTACATTTTCTCCGTTAAAATCTGGTGAAGTATCATAATGTGCGATAAAACCTACGGTTGGTTCGTTTTCAGGAATATTTGAAGGAACATAAGCCATAATATAACCATTTTCGTCCATAGAAATATCAGAAAGTCCTAAATCTTGCAATTCTTGAAAAATGTATTTTGCGATGTTCCATTGTCTTTCCGTAGAAGGTGTGGTTTCGCTTTCAGGATCGCTGGTAGAATATATTTTAACATAAGCAAGAAAACGGTTTAGAAGACGCATTTTCCATTCGTGGTTGAATTCTATTGTCTGCATTTCTTAATTTTTATTTCTTACAAATTTACAGTTTTTTGATGGGATGATGGATTTTAGATGATGGATGTTTTTTTAAATATTTGGGCATCAAATTTCACTCCAGTTCGTGGGCAATCTTCGATAAAAGCTTTCGCTTTTTCTAGATTGTGTTCCCGCTTTTTTATTTTTGCCAACGAGCAACCCTTTCTGCGTTAATTTTATTATGCAAAAAGGGGTTTCCTCAGCTTAAAAATAAAAAGAGCTCCACTACAATCTGGGGCGCAATTTGTAGCAAAGAACAAAATTTTAGATTCTTTGAAAGAAATTCTTAAAAAATTGTATTTTTAGCCAAGAAATAAAATCTAAAAAATAGAAATGTTTTTAACTGAATGTCCACGAGATGCAATGCAAGGTTGGGGAGAATTTATCCCGACTTCACAAAAGATAGATTACATCAATTCTTTGATGGAAGTAGGTTTTGATGTGCTAGATTGTGGAAGTTTTGTGTCGCCAAAAGCAATCCCACAAATGGCAGATACTAAAGACGTAATGCCAGAAATTCAGAAAAAAAATAATACCAAGATTTCGGTAATTGTCGCCAATCTTTCTGGTGCAGAACGAGCCTTGAAACACGAAAATATTGATATTTTGGGATTTCCTTTTTCTATTTCGGAGACGTTTCAGTATAGAAATACCAATAAAAATCAAGAAGAAGCATTTATTGAAGTTCAGAAAATTTTAGAAATTTCTAAAGCTGAAAATCGTGAGTTGAATCTCTATTTTTCAATGGCTTTCGGGAATCCTTATGGTGAAATTTGGAAATTTGAAGATATTGAATTTTGGGCAAAGCGTTTTTCGGAAATTGGCATTAAAAATATTTTGCTTTCTGATACTACAGGAACAGGAAATGTAGAAAGAATCTCGATGATGTTTAACAAAATCCCTACAAAATTCCCTGAAATTAATTTCGGAGCACATTTCCATAATCGATACGAAGATTCTTACATTAAACTAAAAGCAGCGTATGACAATGACTGTGCAAGATTTGACTCTGCCATTAAAGGTTTGGGCGGTTGCCCTTACGCAAAAGATGATTTGGTAGGAAATATGCCAACGGAAAAAGTGATTAATTTTTTGCAATCCGAAAATATAGAAAATCAATTAAATCTTCTTAATTTTGAAGCTGCTTGGAACAAAGCGAAAGATATTTTTAAATTTTAAACTCTCGCTGATTATACTGATTTATCAGATTTTTGAAAATCAGCATAATTTGCTAAATCTGCGAGAACAAATTAAGCCTCACTTTATGAAACCCATCATCACCAAAACTGAACTTTCAGCAATTTTAGACCAAGGAAATCTAGTAATTCTTGATGCAAGAACAGGAAAAAACGCTCGCGAAAGTTATATTGAAAATCATATAAAAGGTGCGAGATTTATAGATTTAGATAAGGATTTAGCAGAAATTGGCGAAAATGCAGCTTTTGGGGGAAGACATCCTTTGCCAAAAATTTCAACATTTGCTGAAACTTTACAAAATTTAGGAATTTCAGAAAATTCTCACGTTGTAGTCTATGATTTAGCAAATGGAGGAAATGCCGCAGCAAGATGTTGGTGGATGTTGCGAGCTTTTGGTTTAGAAAAAGTTCAGGTTTTGAGTGGTGGTTTTCAAACTGCGGAAAAATTAGGGATTCCTACCAATTCTGGTGAAGAAATTTTTGAAAAAACTTCATTTATTTTAAGTGAAAATTGGCATTTTCCTACCTCAACTTTAGAAGAAGTAGAAAAAGAAATTACAGAAAATTCTGCAACGGTAATCGATGTAAGAGATTCTTACAGATATCGTGGAGAAGGTGAACCGATAGATTTAGTTGCAGGTCATATTCCTGGTGCAATTAATATTCCTTTTTCTGAAAATTTAGATGAAAATGGTGAGTATCTTTCTCCAGAAATTTTAAAAGAAAAATACAAAACGTTTTTAGCCGAAAAACCTGAAAAACTAATTATTCATTGTGGTTCTGGCGTTACAGCGTGTCATACGATTTTGGCATTAGATTATGCTGGTTTCCCAATTCCGAATTTATATGTAGGTTCTTGGAGTGAATGGAGCCGAAGAGAAGGTAAAGAAATTGCGAGAGAAATTTAATTGTTCTTTTCTTTGATGAAAAGAACCAAAAATCAAGACTTCACTTTCTTCGGCTAAAATTAAAAATAAAATTCTAAAATTCCTGAAATTCAAGCCATCGCTTTTCCCATCGCTTTCTCAAACAGCAGGAATTTCTTAACGAATTTCATTTTCAATTTCTAAACGCCTACGAAACTGATGTCAAAATAAAAAAACACCAATATTTTGGTGTTTTTATGTTTTTCAACGGATTGTTTCTTCGTTTCACTCCTCGCAATAATAACTTAAAACAAAATTCCCAATTCAAATTTTGCTTCTTCACTCATCATATCTTTGTTCCAACTGGGCTCAAATGTGAGTTCTAAATCTACAGAATTCACGTTTTCTACACCTGCTACTTTTTCTTTCACTTCTTGAGGTAAAGATTCTGCGACCGGACAATTCGGGGTTGTCAAAGTCATTACAACTTTTACATCTCCGTCTTCAGAAATTTGCACGTCATAAACTAATCCCAATTCGTAAATATCTACGGGAATTTCTGGGTCAAAAACCGTTTTTAAGGCTTTGATAATATTTTCGCCTATTGTTGCAATTTGTTCGTCTGTAAATTTCATATTTTCTACAATCTGCCTTTAGCAAAAACTATCGGCAATATTTTAATCATTACGTCTTTCTAATAAATCTTCTTGTCTCAATTTTCGAAAAACATTTGCCAAAGTTAGCACATCTTTTTCGCAGTATTTTACAATTCTAGGCAAGTCTTTTTCTATATAATAAATAGACGAAACCATAGAACCATCTATATCATCTTTTGGAGTAGGAACACCGAAAAGATGCGCCATTAATTCTAAAGAAATAAAACTTTTCCAATCCCCAAATTTCCACAATTCCATCGTATCCAAATGCGGAACTTCCCAAGGTTTTTTCCCAAACATTTGGAACGGAGAAGGTGGTTGCATTCCGTTAATCAGAAATCTTCTTGCAATCCACGGAAAATCAAATTCTTTTCCGTTGTGTGCACACAAAATCACGTTTTGCAATTTCGGGCGATTGAAAATTTCTCCAAATTCCTTTAATAATTCCTCTTCATTATCTCCTGCAAAACTTCTGATGAGAAGTTTATCATTTTTATCATAAATCCCTATAGAAATGCAGATAATTTTGCCAAATTCTGCCATTATTCCTGCTCTTTCTCCATAAAAATCTTCGGCAGAAACATCTTGGTCTCTTTGTCTTTGCGTTTTTTTGTCCCAAAGTTTTTGCTCTGTTTCAGAAAGCTCAGCAAAATTTCCAGATTGCGGAACGGTTTCTATATCCAGAAAAAGCACTTTTTCTATCGGAATATTTTTAATCATTTTGGTTGGTTTTTAGCTTTTAAAAAATTAAGGTTGAGAAGCAATTAAATCTTTTACTTCTTTTTTCTGTTCTGCATATTTGGTTTGCAATTCAGAACCTTCGCCCATTCTTCTGTAATATTCTAATGCTTTTTCTCCAAATTGTTTGATATAAAAAGCAGAAAGCACTGGAATTTGTGGAAAAACTTTGTGAAAAAGCATTTCGTAATACGCCTGAAATTCTCTTTCGTTCTTATCTTCCACCAAAGAATTTGGGTCTTTTTGACGAACATGCAGCATTTCGTGAGCTACCATATTCAAGACTAAATCCAGATTAAAATCAAATAAATTTCTAGGAATTTTCACAGTTTGCGGTTCTCCTAGTTCTCCTTCTGCGGTTAACAGAAGTCCATCACTTTTTAATTCGTCTCTGAAATCAAAACCTGCAAAATTCTCGTGCTCTAAATTGAAATTTCTTATCAAATAATGAGCTGCGTCCAAAACTTGGTCGTTTTCTTTATACGCTTCAATCTGTAAATTTGCTTGTTCTAAATTCATCTTATCAAAAACTTGATTTCAAATTTAAACTAATTCTTCAAAAGCAATATCAACTTCTAATTTTTCTGCCAAAAGTTTAGAAATTTTCAATTTTAAAGGCTCAATATCAATATTTTGCATCGCATCATTTGCAAAAGCAAACAATAACAAGGCTTGTGCTTTTTGTTTAGAAATTCCTCTTGCTCTTAAATAAAATAAAGCGTCATCATTCAATTGCCCAACTGTACAACCGTGAGAACATTTAACATCATCAGCAAAAATTTCTAATTGCGGTTTTGTGTCGATTGTTGCACCTTCGTCTAACAAAATATTGTTGTTTTGTTGATAAGCATTGGTTTTTTGAGCCAATTTATCTACAAAAACTTTCCCATTGAAAACACCGTGAGCTTTATCTTTATAAACGCCTTTGTAATTTTGGTACGATTCACAATTTGGTTGATTGTGATGAACTGCGGTGTGATGGTCAACCAATTGTTCGCCACCAATAATCGTAATTCCGTTCATAAATGAGTTGATATTCTCGCCGTTATGAATAAAATCGAGATTATTTCTCACCAATTTTCCACCAAAACTAAATGTATTAACGGTCGCCAAAGAATCTCTTTCTTGTTTCGCAAAAGTATGGTCTACCAAATACGAAGTATCACTGTCATTTTGTAATTTATGCCAATCTGCTTTTGCATTTTTACCTGCAAAAATTTCGGTTACGGAATTGGTAAACACAAAATTTTCATCAAAATTGTGATGAGATTCAATAACTTCTACTTTTGCACCTTCTTCTACAACGAGTAAATTTCGGGTATTGTAAAAAGTGTTTTCGTCTTGATTTTGAGACAAGTAAAAAACGTGAATTGGTTTCTCTATCACCACATTTTTCGGAACGTGAAGGAAAAATCCGTCAGAATTTAGTGCAAAATTTAAGTTGCAAAAAGCATTCTCTTTATTCGCAAGTGTATTAAAATGATTTTTAATAATTTCTGAATAAGATTCGTGAGAAAGTGCAAAATTTAATGTTAAAAACTCTACATTTTCAACAGAAATACTGGATAGATCTTTATGTAATTTACCATTTACAAAAACAATAAAATCAAAATGTTCTTCGCCGAGGTGAAGTTCATCTAATTGTTTTTTGGTGATTGCATGATGTTCTGAAGGAGAAAAATTATATGTTTTTTCTGTGATTTCCTTCAGATAGGTATATTTATATTCTTCGTCTTTTTTGGTAGGGAAACCTTTGCTTAAGAAATCTTCTAAAGCAACTCGTTTTTCACCAAAAAGTGAAGATTTTTTTTCTAAAATTTGTTCAAACAAGCTCATTTTTCAACTTTCAATTTTCTATTATTTGACGAGCCAATCGTATCCTTTTTCTTCTAACTCAAGAGCCAAAGATTTATCGCCTGTTTTGATGATTTTTCCATCCGCTAAAACGTGTACAAAATCGGGTTGAATATAATTCAAAAGCCTTTGATAGTGGGTAATTAAAAGCACTGCATTTCCAGAATTTTTGAAATGATTAACACCATCTGCTACAATTCTCAAGGCATCAATATCTAAACCAGAATCGGTTTCATCAAGAATCGCCAATTTTGGATTAAGCATCATCATTTGGAAAATCTCGTTACGTTTCTTTTCTCCTCCCGAAAAACCTTCATTAAGAGAACGCCCAAGAAAATCTTTTTTAATGCCTAAAAGTTCAGAATTTTGCCGAACTAATGCCAACATATCTTTCGCAGAAAGTTCTTCTTTTCCGTTTGCTTTTCTGGTTTCGTTAAGCGCAGCTTTGATGAAATTAGTTACAGAAACTCCAGGAATTTCTACAGGATACTGAAAAGAAAGGAAAATTCCTTTGTGCGCTCTTTCTTCAGGAGCATCTTCTATGATATTTTCTCCTTCGAAAAGTATTTCGCCATCAGTTACTTCGTAATCTTCTTTCCCTGCAATTACCGAGGAAAGGGTAGATTTTCCAGCACCATTTGGTCCCATAATCGCGTGAACTTCACCTGGTTTTATTTCTAAATTTATTCCTTTCAGAATTTCTACGCCATCTTCTATTTTGGCGTGTAAATTATTGATTGATAGCATTATATTATATTATTCTTTTTATCTGGTAATATTTCTAAAAAAAAGTAAATAATTCCTCCAATTCCTTGTGCAAAAAGAAGAATTAAAACCCACATTAAAATTTTGTTATTGGTGTCATTTTTATTGGATTTCACCAAGTGAATGATGTCAAAAATCAAAGTAGCAAATCCTGCTAACATAGTGATTCCTAAAATGATAAATATGGAAGCAAATCCTGCGAAAAATTCAAACGGAGGTTCTCCATTGTTATGTTGTTTTTCAAGATTTGGTAGGCTTGAAATAAAGAATCCAAAAAAGGCAACAAAATAGAGAAAAATCCCTATAATTGGTGCAAAATGTAGAATTCCTACAAGCGTTTTTTGAGTTTTAGTTAAGTTCATAGTTTTATTATTTATTTTTGATTATCCTACAGAACCTTCCAAAGAAATTTCTAACAATTTCTGTGCCTCAATGGCAAATTCCATTGGTAATTTATTCAAAACTTCTTTACTGAAACCATTCACAATCAACGCAATTGCTCTTTCGGTATCAATTCCACGTTGGTTGCAGTAAAAAATCTGGTCTTCACCAATTTTAGAAGTGGTAGCTTCGTGTTCTAATTGTGCGGAAGGATCTTTAATTTCGATGTAAGGAAAAGTGTGCGCTCCACATTCATTTCCCATCAAAAGAGAATCACATTGCGAAAAATTTCTCGCACCTTTTGCAGAAGGCATTACTTTTACCAAACCTCTGTAAGAATTATTAGACTTTCCAGCCGAAATTCCTTTAGAAATAATCGTAGATTTTGTGTTTTTACCAATATGAATCATTTTCGTTCCAGTATCTGCATACTGATGATTATTAGTCACTGCAATCGAATAAAATTCACCAACAGAATGATCTCCCTTCAAAATACAAGAAGGATATTTCCAAGTTACGGCAGAACCTGTTTCTACTTGAGTCCAAGAAATTTTTGCGTTTTTTTCGCACAATCCACGTTTGGTAACGAAATTATAAACACCACCTTTTCCGTTTTCATCACCTGGAAACCAGTTTTGTACGGTAGAATATTTAATTTCAGCATCGTCAAGAGCAATCAACTCTACAACAGCAGCGTGCAATTGATTTTCGTCTCTTGCAGGAGCGGTACAACCTTCCAAATAACTTACATAACTTCCTTCATCTGCAATTACCAAAGTTCTCTCGAACTGTCCTGTTCCAGCCTGATTGATTCGGAAATACGTAGAAAGTTCCATCGGACATTTTACACCTTTTGGAATATAGCAGAAACTTCCGTCAGAAAAAACGGCGGAATTAAGTGCTGCATAGAAATTATCGCCTCTTGGAACTACTTTTCCGATGTATTTTTGAACTAAATCTGGATGATTTTTGATGGCTTCAGAAATGGAACAGAAAATAACTCCTTTTTCTTTCAGGGTTTCTTGGAACGTGGTTTTCACAGAAACGGAATCCATTACAATATCAACAGCAACTCCAGCCAAACGTTTTTGCTCCTCAATATTAATTCCGAGTTTTGCAAACGTTTTTAATAATTCGGGATCAACTTCATCTAAACTTTCTAATTCTGGTTTTTGTTTCGGAGCAGCGTAATATTTTATCGCTTGAAAATCAGGCTTTTCATATGTAATGTTTGCCCAATTTGGTTCTTCCATTTTTTGCCAAATTCGGAAAGATTCTAAGCGCCAATCCGTCATCCAGGTTGGTTCTTCCTTTTTTGCAGAAATCATTTTAATAATTTCCTCGTTTAAACCCACAGGAAAATCTTCATACTCAATATCAGTATAAAAACCCGCCTCGTATTCTTTAGTTTTGAGGTCTTCCCTCAAATCATCTTCTGTATATTTTGCCATTTTTTTTAGATTCGAGATTCGAGATTCGAGATTCCAATTTTTGGGTTCTCGGCTCTTGGATCTTGATTCTAATTATAAACTAAAACTCTCTCCACAACCGCAAGTTCTTGCCGCATTAGGATTATTAAAAACGAAACCTTTCCCGTTCAAACCACCAGAAAATTCTAGAGTAGTTCCTACAAGGTATAAAAAGGATTTTTTATCAACCACAATCTTTACACCATTGTCTTCAAAAACTTGGTCAGCTTCTGTTTTTTCTTTATCAAATCTTAAAACATACTCTAGTCCTGAACAACCGCCACTTTTTACTCCTACTCTGATATAATCAGTTTCTGGATTGAAGCCGTCTTCTTTCATTAATTGAGATGCTTTTTCTCTTGCTAAGTCTGTTACTTTAATCATTATTTTTATTTAGAATGATTTTTGATTGCAAATTTACGAACTATTAATTTCAAAAAAAAATCGAAGATGTCTATTACCTTCATTTTAATATTTCTTATTCTAGCTATAATATTGATAACTGTTAAAAGAATGATAAATTTATAAAAAATTGATTTTATTGTAAAAAACCGCTTTAACTTTGTTACTGTTTTTGAATCAAAGAAAAAAAATTAAAATGAAACACCTTTTTAAAATAACGTTTATTGCTTTATTTTTAGCACAACTTTCTATGGCGCAGACCTCACGTTTTATTTATCAAGTGACAATGAAATCTGACTCTACAGACAAAGCCAATGTAACTACAGAAACCGCTAGATTAGACATTTCTCCAGAAAAATCACTTTTCTATGGTGAAGGAAGAATCAAAAGAGATTCTGTAATGCAAAGAATGCGTGAAACTAGAAATTTTGATAGAAATGCTATGCAAAACCTTCGTTCTAGTATAGATTATATTGTGGAGAAAGATTTAGTAAAAAATATCACTTATTTTAAAACCAGACTAGGAAGAGACCAATATACCTATGAAGAAGATCGCAAAATGGATTGGAAAATCTTACCAGAAATGGTAAAAATTGGAGATTATGAAACCCAAAAAGCAGAAACTACTTTTGCTGGCAGAAAATGGTACGCATGGTTTACTCAGGATATCCCATTTCAAGACGGTCCTTACAAATTTAAAGGTTTACCTGGGCTTATTATAAAAGTAGAAGATGCAAAAGGTGATTATTCTTTTGATTTGCAACAATCTAAGAAAATTACAGAATTTCCAAATTTTGACAACAGAGGCGGAAATCCTATCAAAGTGAAAAGAACAGATTTTGAGAAACAAGAAAAACTTTATAGAAAAGACCCTGTAAGTTTTGTCACCAATTCTTTTTCGCAGGGTGGTGCTCCTGCTCCACCACAAAGTATGGGCGGTGGTAACAGAGGAGGCGGTGGCGGTGGTTTCCGTATGGATTCTGATTTTAGAAAACAAATGGAAGACCGTTTAAAAGAGGAAGTTGCTAAAAACAATAATCCGATAGAGGTCTCATCTAAATAATTTTTTATAATTTTGCCTTATCAATGGCAAAAAAAATCCAAATATTGATGATGATTTTTTGTTTAGGAATTTTTATTTTTCCTAAACAAAATTTCATTTCTACCTCTGAAACCTCAGACTGCTGCAAAACAGAAAAAAAGTGCTGTGCCAAATCTGAGAAAAAATCTTGCCACGGTAAAGAAAATAACAAAAAATCTTGTGAAGGAAATTGTACAAATTGTCATTCTTGCTGCTCTACAGTAGTCATCAACCTTGATAATAAAAACACTCTTGAGTGCATTCCTAATCAAAAATTTACTGCTAAAAAGGTAGCAATATTCTACTTACAACCTCATCTTTCTTCACTTTTTATTTCGATATGGCAACCGCCAAAAATAGGTTAATTATTTTTTTGACAGCTATAAGTGTGTCTTAAAACCATTTATTGTTTTATAAAATTTTAATTTAACTTATTAAAAATGAAATCATTACATAAAACTTTGCTATTTCTAGCAATCATATTTTCCTCTATAATTTATGCCCAACAATCCCACGTAGAAGCCAAAGTAAACGGCGCATGCGGAATGTGTAAAGACAGAATTGAAAAAATTTCTAAAAAATCTGGCGCTACTTCAGCAGAATGGGATGCCGAAACACTCGTATTAAAACTAGAATTCGATCAAAGTAAAACTTCTTTAGACCAAATTTTAAAAAAAATAGCAGAAGTAGGTCACGACAACGAAAAATACAAAACAACTCAAGACGTTTATGATAAACTTCCTGCTTGTTGTCATTATGATAGAACGATAACTTTTGAGAAAAAAGAAGAGAAAGCGATTTCTCAACATATTCAAACAGAAGCCAAAGTAAATGGTGCGTGTGGACAATGCAAAGACAGAATCGAAAAAGCTTCAAAAGATGCTGGTGCTTCTATGGCAGATTGGGATGCAGATACGATGATTCTAAAATTAGAATTTGACAATACAAAAACGTCTTTAGACCAAATTTTGAAAAAAGTAGCAGAAGTAGGTCACGACAACGAAAAATACAAAACAACTCAAGAAGTTTATGATAAACTTCCCGCTTGTTGTCATTATGACAGAAGTGTTACTTTCGATAAAAAAGAAGAAAAAAACACTTCTGAAGAGATGAAAATGGATGGAAATTCTACAAAAAAAGAAGAACACAATCATTCTGAAATTATCGACAAAGCAATACAAGAAGTAAAATTAACCAAAGTACAAGACGCAACTGCTCTTAATGGAAAATCGGCAGATTTAACCTTTAATATTGGCAAAAAAGAATTGTTGAAAGCAGCGTGTTGTAATTTATCTGAAAGTTTTGAGACCAATGCAACGGTAGATGTAAGTTTTTCTAACGCTGTTACTGGCGCTAAACAACTAAAAATGTTGGGTTTAGACCAAAAATACACAGCACTTACCAAAGAACTTTTGCCAGAAATTAGAGGTTTAGCTTCGGCGTACGGACTTAATTTTATTCCTGGAAGATGGATTTCGGGAATTCAATTGACCAAAGGTGGTAGCACAGTTGTAAATGGTTTTGAAAGCATTACCGGACAAATTAATACTGAATTTGTAAAATTCAATAAAAACCCAGAAAATACACTCAATCTTTTTGCAGATTTTAATGGAAGATACGAAGCGAATGTAACTTCTACTTCTTCACTTTCAGACCATTGGAGCAATAGTATTTTGCTTCACGGTAACACAACCATAGGTGAAATGGATAGTAATAATGACAGTTTTCTAGACAGACCTAAAGGCAACCAAATAAATGCAGCTTATTTACTGGATTACAATGACTTAGAGCACTCTGGTTTTGGCTCGCATTTCGGAATTCAATATTTGGTGGATAAAAGAATTGCTGGTCAAGTTGGTTTTGATGATAAACTTCCACAAGCTGCTCAAAACAAATATGGCGTAAATATTGACATTAATCGTTTTCAGGTTTGGAATAAAACAGGCTATGTTTTTAAAGGAAAACCTTATCAAAGTATTGGTCTGATGAACCAATTTACGTATCACAAACAAAATAGTTTTTTTGGTTATAGAAATTATTTCGGAGAACAAAAAACGTATTATTCTAACTTAATTTTCGAAAGCATTATTGGAAATACAAACAATAAATATAAAGTTGGCGGAAGTTTCTTATATGACGATTACAACGAAGATTATTTGGTTCAAAACTACAAAAGAACAGAAAAAGTTCCTGGGATTTTTGCAGAATATACTTTAACCGGAACAAAGTTTACCTTAGTAGCAGGTGCCAGAACAGATTTTCATAATTTGGCAGGAACTCAATTTTCGCCAAGAATTAATTTTAAATACGATTTTTCTCCGAAAACCGTTGTAAGACTTTCCGCTGGGAAAGGTTTTAGAACAGCAAATGTATTTGCAGAAAGCCAACAGTTTTTCGCATCCAACAGAACCTTGCAAATAATTGACAATCAAGGAAAAATATACGGTTTGAAACCAGAAATTGCTTGGAATTATGGGATAAGTCTTCAACAAGAATTTAAACTTTTCGGAAGAAAAGCGAGTTGGGTTACTGATTTTTTTAGAACAGATTTTCAAAACCAAGTTTTGGCAGATTTAGAAAACCCTCAAAAAATCATTTTTTATAATCTTAACGGAAAATCATTTGCCAATTCACTTCAGACACAGTTAGATTTCAGTCCTGCAAAAAATCTGGATTTAAGATTGGCTTACAAATATTATAATGTGGAAGCAGACTTCCAAAGCGGAAGAAAAGAAGTTCCTTTTATGGCAAAGAACAGAAGTTTCTTTAATGCAGCTTATTCTACAAAAAAAGAAGGAAAAGACAATTTTTGGACTTTCGATACAACGTTGCAATTTGTTGGTAAACAGAGAATTCCCTACACACAATCTAATCCACAAAACTTGCAACTGCCAGAATTTTCTAATTCTTATATGACACTTAATGCACAAGTTGCTTATCAATTCAACAAACATTTACGAGCGTATTTCGGCGGTGAAAACCTAACTGGTTATCAACAAACTAACCCAATTTTAGATGCTCAAAATCCTTTTGGAAATTATTTTGATGGAGGAATGGTTTATGCGCCAATTATGCCAGCCAATTTATATGTAGGATTAGATGTTAATTTTTAATTTTTTTGCCACAAATACACAAATTATAGAAAATATTTGTTCATTTGTGGCAAATAATTTATTTATCTCTTTCAAAATCAAGACTTACGGAATTCATACAATAGCGAGTTCCAGTTGGTGGCGGTCCGTCATTAAAAACGTGCCCAAGGTGAGAATCACAACGTTTGCAAAGCACTTCTATGCGCTCCATTCCGTGTGAAGAATCTCTTTTATAAGAAACGCCATCTTTGTCGGCTTCAAAAAAGCTTGGCCAACCGCAAGTGGAAGCAAATTTAGATGAACTTCTGAATAAATGATTGCCACAAACGGCACAATAATATTCTCCAATTTCATCAAAATCATTGTATTTTCCTGTAAAAGGTCTTTCTGTATCTGCTTCTCTTGCAACGTAATACAAATCTGTAGGCAAGATTTTTTTCCATTCAGAGTTAGGCACATTTAGTTTGGTTTTATCCGTTCTGGAATAATATGGATTGTTTTTTGCTGTGTTTTCCATAGATTTTGGTTTTTTTGTCTGTGAACAAAATTGTAAAGAAATTAAACTTAATATGAATATAAAATTTTTCATCCTGAAATGTTATAAAAAATAATGGTAAAATTAGAAATTAAAGAATTATGCCATTTCGTATCTTTATGAAAATTTTCAATTTTAATTATTGAGAAATGAGTGATGAACTAAAAAAGAAACAACTCCGAAATCACAAATTATTAGCGACAGGACTTTTCCTCTTGATGGCGGTAATTTTTATTACAACCACTATTTTAGAAAAAAGAAATCCTGCGCATTGGTTAGGCTACATTCGGGCGTTTTCCGAAGCTGCAATGGTAGGTGCTTTGGCAGATTGGTTTGCCGTAACCGCGCTTTTTCACCATCCTTTAGGATTAAAAATTCCGCACACCAATTTAATTGAAAAGTCTAAAGCAAAAATTGGAGATAATTTGGGGAGTTTTGTGGTTTCTAATTTTCTTTCACCTCAAAATATTAGACCTTATATTCAGAAACTCAAAGTTTCAAATTTTCTGGGAGATTGGCTTCAGAAAGAGAAAAACGCCGAAGTTTTGGTTCAAAATTTATCCGAAATTATTCTTGATATCGTCAATAAATTAGAAGATGAATCTGTAGTGAAATTTATTGCCAATAAAGCCAAAGAAATGTCTGATGATTTGAAAATCAATCAAATTTTAGGAAATGGCATTGAATATATTTTACAAAAAAACGATCACCAAAAATTGATTACCAACCTATCGTCACAAATCAAAAATTACGTTCTGGAAAATCACGAAATGGTTCGTGATAGAGTAAAAAAAGAAAGTTATAGGCTAATCCCGAGTTTTGTCGATGAAAAAATTGCCGAAAAAATCACTTCTGGGCTATCTAGCTATTTCGAGGAAGTAGAAAATGACCAAAACCATTCGCTAAGAAACGAAATAACGCTAAAAATTCTAGATTTTTCTAAAGATTTAAAAGAAAATCCTAAATATGAAGTTGAGTTTAATGCTTTGAAAGATGACTTTTTGAAACCAGAAAAAATGCAACAATATGCTCAAGACATTTGGAATTCTTTGAAAAAAACTTTAACAGAAGAGCTTTCGTCTGAACAATCTTCATTAAAAAATTATGTGAGAAAAAACTTGTCTGAATTTTCTGAAAACCTGCGCACAGACGAGAAACTTCAGTACAAAATAGACCATTGGATAAGAGTTACGGCTTATAAATACATTTTGAGAAACACCAATAAATTCGGGGAATTGATTTCTGAAACGGTAGGAAACTGGCAAGGAAAGGAACTGAGCCAAAAACTAGAATTAGAAGTTGGTAAAGATTTGCAATTTATTAGAATTAACGGAACTTTGGTTGGTGGTTTGGTAGGATTATTAATTTATACAATGGCTCATTTTTTCTTGTAATTTTTATATATTTGTTTTTCAATGAAAAAAAATTAATTTATGAAAAATGAAAATCCTTTAAATTGGTACAAAAAAGTTGTATTTGAAAATTACGCTAACTTTAATGGAAGAGCTAGAAGAGCAGAATATTGGTGGTTCTTTTTATTTAATTTAATCATTACCTATGGCTTAATAATTTTGGGGTCAGTGTTGGAAATTTCTGCTTTGGTTGTTTTATCTCAGATTTATTCTCTTGCGGTTCTTATTCCTTCTCTTGCAGTAGCAGTAAGGAGAGTACATGATGTAGGTAAAAGCGGATGGTTCATCCTAATTCCTATTTACAGTTTAATTTTAGTTTTAACAGAAGGAAATAGAGGAACTAATGAATACGGATCCGACCCTAAAAATTCTAGTCTAGATGAGATAAACGAAATTGGAAAAGAATAATTTTAAGTAAAAAGAGGATATTAAAATTCCTCTTTTTTTATATCATATAAAACCCAAAACCATGAACCACCTTTTAAAAATTTGTTTTTTAATTCTTTTTCAAATTTCTTTTGGTCAAAAATCTAAAGTTGATCTTAAAATTGATCAAAAAATAGACTCCCTAAAGGAAAACAAGGTAGAAAATTTCGTTGTATTTTCTCAAAATTGTATAGGTTGTCACCCCAAAATAATAATAAAAGATAAATGTAATTCTGATGAAACTCAATATTTATTTTGGAAAAAAGATTTGATTTCTTATCAACAAAAATTTGATGAATGCTCTGATTATAAAGCTATTAAATTAGAAAACTCTAAATTAATTGATCTCATAACAACAAATTACAAACAAATAAAATCAGAAGAAATAAAACCTATAGAATACAAAAAAGGGAAACATATAATTAGCCAAATTGTAGATCATTATAGTTATACTATTTTAAAATTCATTTATAAAAATGATTCTTTCCAAAAACAAATAATTGATTACCAAATAGAAACAAAAATGATTGATAATAAAATACCAAACCAAAATTATCTTTACAATCAAAAAACCAGTCTAAAAAAAGTTTTAGATTTGGTGAAAAAGGAAATTAATTAAGTATTTGTTTTTTTAAATGGATTGCTTCGTCATTTCGTTTCACTTCATTCCTCGCAAAGACGGTGCGCAAAAATCTTGGAACTTCATACTTTAAACTTTGGACTCTAGAATTTTTCTATTAATTTGATTTACCAAATCTGGTCCTTCATAGATAAAACCAGTGTAGATTTGCACCAAACTTGCGCCAGCGTTCAATTTTTCTAAAGCATCTTCGGCAGAGTGAATTCCGCCTACGCCAATAATTGGGAAGGCTTTTCCGCTTTTTTCCGAAAGATATTTTATCATTGCAGTGCTGCGTTCTCTGATGGGTTTTCCGCTCAGTCCGCCATTTCCTATTTTTTCTAAAATTTCTTTTGAAGTTCTTAGACCCTCTCTGTTTATCGAAGTGTTAGAAACAATTACGCCATCTATTTTAGTTTCGGCTACCAATGCTATGATTTCATCTAATTGACCGTGATTAAGATCTGGCGCTATTTTAAGTAAAACTGGTTTTTGTTTTTCTTTAGAATTATTGATTTTTTGAACTTCTGTAATCAGTTCTCTCAGGTAATCTACATCTTCTAATTTGGCATGACTGCTTACATTCGGGCAACTTACATTCAGTGCAAAATAATCTACAAAATTGTGCAAACCTTCAAAACATTTTAGATAATCTTCGGTGTAATTTTCTGGTAATGTGTCTGTATTTTTACCAATATTTCCTCCGATGATTACTTTTCCTTTATTCTCTTTAAGCTTCTGAATGGCAGCTTCTAAGCCATCATTATTAAAACCCATTCTATTGATAATTCCACCATCTTCTATTAATCTGAACAAACGCTTTTTAGGATTTCCTGCTTGTGCTTTTGGAGTTACGGTTCCTATTTCTACAAAACCGAAGCCTAAATCTGCTAATTCATTATACAAAACTGCATTTTTATCAAAACCGGCGGCTAAACCTACAGGATTCTTGAATTTTAAGCCAAAAACTTCACGTTCGAGACGTTGGTCTTCAATAGGTTTTGGAAAAAATAATCGGTTTAAAAAGCCAAAATTCTTTAACATGAAAAAAGTAAAATGGTGAATTTTTTCGGGATCAAATAAGAAGAAAATTGGGCGAAGGAATGATTTGTACATTTTTCTAAAAGTTTTACAAATTTACAACTTTTTTAAATGCCAAGAGCGCAAAGATTTTTTAAAATTCTAGCGTTTTTTTGTCAATCCGCAGGAATCTCCACAATGAATCAGTAAAAATTTAATTGGCTTATTGCTTTTATTAATAATTATCATGTATTGATTAGAATGATTTATATTAATGTGCTCTTTTATTGATTCCGCCCTTGCAGGGCTCTTCTTTATGTTTCATTTCTTTCCATAGGACTTTGCCCTATGCTGTTGATTTCGTCGCTTCGCGACTTCCAAACTTTTGTCCTAATTAAATTAATAAGCCAAAAATTTAACTTAGATTAACTTCGTTAGGTTTACTTAGAAATGCCAAGTTCTTTCTGTGAAAGAAAAACCGAAAAGTGATTTATAGCCCCGATTGTAGCGGAAATCCTGTCATTGCACCTGCGAAGAACGAAGCAGGAAGCAAACTGTTTGTGTTTTCAGATTGCTTCAAACGTTTTACAAACGTTTTCGCAATGACAGATTGCAGCAGAAAGCGGGACTGTGCCTCGAAAGATGCTCTGGATATATTGCTCTTTAAAATTTTATAAAATTTGCAATAAAATCCCTATTTTTGCACATTAAATCAAGAATTTATGGCAAAGCAGGAAGATCTTTTTAAAAACGTGGTTTCTCACGCAAAAGAATATGGTTTTATTTTCCCTAGTTCCGAAATCTATGATGGACTTTCGGCGGTATATGATTATGGACAAAACGGTGCAGAACTGAAAAATAACATTAAGCAGTATTGGTGGAAAGCGATGGTACAGCTTAACGAAAATATTGTGGGGTTAGACGCTGCTATTCTGATGCACCCAACCACTTGGAAGGCTTCAGGACACGTAGATGCATTCAATGATCCTTTGATTGACAATAAGGATTCTAAAAAAAGATTCAGAGCAGATGTATTGATTGAAGACTACTGCGCAAAATTAGAAGATAAAGCGCAAAAAGAAATTGACAAGGCTGCTAAAAGATTCGGAGATGCTTTTGATAAAGACCAATTTATAGCTACTAATCCAAAAGTAAAAGAATATTACGAAAGAAAAGATGCGATTCTTAGCAGAATGGCAAAATCTCTGGAAACAGAAAATCTAGCAGATGTAAAAGCACTAATAGAAGAATTAGAAATTGCTGATCCTGATACTGGTTCTAGAAACTGGACGGATGTGAGACAATTTAATCTCATGTTTGGAACTAAATTAGGTGCTTCCGCAGATAATGCAATGGATCTATACCTAAGACCAGAAACGGCACAAGGTATTTTTGTGAATTTCTTAAACGTACAAAAAACATCTAGACATAAATTGCCTTTCGGGATTGCCCAAATTGGCAAAGCATTTAGAAATGAGATTGTTGCAAGACAATTTATCTTCCGAATGAGAGAATTCGAACAGATGGAAATGCAATTCTTTGTACCACCAGGAACAGAACTAGATTTCTATGAAAACTGGAAACAAAAACGTCTGAACTGGCATTTGGCTCTTGGTTTAGGGCAAGAAAACTATCGTTTCCACGACCACGAAAAACTGGCGCATTATGCTAATGCTGCTGCTGATATAGAATTTAAATTCCCATTTGGGTTTAAAGAATTAGAAGGAATACACTCTAGAACAGATTTTGACTTAGGTGCACACGAAAAATATTCAGGTAGAAAATTGCAGTATTTCGATCCTGAGAGAAATGAAACCTATGTTCCTTATGTGGTAGAAACGTCTATTGGTCTAGACAGAATGTTTTTGGCATTATTCTCTCATTGTCTAAAAAATGAGGTTTTAGAAGATGGTTCAGAAAGAGTAGTTTTGGCACTTCCACCAGCTTTAGCACCAGTGAAGGCTGCTATTTTACCTTTGGTAAAAAAAGATGGATTACCAGAATTGGCAGAAAAAATCTTCAATGATTTGAAATATGATTTCAATATTATTTCGGAAGAAAAAGATAGCATCGGTAAACGTTACAGAAGACAAGACGCTATAGGAACTCCGTTTTGTATTACAGTAGATCACGATTCTCTAGCTGATGGTACAGTAACTCTAAGAGAAAGAGATACCATGAAACAAGAAAGAGTGAAAATAGAAGATTTAAGAAAAATCATAGATGATAAAGTAAACTTTAGAACGCTACTTTCTAAAATTTAATACACTTACCTATCTCATAAACAAAATCCCACGAAAATAATTTCCGTGGGATTTCTTTAATAATTTAGTTTATGGGTAAAAATTAGAATTTCATACCAATACCAAATCCTATTAAAAGAGGATCGATATTTACTTTTGCTGGAACACTGTTAGCTCCAGGTACAACATTAGAAGCATCTACATCTACGTCTGTTTTTAAGAATACTTTTTTAATGTCAAAATTTAAAAAATACTTGTCATTTAACATATAATCTACACCGCCTTGTAATGCAAATCCTACGTTATTTTTGTATTCTACATCTTTAACTACGCCAGATTTTACTCCGTAAAAAATAGTGTAATTAAGACCTGCTCCTACATATGGTTTTAATGTTTTAGTAGGATAAAAATGATATTGTAAAGTAAGTGTAGGAGGTAATAACCATACGCTTCCTAAATCTACATCACCAAGAGCTGATTTTTCATCTACCTCTTTGTGCTTAGTAGTTCCTAAAATTAATTCTGCAGCTACATTTTTGTTAAAGAAATAAGTAAAGTCTAATTCTGGGATAAAAGAGTTAGAAATGTTTACATCTCCACCAATTGCGCTTACATCAGATTTTTCATTTGGTTGTACACTTACACCTCTTAATCTTACCTGCCAAGTCTGAGCATTGATAGTTAAGGCAAACAACATGCTGCCTAAAAATAGTAGTTTTTTCATAGGGTTTTTATTTTTGTTTTTTACATCGGCAAGATATGTTTTTATGGCATTTACCCCAATATGATTTATTTCATTGACATTTATCAGTTTTTTACTTAAATTTATGAAATAGAAAAAAGTAGTAATTTTGGTAAAATCATCTTTTATGAAAATCATCAAAAAAATAATTAAAGGTTTTTTTATGTTCATCGCATTGCTCATTGTACTAGCCTATGCATTTAATTATCAACATTTATTTAATGCGATTAGACTTACCTATCTAAAAGGTGAAACCAGCGCCACCATAGATGATGGAGTAGATTTCCCTTCGCGAAACATTAATAAAGGAACACCACAGCCTTGGCAAAAAGATAGTCTTTACAACCAAACCATTTTACCGAAAAATGTAGTAGAAAATCTAAAAAACACCAATTCTGCTTCATTTCTGGTCATTAAAAACGGAAAATTATTGTACGAAGAATATTTCGGAGAATACAATGCTAAAAGTAAAACCAATTCTTTTTCTATGGCGAAAGCCTTCACGGTAATGTTGATGGGAGCTGCCATAAAAGATAAATTAATAAAATCTGAAAACGAACTCTATTCTGATTTTTTTCCTCAATTTGAAAATGACGAATTAGGAAAATATCTCACACTTCGTGATTTAGCAGCCATGGAAGCAGGATATTATTGGGACGAAAACTATAAAAATCCTTTCCTACAAAACCCTAGAATTTACTACGGAAAAAACATGGCAGAAGCGCTACTCTACCCAAAATTTGAAGCCAAACCCGGCACCAGATTTGAGTACCAAAGTGGCGCTACTCAATTGCTTGGCTTTGCAATCAGAAAAGCGGTGAAAGTACCACTTTCTTTTTATGCTTCAGAGAAATTTTGGAAACCTCTAGGTATGGAATCTGATGCCTATTGGAATACCGATGAACCGGGAATGGAAAAAACGTTTTGCTGTATTAATGCCATTGCAAGAGACTATGCCAAACTTGGGCAATTGCTTTTGCAAGAAGGCAACTGGAATGGAAAACAAATTATTGATTCTTCTTATATTAAAAAAATGATTACACCTAGCCAACTTTCTGGTGGAGTTTACGGTTTGGGAATTTGGGTAAATCAAGATGCTCCTCATCCATATTATCATTTTTGGGGCTTTACCAGCCAATTGATTATTGTAATTCCAGAAAAAAATATGGTCGTAGTAAGAACTGGGAAGTTTAACAACGAAGCAAAAGACGAAAAAGGAAGGTCTGCACAAGCCGCATTTTTAGCAGAAAATGCCGTGAAAACTTTTGCCAATTAAAGCAATAGAAGAAATTATTATAAAAATACATTATAATTCCGTAATTTTGAACCATTCTAAACAATTTTTAGGGTGGTTTTTAATTATTAAGAAAGAATAAATATGTTTGATATAAAAGAAATTCGCAGTCAGTTTCCTATTCTTAATCAGCAAGTTAATGGCAAGCCATTAATTTATTTAGACAATGCAGCTTCCTCTCAAAAACCAATTTCTGTTTTAGAAACCTGGCAAAAATATTATGAAGAAATCAATGCCAATGTGCACCGAGGAATTCACACTTTGTCTCAATTGGCAACAGAAGAAATGGAGAATTCTAGAAAAAAAGTTCAACATTTTATCAATGCAAAACACGATTACGAAGTCATCTTCACGCGTGGAACCACCGAAGGAATTAATCTGATTGCTTATTCTTTGGGAAACTCTGATTTCATAAAAAAAGATGATGAAATCATTATTTCTTATTTAGAGCATCATTCTAATATTGTTCCTTGGCAGATGCTTTGCGAGAGAACTGGTGCCAAGCTGAAAGTAATTCCGATAGATGAAAACGGAATTTTACAACTTGATTTTCTTGACCAAAATCTTTCAGAAAAAACCAAAATAGTTTCTGTAAATCAGGTTTCTAATGCTTTAGGCGTTATTAATCCGATTGAAGAAATTATTGCAAAAGTAAGAGCCCATTCTTCTGCATTGATGGTAATAGATGGAGCGCAATCTGTACCTCATTTCGAGATTGATGTACAAAAAATTGATTGTGATTTTTTTGTGTTTTCTGGGCACAAAATGTATGCACCAATGGGCGTAGGAATTCTCTACGGAAAAGAAGAAATTTTAGAAAAAATGCAACCATTCCACGGTGGTGGAGAGATGATTGCAACTTGCAGTTTTGAGAAGACTACTTACGCTGGTTTGCCCTTTAAATTGGAAGCAGGAACGCCTAATGTAGGTGGAAATATCGCTCTAGGTGCTGCGGTAGATTTTATGAAAAAAGTAGGAATAGAAAACATTAGAAACCACGAAAACGCACTTCTAGAATATGCTCAGAAAAGACTTTTAGAAATAGACGGACTGAAAATCTATGGCGAAAAAGCAAAAAGAGCGGGTGTAGTTTCTTTTAATATAGAAGGTGTAGGTATTGCTTCGGATGTAGGAATGATTCTGGATAAACTAGGAATTGCGGTGAGAACAGGGCATCATTGTACACAACCTATTATGGATTTTTTCAATGTAGCTGGAACGGTGAGAGCTAGTTTTGCGGTTTTTAACACGCTAGAAGAAATAGACGCTCTGGCAGAAGGTGTAAAAAAAGCACAAAGAATGCTAATGTAATTTTTCTGAAAAATAAACCTCAAATAAATTGAAACCCTGAAAATTAATTTTCAGGGTTTTCTATTAGTTCACCAACTTTTTTCTCTTGTTGCTGTTTTTCTTTTTCGGATTTATCTTTGGCTGATTGCTCTTCTAGTTTCTTGTCCTTTTCTATTTTTTTCTTAGCTTCTTCCAGTTTCTTTTTGGCATCTGCTATTTTTTGTTCTGTTGTTTTTGCAGAATCCTTTTTGGGCTTTTTTACAGAATCTTTTTTAGCATTTTCTATTCTTGAATTAATGGCATCAAAAGACGCTTTGCCTACTACAGAATCTATCACCGTTGTGTCTATTGGTGTATTATCTTCTTTGTAATACATGGCTTCCTCTTGCGAAATCTCTTTCTTACAAGAAGCTAATGCAACTAAAATTATAAGGTAAAAAAACTGCTTCATCTTTTCTTAATTTTTAAAACTAAATTCTGCTAAAACAGGATAATGATCAGACATTTTTTCGGTTCTGTCTATAGAATATTTTTGGCAAATTATTTCTTTAGAAGTAAAGAGATAGTCTATTCTGATGGGGAATTTATAATCGTGGAAACTAGTTCCGTTGCCAGAACCTCCTTCTAAAAAGGCATCATTCAAAAGGCTGTTTATGGTATAATATTCATAAGAATTAGGAACAGAATTAAAATCACCACCCAAAATTACAGGATATGGAGATTGTTGTATAAACTCCTTCAAAATATCTACTTGCTCACTATGAATTTTAAAAACAGGAATAAATCTCCTTACCAAACCTTTTGCTTTCACCTCATTCACTTCAATGCTAGAAGATGGCTTTACCATACTTTTATGAAGCTGAAACGGTTCTAAATAAATATTGATAAATCTAATTTTTTCACCCTCAATTTCTACGTCTAGATATTTTGCCTCACCGTTACTTAAAAAGTCTATATCTCCTTGTTTTAGAACCTTATGATTGGTATAGAAACTCACAATAGACCCATGAATCTGATGTTCATAATGATTGAGTTTCGGTTCATTATTATTACCATAGCCTGCTTCTTGCAGCATAATGACATCTGCATTTTTAGAATCCAAAAAACTTTCTATACGAGCTTTTCCGTAATCATTATTCTTATTATTAAAAGTAATTACGTTGATTATTTTTTCTTTAGCTTCAGTATTTGAAGAGTAATTAATCCATCTTCTGATAGGGGTTAAAAAGAACACTGTAATGATTATAAAGACAATTGCTCTTTTTTTGAAAGAAAAAACCCAAAAAATAATAAGTAAAACATTAGAAATCATCAAGAAAGGAAAACCTAATGATAAAAAATTAAAATAAGGAAAACTTTTGGGCGAAATATATGCATTAAGTATTGTTCCTGCTAAGAGCGAGAGAATACCTAAATGTACAATCAATAAAACAATCTTTACTAATTTCATTCTTAATTAATTCTGTATCTGTTTCTTCCCCAAAATTTAATTAAGATATAACCAACCAAAGCACCACCAATGTGAGCGAAATAAGCAGTATTTCCTCCTGTTCCTGAAACTCCAGAGTAAAGCGAGCCTAGCATAGTGATAATGAATAAAACTTTTGCTTTTAATGGAAATGGAACAAATAGCATTCGAATTTCTACATCAGGATATAACGCAGTAAAAGCAGCAACTACACCGAAAATTGCACCAGATGCCCCTAGCAGAACAATATTTACATTTTCACCAGAAGAAATATATTTATAATAAATCCATAAATTCTGTAATAAAAAAGCTCCAATTCCTGATAAAAAATATAACAAAATATACTTCTTATCTCCTAAAAATCTTTCTAAAAGAGGGCCAAAGCTTGCGAGAACAAACATATTAAAAACAATGTGCAAAATACCGTCATGCATAAACATATGAGTGATTATTTGCCAAGATTTAAATTCTGGAGCTAAAGGAAAATAAGCAACCAAATACTCATAAGCCTGAGGAAAAACAGTATTGGCAAGAATAAACACGATTACATTCAAAATAATAATATTTTTCGTAATGGGTGTAATGTTTCTAAAAAGATTATCAAACATAAATTATAAAAATTTGAAGTTATTTAAAACTTATTAATTAATTCGTTTACAGGGATTTCTAAAAAGGTTTTATTTCCTTTCGGGGTGTATTCTGGGAAACCTAATTTTATAAATTCCTTGAGTAATTCTTCTACTTCTGGCTTGTACAGAAAATCATATTTTGATTTTGCATTGACTTTAATCCATTGATTATCATAATTTTCCAAGAACTCTTCTTCGGTTTTATAATCTAAAATTTCAAAAAGGTTTTCTAAAAATTTAATCACTTGAGACTCTTTCAAATCTTCTGGTACTGCATTTATTCTCAATACATTGTCTTCTGCCAAAACCATATCAAATCCCAAATCTGGGAGATATTTTTTAATAGAACGGTATTTATTTTTTTCTATTTCATTCAAATGGTATTCCAAAGAGAAAAGTAAACTTTGGCTATTTCTACTTTTTGTTTTGATTTTTCTTTTTTCAGACAAAACAATCTGATGAATTCTACCCAAATCCAGCAATAGTGTTTTATCTTCTTTATTAAAAATCCAATAACCGTTTGGCAACCTTAATAAATCTTCTTCTAGTTCATCTTCTTCATCTTCGAAAAGATTAATTTTGGATGGTGCTGCTGAAATATTTTGTCCATACATTTCGGTAAGATTCACCATTGCCGTTTCATTAATTCTAGAAGGAGTAGCTTCTGTAAAAGGATTGTAATTTCTATCTACATTAATGCTAGAGGCGTTATAATTTCTGGCAGCATCTGGTTTCGACGGAAAGAAAGAATCCATTTTTTCGTTTCTATCAAAATCCAAACTTGGTGCTACATTATAAATTCCTAGAGATTTTTTGATGGTAGAACGCACCAAAGCAAAAATAAGATTTTCGTCTTCGAATTTTACTTCTGTTTTCTGAGGGTGAATATTGACATCTATTTTTTCTGGGTCTAAATCTAAATACAAGAAAAAACTAGGCGTATAATTCGCCATCAAAAGACCTTCAAAAGCTTCCTGAACTGCTCTGCTAAGGTATGGGCTTCTAAAAAATCTCCCATTAACAAAGAAAAATTGTTCGCCTCTGGTTTTTTTTGCTGCTTCTGGTTTGCCTACGAAACCGTGCAATTGTACCCAACCTAGATCTTCTTTAATAGGAACCAAAAGCGGTTGCAGTTTTCTGCCAAAAATATCAACTATACGCTGCATTTGGCTTCCTTTTCTAAGGTTAAAAATCACCTCATCATTATGATATAGAGAAAACTCTAAGGCTTCGTGCGCCAATGCAACTCTCTGAAATTCATCAATAATATGGCGAAATTCGATATTATTAGATTTCAGAAATTTTCTTCTGGCAGGAACGTTGTAAAACAAATTTTTCACCGAAAAAACAGAACCTTCAGCAGTTTGTACAGGTTCTTGAAATTGTAATTCACCACCTTCTATATAAATTACAGAGCCTACATCGGTGTCTTTTTTCTTGGTTTTAAGTTCTACTTGTGCTACCGCAGCTATGGAAGCCAACGCTTCACCACGGAAACCCTTGGTTGCAATATGGAAAATATCTTCGGTGCTTCTAATTTTAGAAGTAGCGTGTCTTTCGAAAGCCATTCTAGCGTCTGTTTCAGACATTCCGCTTCCGTTGTCTACCACTCTCACAAGATTTCTGCCTGCTTCTTCTACAATCAATTCTATTTTGGTAGCTCCTGCATCTATAGCATTTTCTAGCAATTCCTTAACAATAGAAGCTGGTCTTTGCACCACTTCTCCTGCAGCAATCTGATTAGCAACGTGATCCGGTAAAAGTTGAATAATATCTGACATTCCTAGAATTAAACTTCAAAAATACAGTTTTGTTTTTAAAAAATAAAGCATCCTAAGAAAGCTTAGGATTTATTTAACTATAAATATTCTTTTTAAAAATTAGGAATAAAAAAAGCGGCGCAT